>JBJTRI010000103.1:0-40151 GCA_046076045.1 bacterium
CTCGCGACAGACGACGAGGAGTCTGTCTTCTTGTTGCTCACCGGGATCTTGCGCGTCCTCGGGCACTACTTCGTCCCCGCGCTCGGTGGACCCGAGGCGATCGAGGCGCTGCGCGCGCACACGTTCGACCTCGTGTTCACCGACCTCGGCATGCCCGAGGTGAACGGTTGGGATCTCGCCGCCGCCGTCAAGGCCAAGTCGCCCGAGTGCGCGGTCGTGCTCGTCTCGGGGTGGGGCTTCCAGCTCGAGGAGGAGGCCACGCACTCGCGCGGCGTGGACCTGGTCCTGCCCAAGCCGTTCTCGTTCGAGGACGTGGAGCACACACTCGCGACGCTGTTCACGCCCGAGGGGCGGCGGCGCGCGGCGTGAGCGGTCAGCGCTCCGGCACGCGCCCGCTCACCACCGGCACGAACCACGCCGCGTAGGTGTCGGGCCCGCGCACCGCGCTGCGCATGGCGTCGTAGGCGGCGCGCACGTCGTCCACGGTCCAGCCGATCGCCCCCGCGCTCAACTCGGCGTAGCCGTCGCACCACGCCTCGAGGATGCGCTCGAACGTCGCGCGCGCGACGCGCTCGGTGTCCACCACGACGAGGTCGAGGCGCACGTCCTCGAGCCCGGCCGCTCGCAGCATCGGCACCGCACGCCGCCCGAGGCGCAGGTCGAAGCCGCCCTGCGCCGAGAGCGCGGGCACCACCAGGTGCCAGAAGTCGCGCGGGTCGCGCGCGCCTCCGGGCGGGAAGTGCAGTAGGTCGTAGTCCTCGGCGATGGTGTGCACCACGCCGCCCGGGCGCGTCACGCGCACGAGCTCGGCGAGCGCACGCTCGGGGAACGGCACGCTCTGCAGCACGTGGCGGCACACGGTGAGGTCGAACGACGCGTCCGGCAGGCCGGTCTCGAAGATGCTGCGGGTCTCGAATCGCACACGCGCACCGAGGTCGGCGTGGCGCTCGCGTGCGATGGCGAGCGGACCGTCGAGCACGTCGATGCCGAGCACGGCGCCCTCGGGCCACATCGTGGCGAGTGCGCCGCACGCTTCGCCCGTGCCGCAGCCGGCGTCGAGCACGCGCACCGCGCCGCTCAGCCTGTGACGTTCCACGAGCGGGCGCTCCTGCGGCCAGATCGCCTCGAACTGCGCGGCGAGCGTGCGCACCATGGACTCGTGCGCCATCTGCTCGCGCTGCGGGTTCAGGTCGGTCATGCCGCGCCCGGGCCCCGCTCGACCTCGGCGCGTAGCGCGGCGAGCGTCTCGTCGGGGGTCGCGGGTGGCATCGAGCAGCCCGGGGCCACCATCCAGCGCCGACCACCGGTCGCGGCGAGGCCGCGGCGGTAGGCGGCGAGCACCGCGCCCGGGCCGTGCTGCAGGTCGGTCTCGTGCCCGATGCCGCCCACGACCGCACCGCGCACGCGCGCCAGGCCCTCGGCCAGCGTGGGGTTGCCCGGGGCCGACGCGTCCCACGAGAACGCGCCCACCGGGTAGTCGGCGAACTCGCTCACGCGCGCGTCGCCCTTGCAGACGTGCACGGTGTGGAACGGCGATGCACCGGCGGCGGCGAGCAGGCGCAGGTCGTAGGGACGCGACCAGCGGCGCAACTGCTCGGGCGTGACGAACGCGCGCGAGCCCCAGTCCACCGTGGCGAGGTAGAGGCCGTCGGCACCCGCGCGCATGACCTCGGTCACGTAGCGCTCGAACGTGCGCGTCACCGCCTCGAGTGCGCGCGCCACGCGCTCGGGCTCGGCGTCGAGCAGGTCGCGCAGGCTCTCGGGCGGTTCGGTGAGCTCGGCGAGGATGGCGATCGGCGTGAACACGGTCTGCAGCAGCGGCACCTCGGCGGGCAGACGCGAGCGCAGCATGCGCACCGCCTCCAACTGCTCGCCGAGCGCACCGGCGTCGGCTGCGACCTCGCCGATGGCGTCCCAGTCGGCGGGCGTGCGCACCGGGTAGTCGGCCACCACGGGCTTGCCCGCGGGCACGCCCGAGTAGTCGTAGCGCACCCCCCACGGTTCGACGTGGTAGTGCTTGCGCGGGTTGAGCTTCACCCAGTCCCAGCGATGGCGCTGCCAGCGCTCGAGCGTGTGCGCGACGAGGTCCTCGGCGCTCGACTCGCGGTCGTACACGTGGCCCCAGAACGAGATCGGCGGCCGGTCGGTGGCGTCCCCTCGGATCGTGGCGAGCACGCGCTTGCGGGAGGTCGTGGGCATGACGACAAACTAGTCGTCGCGCGCCCGCCGCACAACGCGCGGTTTCAAACGCTCTGCGCCATCGCACCCGCGGGACGCGCGAACCACAGGTCCAGCGTCGAGCGCGAGTCCGTGCGCGGGAGTGCCAGACTCCAGGCCGGGCCCGCCTCGGGGCGCGACGGGAGCGGGGGCGGTCCGTTCGCGTCCTCCGATCCCACGAGCGGACTCGCCGTCTCCAACGGTCGAGGCGCAGGCTGTGATGGTGCGGGCGGGTTCGTGCCCGAGGGCGTCGGCGGTGCGAGCCGTCGCACATGAACGCGCGTCACCTCCACCGTGCGCTCGGCGTGCAGTTCGAAGCCCGCGAGCGAGTCGAATCCTTCCGTGGACAGACGCACGAGCGAGCGCGTGCCTTCGTGATCGTCGTCATGCCCCGCATCATGGAGCGTGTCGCCCAGACGCTCGACGAGTTCGCGGATGTCGGCGAGTTCCTCGTCCGAGAGATCGCCCTGCACCGACAGCGTGACGCTGCGGTCGAGCCGCAGTTCGCGCAGCCGCACGTTCGTGGCGCCTTCGACACCGTCGTCGTCCCCGTGTTCGTCCGCGCCGGGGGCATCGCCGGGCCCGTAGGTGAGTCGGGCCTTCAACGACTCCATCTCGGTGTGGGAGGTGAGGGTCACCGTGTCGCCCTCGGCCGTGCGGATGGTGAGCGAGGTGTCCTCCGACACGCTCACCTGCTTGGCCCGCACGTCGAGCCAACGTCCCACGCCGGTCGTGGCCGGGGCGAGCGTCCCGCCGGCGGCGTCCCCGAGGAGTCGTGCGGCGAGCGCGGTCGGGTCGCTGTGCGGACCCCCTCGAGACGGGATGCTGGGCGCTGTGGGCGGTGCGGAGTGGGGGATCCGCACTCCGGACAGCATCGTGCCGAGGCCGGACAGGGCGGCGATGGACATGGCAGGGCTCCCTCCGTGGAGTCATGGGGGATACCGCGAGTCTCGGTCGCCCGCGTGACGGCATGAGAGGGACCTTCGTCGGGCTTCAGATGCGATGCCCGTGGCCCCCGGCTAGCATCGGGGCATGAAGCCCGCCCGGCTCTCGACCCGTCCGTTCGTCACCGTGCTCGCCCTGCTCGCGGGTTGCACGCCTGCCGAGCGTCCGTCCGAACGCGCCACCGCCGACTCCGTGTCGGCACGCGCGATCGCCGCCGATGCCCCGGTGTCGCTGGCGCTCCCGGCGCCGGGGCCGTTCGCGCTCGAGCGCGTGGCGCGCACGCGCGCCGGATTGGCCGAGGCCCCGCCGCTGAGCGTCGAGCCCGCACCGGCGCCCGCGCTCGATCCCGCGCCGCCCGAGGCCGCGCCCGCGCCCCCGCCCGACGTGCCACTCGAGGCGACGAGGCCGCCCGCGGGGCTCCAGCCCCCGATCGCGCGCGGCTGGCCCGCCGAGCCTCGCGGCGGGCGCGGGGGAGTGATCGCGCTCGACGTGCGCGTGGACGAGGACGGCACGGTGAGCGACGTGGAGGTGGTGACGGTCGCGGGGGACTCGCTCGCGGTCGAGGCCGCCGTGGCGGCCGCGTTCGCGACGCGTTACCACCCGGCACGACTCGACGGGCGCACGGTCGCGGTCTGGGCGCGGCAGTCGGTGCGCGTCGCGCGCGAGCGCTAGCGCGGCCACGATCAGTCGGGGCGACCAGCCTCGATGCGCATGCGATCCTCGAGCGTCGCGAAACCGGGCCGCAGCATCTGCACGGTCGCGAACACCGCCATCAACGCCCCCGAGCCCGCCACCACGGCCCACGGTTCGGCACGGACGGCGAGCCAGCCCGAGATCGCCGTCCCGAGCGGGAACGCGCCCTGCGCGATGAAACGGCGCGTGGCGAGCGCACGCGCCAGCATCTGGGGCGGCGTGAGCGTCTGCCACAGCGTGTACGACGCGGTGTTGAGCGGTCCCACCAACGACTCGCCCACGAACATGCCGAGCGCCAGCCCCCACACCGTCGTCGAGACCCCGGCGATCACCTCGCCCAGGCCCAGCACCACCAGCGACAGTCCCATGATGAGCGTGCGACGCATACGCGGCAGTCCTAGAAGGCTCACCGCGATCCCGCCGAGCACGCCGCCGAAGCCACCCGCGATGTTGGCGATCGCGAGCACCTCCTCGTAAGGCATCCCGCGCACGGCCGCGTCCGCGGCGACGCGGTCGCGCGCGAGCAGCGGCAGCAGGAGCAGGAGCGGTGCGAACGTGAGGTTGGCGAACGAGCCCGTGGTGAGCAGCCAGTGGAACGGACGGCGCGACAGGATCCAGCGGAAGCCCTCGCGCACCCCGTCGAGGATGCCTCCCGTGGGTGCGGGCCCGAACGGGGCGGACGGGAAGCGCAACCGCCAGACGACGATCAGCGCCACTACGAACGTGAGTCCGTCGGCCGCGAACGCGAACGGCACGCCGTCCTGCAGGTCGGCGGGCAGCCACGACGGGCGGTCCATGAGCGTGGGCGCGGCCACCAGCGTGGCCGCGAGCGCGGGGGCGAGCAGCTGCGCGAGGGCGTGCGACGTCATCATGAGGCCGCCCGCGCGCGGCAGGTTGCGGTCCGAGACGAACAGCCCGTACGAGCTGTCGAAGGCCGCCGAGTGGAACGAGGTCGCCACCGCGTACGCCACCAGGATGAGCGCGGTGGGCACGAGCGAGAGCCCGTGCGTGAGCGACAGGGTGACGAGCAGCGCGGAGAGCAGCGCGAGTGCGGCGTTGCTCGCCATGAGGATGCGCTTCTTGTCGTGGCGGTCGGCGAACGCGCCGGCCACCGGCATGGCGATGATGAGCGGCGCGAAGCTCGCGAGCCCCACGGTGGTGAGTGCGACGGCCAGCTCGGGCTTCTGCGA
This sequence comes from bacterium, assembly GCA_046076045.1. Lineage (GTDB taxonomy): Bacteria > Eisenbacteria > RBG-16-71-46 > RBG-16-71-46 > RBG-16-71-46 > JAIOPA01. The sequence goes on from JBJTRI010000103.1 coordinate 5,046, forward strand.
GGGGGCGGGGTAGAGGTCGCGCACCAGCCAGACGTTGACCGCGAACTGCGTGATCATGGAGCCGAACAGCGACAGCGTCTGAGACGCCCACAGGCACATGAAGCACGGGTAGCTCTTGCCCGCCTCGGGGGCGTCCTCGTGCTGCGGGTCGCGTTCGTCGTTCACGCCACCTCCAGCGGACGGGCCCACAGTCCGCGCGTGCGCCGCACCACGAACCCCTCGCTGCGATAGAGCCGCAGCGCGTTCTCGTTGCCACCCTCGACGAGCAGCGTCACCGGACCCTCGCCCGAGCGCTCGAGCCAATCCACGCTCCAGCGCAGCAGTGCGCGCCCCAGACCGAGCCCGCGTGCGTGCGGCAGCGTGCCGAGCGTGGCGACCTCGCCGCGGCCCGGGTGCAGCACGTTGTAGGCGAAGCCCGCGATGCGGCCGTCGAGGAACGCCAGACGCAGGCCGTCGCGCCGGAAGCCCGGGCGTGCGGCGAGCGCGCGCGTCTCCTCGGGCGTGCCCGCCACGAACCGGTACGCCTCGGCGAACGAGGCGTTGTAGGCGTCGTTCCACGCCACCAGGTCGGCGTCGTCCGCGGGCTCGCGCGTGGTGACGCCCACGGGCCAGACGGGTGCGGGTGCGGCCGCCCCGCGCGGTCGGTCCATGCGCCAGAACGTACGCACGGCGCGGAACCCGAGCGGTTCGAGCAGCGCGCGCACACCGGCGTGCGGCTCCCACGCGCCGACCGTGACCTCGGCGAGTCCGGGCACCACGCGCTGCGTGCCCAGCCACGTCGTCATGTGCTCGAGCAGTGCGCGCGCGATGCCGCGTCGGCGGTGCGACGGGATCACCCCTCCGCGCACCAACGACCACGGGCGCGGCCCGGGCAGCAGCACGGCGCACGCGAAGCCCACGGGCGCGTCGCCGTCGAACGCGACGTGCAGCGACTCGGGCACGAGGTGCTCCTCGGCCAGCATGCGTTCGGCGCCGCCTGCGCCCGCGTACGCATCGAAGTGCGAGGCGAGGTCGGGGTCGGCGAGCAGGACGGCGAGCGGGGCGGGGTCGCGCATCGGCACGACATGGGGAGGAGGGGCCACGGTCGCACCGTAGGGACGCCGTGCAAGGGGGTCAAAGGGGGAATGCGCTGGCTCCGTTGACCCTGCTCCGGGTGGCCCCTAACCTGCGCGCATGTCCAAGTCCCCGTTCGCTGCCGACGCGCTCGAGGCGCGCATCGCGCGCTTCCCCGGCCGCCGCCTCCTGGTCCTCGGCGACCTCATGCTCGACCACTACCTGTGGGGTCGCGTCGAGCGCATCTCGCCCGAGGCCCCCGTGCCCGTGGTCGAGGTGCAGCGCGAGACCAGTTCGCTCGGCGGCGCGGGCAACGTGGCCGCCAACCTCGCCGCGCTCGGCGCCACGCCGGTGCTGGTGGGGCTGGTGGGTGACGACGTGCGGGCCGGGCAACTGTTCGAGGCCTTCGCCGCACGCGGCGTGGACACGCGCGCCATCGTGCGCGACCCGTCGCGGCCCACCACCATGAAGACCCGCGTCATCGCGCACTCGCAGCAGATCGTGCGCGCCGACTGGGAGTCGCGCGCCGACGTGGACGGCGCGGCGCTGGACGACCTCGTCGCCACGCTCGAGCGCGAGATGGCGGGGGTGCACGGGCTCATCGTGAGCGACTACGGCAAGGGAGTGATCACCCGCCCGGTGCTCGACGCCGCGATCGGGCTCGCCAAGGCGCAGGGCATCCCGATCAGCGTGGACCCCAAGGAGAGCCACATCGATGCTTACCGCGGGGTCAGTATCCTCACTCCCAACCAGCACGAGGCCGGCTGGGTGATGGGGCAGCGCATCACCGACGAGGCCAGCCTCATGGCGGTGGGCTGGGGGCTGCAGAAGCGGCTCGACGCCGAGTGCGCGCTGGTGACGCGTGGCGCCGACGGCATGAGTCTGTTCGAGCGCAGCGGGCGCTACACGCACCTGCCGACCGTGGCGCGCGAGGTGTACGACGTCACGGGCGCGGGCGACACGGTGGTGAGCGTGGTCGCGCTCGCGCTCGCGGCCGGCTCCGACTACCCCGAGGCGTGCTACCTCGCCAACCACGCCGCGGGTGTGGTGATCCGCGAGGTCGGCACCGCGACCTGCTCGCCCGCGCAGTTGCGCGCCTCGGTCGCGGGCAGCGCTGCGTGAGCGCGCCGTTCGAACTGTCGCCCGAGGCCGCCGCGAAGCTGGCCGTGTGGCGTGCGGGCGAGGCGCGCATCGTGTTCACGAACGGGGTCTACGACCTGCTGCACCGCGGCCACGTCGAGTACCTCGAGGAGGCGCGCGCACTCGGGGACCGGCTGGTGGTGGGCGTGAACACCGACGCCTCGGTGCGGCGGCTCAAGGGCCCGTCGCGCCCCATCGTGACGCTCGAGGACCGCACTGCGGTGCTGCGTGCGCTCGCGTGCGTGGACCTGGTGGTGCCGTTCGACGACGACACGCCGCTGCGGCTCATCGAGGCCGTGCAGCCCGACGTGCTCGTGAAGGGGGCCGACTACGCGGTCGGCGACATCGTCGGACGCGAGGTCGTGGAGGGCCGCGGCGGGCTCGTCACCACGATCGCGCTGCGCGAGGGGCTCTCGACCAGCACGCTCGTCGAGCGCATCCGCACCGGCCGCGGCGTCTGACCGCGCGTCCGCCCGCGTCCGCCGAAGTCCCGCACCGTCCCTGCCGCACCGCCCGCGGGGTCCGACGTCGCCCCGTGCGCGCTCCCCGCGTCCCGCACCTCCGGGCCCCGTTTCGGCGCGCCGCGGGCCCTGTCGCGAACCGCGCGTCCCGCGCCGTCGCGGCCGCTCCCGGGCCCGTCCGGCCGCGCCGCCCGCGCGCCCGGGGCGCGCTTGCGTGCGTTGGGTGGCCCCCCTAATCTAGCTCGTCCTTTTCCCAACCGGGTGTGCGTGGTCCGTCACGGACCCGCGTCCGGCGCGACCCTCGCGCGACGCTCCCACCCGGGCCACGGAGCGGCCATGGCCCAGACCTTCCTCAACTACATCGGTGGTCGTTGGGTGCCCGCGCGTTCGGGTGCCACGTTCCAGAACTTCAACCCCGCCACCTGCGAGTCGCTGGGCTCGTTCCCCGACTCCGGGGCCGACGACCTCGACGACGCGGTGAAGGCGGCGCGCGGTGCCATGCGCGAGTGGCAGCTCACGCCGGCGCCCAAGCGCGGCGAGATGCTGTACCGGCTCGGCGCGCTCATCGCCTCGAAGAAGGAGATGCTGGCGCAGGCGGCGACGCGCGAGATGGGCAAGATCCTCATCGAGACGCGCGGCGACGTGCAGGAGGGCGTGGACATGGCCTACCTCGCCGCCGGTGAGGGGCGCCGCATGTACGGCGTCACCACCCCGAGCGAGATGCCGAACAAGTGGGCCATGAGCGTGCGCGTGCCGATCGGCGTGGTCGGCGTCATCACCGCGTGGAACTTCCCGTTCGCGGTGCCGACCTGGAAGATCCTGCCCGCGCTGCTCGCGGGCAACACGGTGGTGTTCAAGCCGTCCGAGGAGACGCCCGAGATGGGCTGGCACCTCGCGAAGCTGTTCGAGGAGCTGGGCCTGCCGGCGGGCGTGTTCAACGTGGTGCACGGCAACGGCGCCAACGTGGGCTGGCCCATGGTGCAGCACGCGGGCGTGGACGTGGTCTCGTTCACCGGCTCGAACGCGGTGGGTGCGAGCATCGCCACCGAGTGCTCGCGGCTCGGCAAGCGGGTCTCGCTCGAGATGGGCGGGAAGAACGGCGTCATCGTGATGGACGATGCCGACCTGTCGCTGGCGGCCGACGCCATCGCGTGGGGCGCGTTCGGGACCACCGGGCAGCGCTGCACCGCCACCAGCCGCGTCATCGTGCACGAGCGCGTGCACGACCGGCTCGTCGAGGAGGTCGTGCGCCGCGCCCAGCAGCTCAAGCTCGGCGACGGGCTGCAGGACGGCGTGCAGATGGGCCCGCTCGTCAACGCCAAGCAGCTCGAGCGCGTCTCGGGCTACATGAAGGTCGCCGCGGAGGAGGGCGTGAAGGTCGCCACCGGTGGCGTGCGCGCCTCGGGCGGCGCACTCGACCGCGGCTTCTTCTTCGAGCCGACCGTGCTGACGGGCGTGAAGCCCGGCATGCGCGTGGCGCAGGAGGAGATCTTCGGCCCCGTCGTCGGCTTCCTGCCGGTGCGGTCGCTCGACGAGGCGATCGCGGTCAACAACGACACGCCGTTCGGCCTGTCGTCGGCCATCTTCACCGCCGACGTGAACGCCGCCTTCACCGCCATGCGCGACCTCACGACCGGCATCGTGTACGTGAACCACGGCACGACCGGCGCCGAGACGCACCTGCCGTTCGGCGGCACGCGCGGCACCGGCAACGGGCACCGCGAGGCCGGTCACACCATGCTCGACGCCTTCACCGAGTGGAAGAGCCTGTACGTGGACTTCAGCGGCAAGGTCCAGCGGGCGCAGATCGACAACAACTGACCCGAGCGGGCCACACGGCCCGCGGCGTGAGGATCCATGAACCTGCACGAGTACCAGGGCAAGGAGCTGTTCGCCCGCCACGGACTGCCGGTGCTGCCGGGCCGGGTCGCGAGCACGCCCGAGGAGGCGCGCGAGGTCGCGGCCTCGATCGGTGGCACGGTCGTGATCAAGGCGCAGGTCCAGGCCGGCGGTCGCGGCAAGGCCGGCGGCGTGAAGCTGGCGCACACGCCCGACGAGGCGTACGAGAAGGCGCGCGACATCCTCGCGCTCACCATCAAGGGCCTGCCGGTGCGCAAGGTGCTGGTCGCGCAGGCGGCCGACATCGCCAAGGAGTACTACTGCGCGATCGTCATGGACCGTGAGCGCAAGGCGCCGCTCGTCATGCTGTCGTCGGAAGGCGGCGTGGACATCGAGGAGGTCGCGCACAAGACGCCCGAGCGCATCGTGAAGGCGCACGTGCCGCTCGAGGGCATGCGCCCGTACATGGCGCGCAACCTCATGCGTCCGCTGTTCCCCGACGCCAAGCAGGCCGCGCAGGCCGCCGACATCCTGATGCGCCTGTACCGGGTGTTCATGGACGGCGACTGCTCGCTGGCCGAGATCAACCCGCTCGCCGTGACGCCCGAGGGCAAGGTCATCGCGCTCGACGCCAAGGTCGTGCTCGACGACAACGCCGAGTTCCGGCATCCCGAGTGGGAGCCGTGGCGTGACCCCGCCGAGGAGACGGCCGGGGCGCGGCTGGCGCGCGAGAAGGGCCTGTCGTACGTCAAGCTCGACGGCGATATCGGCTGCATCGTGAACGGCGCCGGGCTGGCGATGGCGACCATGGACCTCATCAAGCACTACGGTGGCGAGCCCGCGAACTTCCTCGACATCGGCGGGTCGTCGAACCCCGAGAAGGTGACCGCGGCGCTGCGCATCATCACCGGCGACAGCCACGTGCGCGCCATCCTGTTCAACATCTTCGGCGGCATCACGCGCTGCGACGACGTCGCGAACGGCATCGTCACCTCGCTCCGGACGTCGCCCCTGCCGGTGCCCCTCGTCATCCGACTGACCGGCACCAACGAGGAGCGGGCCCGCCAGATCCTCAGCGACTTCGGGCTCGGCGCGACCACCAGCATGGACGAGGCCGTGCGCATGGTCATCGAGAAGGCGCAGGAGGTGGGCGCGTGAGCATCCTGATCGACCGCAACACCCGTCTCATCGTGCAGGGCATCACGGGCCGCGACGGCGCGTTCCACACCCAGCAGATGATCGCCTACGGCACCAAGGTCGTGGCGGGCGTCACGCCCGGCAAGGGCGGCACCGAGATGCACGGCGTGCCCGTGTTCGACTCGGTCGCCGAGGCCGTGGCCGCGACCAAGGCCAACGCCTCGGTCATCTACGTCCCGGCCCCGTTCGCGGCCGACGCCATCCACGAGGCCGCCGATGCCGGCATCAGCCTGATCGTGTGCATCACCGAGGGTGTGCCGGTGCGCGACACGCTCGCGGCCTACCACAAGGTGCTCGCCCTGCGTGGCGAGTCGAACCCGCTCGGGCGCCCGCGACTGATCGGCCCGAACTGCCCCGGCCTCATCTCGCCCGGGCAGGCGAAGGTCGGCATCCTGCCCGGCCACATCTGCACGCCGGGGCCGGTGGGCGTGGTGAGCAAGAGCGGCACGCTCACCTACGAGGTCGTGAAGCAGCTCACCGACCAGGGCCTCGGGCAGACCACCTGCCTCGGCATCGGCGGCGACCCCGTGATCGGCACCGACTTCATCGACGCGCTCACGCTGTTCGAGGCCGACCCCAAGACCGAGGCGATCGTCCTCATGGGCGAGATCGGCGGCAACGCCGAGGAGCAGGCCGCGCAGTTCATCAAGCGGCACGTCTCGAAGCCGGTGGTGGCGTTCATCGCCGGCCAGACCGCGCCCCCGGGCAAGCGCATGGGCCACGCGGGTGCGATCATCTCGGGTGGCACCGGCACCGCGGCCGAGAAGATCGCCGCGTTCGAGGCGGTGGGGGTGCGCGTCGCGCGTATCCCGTCCGAGATCCCGGCGCTGGTCGCCGAACTGCTCCAGCGCCGCCGCGCGCGTCGCAACGGCTCGCCCGCGAAGGCCGCCAAGGTCGCGAAGGCCGCGGCGAAGTCCGGTCAGGCGAAGGTCGCGGCCCGCAAGCCCGCCAAGTCGGCGAAGGCCGCGAAGGCCAAGCCCGCCCGCAAGTCCAACGCCCCGGCCCGCAAGGCCGTCGCCCCGAAGCACCCGGCCAAGGGGCCGGCCCGCAAGAAGTAGGAGAGGTCCCGCCGTCCCCGTCCCGGGGCGGTTCTTCCCCACATCCGCGGCGCCCCGAGAGGCCGCCGCAAGGAGGTCCAAGTGGCCGTCGAACGCACCCTGTTCATCGTCAAGCCGGACGCCACCACCCGGAACCTGGTCGGCAAGATCCTCGCCCACGTCGAGGACAAGGGCTTCAAGCTGGTCGAGGCGCGCTACGCCCGCCTCACCCGCGAGCAGTGCAACGAGTTCTACGCCGAGCACGTCGGCAAGGGCTTCTTCCCGGAGCTGGTGGACTTCATGACCTCGGCCCCGGTGATGCTCTGCTGCCTCGAGCGTGAGAACGCGGTCGCGAAGCTCCGCGAGGTGATCGGGGCGACCGACCCGGCCGCCGCGGCCGAGGGCACCATCCGCAAGCTGTACGCCGAGTCGAAGGGCCGGAACTCGGTCCACGCCTCCGACAGCCTGCCGTCGGCGGAGCGGGAAGTGAAGTTGTTCTTTGGGGTTGCGGCGCTCTCGCACTAACTTCCCCAGTAGGTGAATGGCGGGGCGCCCAGGTCCGGGCGCCCCGTCCCTCTTCTCCCGTCCGGCCCCGTCCGGGTGGACGCTGCCGGAGGGCCTGTGCTAGTTTTCCGCCGCTTGAGGGGTGGGCCGCTGGGTCCGCCTCCGTCCGTATGACCGGATTCATCCTCGATCTCGCGACCCTTCTCCCGGGCATGGACCGGGTGCAGGCCGAGGGCTCGGCATCCGACGTCGGGCTCTCGCAACCCGAATGGCGCGAACATGTTCGCGGCTCGTTCACGGTCGAGAAGTCGGGCGAGCGGGTGACGGTCCGAGGCAGGGTGGGAACGCGGGCGCATCTGGAGTGCGTGCGTTGTCTGCGGGAGTTCGACCTCCCGCTCGACGTGCCGCTCGAGATCTATGCGGAACGTTCCGGTCGTACCTCGCGTCAGGAGCAGGACCAACTCGAGCGTGACGCATTCATGTTGTTCCACGATGGACGGCGGTTGGACCTGCGCGAAGCGGTTCGCGAGGCCCTGCTGCTGGAACTACCGATCACTCCCCGCTGTCGGGAGGATTGTCCGGGCCTGTGCCCGAGGTGTGGTGCCGAGTTGTCGTTGGGGCCGTGCGGATGCGCGGCCGCGAGCGACGACTGAACCCGCCCGGGGCAAGGTCCGTTCTCAGGAGGTCGAGTCGTCATGGCGGTTCCGAAGCGACGTCATTCGCACACGCGCGGCAAGAAGCGGCGCACCCACTGGAAGCTGGGCAAGCCGGTGCTGTCGAAGTGCGACCACTGCGGTTCGCCCCAGATCCCGCACCGTATCTGCGGCAGCTGCGGCTACTACAAGGGCGAACAGGTCGGCCCGTCGCGCGAAGTCTAGCGACGGACGACGTCACACATGACCTCGATCCCGCGCATCGGGATTGATGCGATGGGAGGCGACTTCGGCCCGGATCCCGTGGCCGAGGGCGCCGCGCTCGCCCTGCGGGAGTGGCCGGGTCGGTTCCGGCTCACCCTCGTCGGGGACGAGGCCGCGATCCGTGCCTCGCTGCGCCGTGCCCGGGTGGACGAGTCCGCCGTGACCATCGTCCATGCCGCCGGCAAGGTGGACATGGCCGCCAAGGCCGCCGCCGCCGCACGCAAGGCCGACACCTCGCTCGGCGTGCTCACCCGCCTGCACAAGGAGGGCGAGCTCGACGCCATCTTCAGCGCCGGCAACACCGGCGCGGTGGTGGCCAGCGCCCTGCTCGGTCTGGGCCGGCTCGAGGGTGTGTCGCGGCCCGCGCTCGCCGCGTTCTTCCCGAACGTGGCGCACGGCACCGTGGTGCTCGACGTCGGCGCCAACGCCGAGGTGAAGGCGCCGTGGCTCGTGCAGTTCGCGCACATGGGCGCGTGCTACGCCCGCTTCCTGCTCGGGCGCAACGACGTGCGCGTGGGTCTGCTCTCGATCGGCGAGGAGGAGAGCAAGGGCAACGCGCTCGTGCAGGAGACGCTGCCGCTGCTCAAGGCGGCCCGTCACATGAACTTCATCGGTCCGGTCGAGGGGCGCGACCTGTTCAAGGGTACCTGCGACGTCATCGTGACCGACGGCTTCACCGGCAACGTGCTGCTCAAGACCGCCGAGAGCGCGGCCACCTTCCTGGGGCGCTCGGTACGCGACGAGGTCAAGCGCGACCCGCTCGCGATGTTCGGCGCGCTGTTCATGAAGGGTGCGCTCGATCGTCTGCGCGCACGCATCGATTGGCAGGAGTACGGCGCCGCGCCCCTGCTCGGCGTCAACGGCGTGTGCTTCATCGGACACGGTTCGAGCAACGCGCGCGCGTTCCGCGGCGCGAGCCGCACGCTCACCACGTTCGTGGAGCAGAAGGTCAACGAACACATCCGTGAGGAGATCCGTTCCGACCATGACTCCGCGGCCTGACGGCATCCGGGGCACCACCATCACCGGTACGGGCATGTACGTGCCCGATCGTGTCCTCACGAACGACGACCTCGCCCGCATGGTCGAGACGAACGACGAGTGGATCGTCGAGCGCACCGGCATCCGCCAGCGGCGTATCGCGGCGCCCGACCAGGCCTCGAGCGACCTCGCGCTCATCGCTTCGCGGCGCGCGCTCGCCATGGCCGGCCTCGAGCCCGGGCAGGTGGACCAGATCGTGCTCGCCACGACCACGCCCGATCGCATCCTGCCGTCGTGCGGTTGCACGCTGCAGCAGAAGCTCGGGGCCACGCGCGCCGCGGCCTACGACATGTTCGCCGCCTGCACGGGCTTCGTGTACGGCATCGGCCTCGCGCGCGGTCTCGTGGGCGCCGGGGTGGCGAACACCGTGCTCGTGGTGGGCGTCGAGACGCTGTCGCGCATCGTGGACTACACCGACCGCAACACCTGCGTGCTGTTCGGCGACGGCGCCGGCGCGGCCGTGCTGCAGGCGTGCGAGCCCGGCGTGGGCCTGCACGCGATCGACATGCACTCCGACGGCGAACTGGGCGAGGTGCTCGAGGTGCCCGCCGGGATCTCGCGCAACCCCGCGTGCGACGCGACCGTGCAGGCGCGCGAGCACTACATCCGCATGCAGGGCAAGAAGCTCTACCCGTTCGCGGTCCGCAGCATGGAGGACGCGACGCGGCGCTGTGCCGAGGGTGCGGGCTGGGACCCGTCGGCGATCGACCTGCTCATCCCGCACCAGGCCAACCTGCGCATCATCGAGGCCGTGCGCGAGCGACTCGGGCTGCCGCCCGAGAAGGTGTACGTGAACATCGACCGTTACGGGAACACGTCGTCGGCCAGCATCCCGATCGCGCTCGACGAGTGCGTGCGGAGCGGCCGCCTCAAGAGGGGCGACAAGCTCGGCATCGCGGCCTTCGGCGGCGGCGCCACGTGGGGCGCGGCCACCATGACGTGGACGATCCCCGCGGAGGCGGTCGCGCGTGCGGTCACCGAGCAGGCCGCCGAACAGGAGACCGTGGCGTGAGACTGGCATTCCTCTTCCCGGGTCAGGGCGCGCAGGCCGTCGGAATGGGCAAGGCCCTCGCCGAAGCGTTCCCCGAGGCGCGCGAGGCGTTCGCGACCGCCGACCGCGTGCTGGGCTTCGGGCTCACCGAGTTGTGCTGGAACGGTCCGGCCGAGGACCTCAAGAAGAGCAAGAACACGCAGCCCGCGCTGCTCACGCACAGCGTGGCGGCGTGGCGGCTGCTCGATGCCGCGGGCGTGAAGCCGGACTTCGTCGCGGGCCACAGCCTCGGCGAGTACTCGGCGTGCGTGGCCGCGGGTGCGCTGTCGTTCGAGGACGCGCTCATGCTCACGCGTCGTCGTGGTGAGCTCATGTACGAGGCCGGGCTCGCGAACCCCGGTGCCATGGCCGCGGTGCTCGGGCTGGGTGCGGCCGAGGTCGAGGCCGCGTGCGCCGAAGCCGCCTCCGCCGGTGTGGTGCGCGCCGCCAACCTCAACGCGCCCGGCCAGGTCGTGATCTCGGGCGAGCCCGCCGCCGTGGACGCGGCGTGCGAGCGCGCCAAGGCGCGCGGTGCGAAGCGCGCCATCAAGCTCGAGGTGAGTGGCGCGTTCCACTCACCGCTCATGGCCCCGGCCGCCGCCGGTCTGCGCGAGGCGCTGGCCGCGGTGACCCTTCGCGACGCGCGCTGCCCGGTCGTGAGCAACGCCTGGGCGCGACCGGTCGTGCGCGCCGACGAGATCCGCGCTGCGCTCGAGGAGCAGCTGCTCGCGAGCGTGCGCTGGGAGGAGTCCATGCGGCTCCTGCGCAGCGAGGGCGTCGAGGGCTTCGTGGAGTTGGGTACGGGCAAGGTGCTGCGCGGTCTGCTACGCACCCTCGACCCGGCCGCGACGAGTTGGAACATCGAGGACCCCGAGAGCCTGGCCGCGACGCGCGCCGCGCTCGAAGGGGTCGGGAGGACGGCATGAGCGGCACGCCTGCACGCGATTTCGAGTCGCAGGTCGCGTTCGTGACCGGCGGGGCCACGGGCATCGGGCTCGCGGTCTCGCGCCTGCTCGCGGCGCGCGGGGCGACCGTGGCGATCTTCGCGCGCAACGTGGCGCGCGCCGAGGAGGCCGCGGCCGCGATCCGCGCCGAGGGTGGCGTGGCGCACGCGTTCGCCACCGACATCTCCAGCACCGAGTCGGTCGAGGCCGCCTTCGGGCAGGCGCTCGCCGCGCTCGGACGCGTGGACGTGCTCGTGAACAACGCCGGCCTCACGCGCGACGGGTTGTTCATGCGCATGAGCGACGAGCAGTGGAGCGAGGTGCTGAACACGAACCTCACCGGCGCGTTCCGTTGCTGCCGCGCGGTCGCGCGTCCCATGATGAAGGCCCGCTCGGGCCGCATCGTGAACCTGTCTTCGGTGGTGGCGCTCATGGGCAACGCCGGCCAGGCCAACTACTGTGCCAGCAAGGCCGGCCTGCTCGGACTCACCAAGTCGCTCGCGCGCGAGCTCGCGTCGCGCGGCGTCACGGTGAACGCCGTCTGCCCGGGCTTCATCGCCACCGACATGACGGCGGTCCTGCCCGAGAACGTGCAGGCCGATCTCAAGGCCCGCGTCCCGCTGGGCCGTCTCGGCGATCCCGAGGAGGTCGCGGAGGTCATCGCGTTCCTCGCGTCCCCGCGTGCGGGATACGTCACCGGCCAGACCTGGACGGTGGACGGCGGCATGGTCATGGAGTGAACGCAGTACCGTAACCCAACCCAGGAGGGAACAGTCCCATGGCAATCGACGAGGCGAAGGTCAAGGAGATCATCGCGCGCGAACTCGAGGTCGAGATCTCGAAGGTCGTGCCCGAGGCGAAGTTCATCGAGGACCTGAACGCGGACTCGCTCGACACGGTCGAGTTGGTGATGGCGCTCGAGGAGGAGTTCGGCGTCGAGATCCCCGACGAGGACGCGGACAAGCTCAAGTCCGTCGGCGATGCGCTCAACTACCTGAAGCAGCGTTCGGCCCAGTGACCCCGCAGGGCCGCGAGAGGGGACCGGGTTCCCGCGCCGCCGCCGGAATGGCGTCGTCGGCGCGGGGACACGGCCCGCTCGGGCCCCGCACCCACAAGGAGAGATGCGACACATGAACGGCAACGCCCCACGCGTGTTCGTGACCGGAGCGGGAGTGGTCTCGCCGGTCGGGAACAACGTCGAGGACTGCTGGCAGAGCCTGGTGAACGGCAGGTCCGGCGCCGGACCCATCACGCGATTCGACGCGTCCGACTACGAGACGCGCTTCGCATGCGAGGTGAAGGACTTCTCGTTCGAGGGTGTGCTCGACCGCAAGGAGGCGAAGCGGATGGACCGCTTCGTCCAGTTCGCGGTCGTGGCCGCCCATGAGGCGCTGCGGTCGGCGGGCCTCGGGGACTCGCGTCCCGATCCCGAGCGTATCGGCGTGGTCGTGGGCAGCGGCATCGGCGGCATGGAGACCTTCGAGGAGCAGCATGCGGCGCTCCTGCAGAAGGGCCACCGTCGGGTCAGCCCGTTCTTCATCCCCATGATGATCTCGGACATGGCCGCGGGGCAGGTGTCGATCACGTTCGGGCTCAAGGGTCCGAACTTCGGCACGGTGTCCGCCTGTGCGTCCGGCGCCCACGCCATCGGCGAGGCGCTGCGACTGCTCCGGGCCGGCGATGCCGACGTCATCGTGTGCGGGGGCGCCGAGGCCAGCATCACGCCCATGGCGGTGGCGGGCTTCGGCAACATGCGCGCACTCTCCACTCGTAACGACGATCCCCAGCGCGCGAGCCGCCCGTTCGACGTCGGACGGGACGGTTTCGTGATCGGCGAGGGAGCCGGCATCCTCGTGCTCGAGACGGAGGCCCACGCGAAGGCGCGTGGCGCCCAGCCGATCTGCGAGCTCGCGGGCTACGGCGCCTCGGGCGACGCGTACCACATCACCTCCCCTTGCCTCGACGGCGAGGGCGCGGCTCGCGCCATGAAGCGCGCGCTCGCGGACGCCGGCATGGCGTTGGACGAGGTGGGGTACGTCAACGCCCACGGTACCTCCACCCCGGCAGGTGACCCCATCGAGGTGAACGCGGTGAAGGCGGTCTTCGCGGACCATGCCCACCGCCTCTGGATGGGTTCCACCAAGTCCATGACCGGGCACCTGCTCGGCGCCGCCGGCGGCCTCGAGGCCGTCATCTGCGCGCTCGCCTTGCAGCGGGGGGTCGTGCCACCCACCATCAATCTGGAAACACCGGATCCCCAATGCGATCTCGATCTGGTTCCGAACACGGCCCGGAACGCGAAGTTGAAGGCCGTGATGTCGAACTCCTTTGGGTTCGGCGGACACAACGTCAGTCTGGTGATGAGGGCCGTCTCGTAAGGGCCCGCAGTCGCCGGCGCGGGGGGCGGGGTCGTCGTCGGACCCGTCCGGCCCCCGAGGTCATGGAGCCGAAGCGCTCGTTCTGGGGCTGGCTGCGCTCGCTGTTCGGGGGCGAACGGTCGGCACCCAGTCGCGAGCAGGCACTCAACGCGCAGGAACAGCGCGTGATGGCTGAGTTCTGACACCACTTCGGCATCCCGTTCCGCGACCTCGCGCTGCTCAAGCTGGCGCTCACGCACCGTTCGTACCTGAGCGTGACCGGCATGGGCCCGCGCGAGTCCAACGAGCGTCTCGAGTTCCTCGGGGACTCGGTGCTCGGGCTCGTGACGAGCGAGTTCCTGTACCGCCGTCACCCCGACGAGCACGAGGGGCACCTCACCAAGGTGAAGTCGCTGCTCGTCTCGAAGGCCATCCTGTCCCGGCGCGCGCTGCGCATGGGGCTGGGGCGGTTCGTGCTCATGAGCCACTCCGAGGTGGAGTCGGGCGGCCGCCAGCGCTTGTCCATCCTCGCCGACGCGTTCGAGTCGGTGCTGGGGGCGATCTACCTCGACCAGGGTTTCGAGGCGGCGCGCACGTTCATCCACAAGCACCTGCTCTCGGAGTCCGACGCCATCTCGTCGGACAAGCGCCACACGAACTACAAGAGCCATCTGCAGGAGTACGTGCAGACCACGTTCCGCACCCATCCCTCGTACCGCATCCGCAGCGAGGTGGGCCCCGACCACTCGAAGTACTTCATGGTCGAGGTCATGGTGGGCCGCCGCACGCTCGGCGAGGGGCGTGGGCACAACAAGAAGGAGGCCGAGCAGGCCGCCGCGCGTGACGCGCTCGAGAAGGTCGAGCGCATGCGACGCTCGGTCCGCGAGGACGAGGGTCGCGACGAGGACGGGGACGAGGCGCCGGTCGCGCGCCCCGAGCCGCGCGAGTCGCGGCGCGAGTCGCGGCGCGAGCGCGACGGTCGCACGGAGTCGCCGCGGCACGCGGCGCCGCCGCCGGTCGCGCGCGAGCCCGAGCCGGTCGAGGACGAGGACGAGTCCGACGAGCGCGAGTCCGACGCCGCAGCGGGCGAGGACGGGGGCCGTCGCCGCCGTCGTCGTCGCGGCGGTCGTCGTCGCGGTGGTCGTGACGAGGCGGCGGGCACCCCGTCGGTCGCGTCGGGTCCGCCCGACGAGGACGAGGACGAGGCGGTGCTCGAGGAGTGGCGCGACCTCGTCGGCGAGGATGCGAGCGACGAGGACATGGCCGAACTCGAGGCGCTCGAACCCGCGCCCGAGGTCGTGCCGCCGCCCCCGGCACCGGTCGCACCCGCGCCCGTGGTCCCCGCACCGCCTCGGCCCGCGCCTGCGGCCGCGGCGCCTGCGGCACCGGCCTTCGGTCGTGGACGTCGTCGGGTGACGCCGGCGGCACCGGTCGCGCCGAGCGGGCCCGTGCCGGGTCCGGTGGCGGACGAGTCGCGAGCGGTGGATCCGTTCGCGGCCGAGCCCGAGCCGTCCGCCCCTCCGGTGGTGGACGTGCCCGACGCCGAGCCCGAGCGCGAGTCGCCCGAGGATGCGGCGGCACGCGAGGCGCGCATCGCCGAGATGGAACGCGCCTACGACAGCTTCGGACGTCGTGGTGCGGCGGGTTCGGGGCGGCGCGGTCGTCGTCGCTAGTTCGAGGTGTCGCGCCGGGGACGGTCCGCCCCGGCGCGGCATGCTAGAATCGTCACGATGAACCGGATCCCTCGTCTCGCGCTCCTCGTCGCCCTCGCGTGCCTCGCCGTGGCCGCCCCCGTGCGGGCCGCGGTCGCGCGCCCGGACAGCGCGCAGGGACGGTTCCCCAGCGAGGAGGCGCTGCGTCGCTACCTCGTGGGCCGCATGCTCGAGCAGCAGGGGCGGCTGCAGGAGGCGCTGGGCGAGTACTACCGCGCGCTCGCACTCGACCCGCGCTCGTCCGACCTGCTCGTGCGTGTGAGCGAGTTGTCCGCGCAACTCGGCGATCCCACGCGCTCGCTCGAGTACGCCGAGCGCGCGTTGGTGCGCGACCCCGACGACTGGCGGGCCCTGTGGTTGCA
The DNA here is from genome assembly GCA_046076045.1 of bacterium. Lineage (GTDB taxonomy): Bacteria > Eisenbacteria > RBG-16-71-46 > RBG-16-71-46 > RBG-16-71-46 > JAIOPA01. The sequence goes on from JBJTRI010000103.1 coordinate 20,640, forward strand.
GGGTGCGGCACGCTTCAGCATGGGGCGCACCGGCGAGGCGCTCGAGCCGCTCGAGCGCGCCTGCGAGTTGGACTCCACGCAGGCCGAGGTGCTGCGCACGACCGCGCGCGTCGCCGAGACCGTGCGGCGGCCCGACGTGGCCGAGCGCGCGTGGCGACGGCTGGCGTGGGTGGACCCCGAGGACGGTGAGGCGTGGTTCCAGGTCGCCGCCGCACAGGCGCGCCGCGGGGACTTCGCGAACGCCGAGGCCTCGCTCGAGCGCGCGCTCGAGCTGAACCCGGCGCGGCCGGGGTCGTTGTTCCTGCTCGCGTGGGTGCAGGAGAGCCGCGGGCGCGTGCCTGAGGCGATCGAGACCTACCTCGAGCACCTCGAGATGCATCCCGACGACACCGCGACGCGTCGTCGCCTGGTGGGGTTGCTCGTGCGCGCCGATCGTCCCGCCGAGGCCTACGACCAGGCGGTGCTCGTGCAGCGCACGCAGCCCGACGAGCCCGAGGGCCTGCAGGTGCTCGCCGACCTCGCGTTCCGCGTCGGCCGCGTGGCCGACGCCGAGCGCGCGTTGGCCCGCCTGCGCCAGAGCGACCCCGGCCTGCCCGACGGCACCGCGCGCGCGATCGTGATCCTGCTGCGGCACGAGCGCGGTCGCGAGGCGGCGCGCATCGCCGACGACTGGATGCGCGCGCATCCCACCGACCCCGCGGGCGCGCTGCTCGCGACGCGCACGTGGGCGGCCGCGGGCCGGCTCGACTCCGCGGTGGTGCGCGCGCGGCGTGCGGTGGCGCTTGCGCCCGACTCGGTCGAGCCGCGGCGCACGCTGGCGCGCACGCTGCAGGAGGCGCGCCGCTTCCCCGAGGCCGAGACCGCGTGGCAGGACCTGCGCCGACTGCAGCCCCACGAACCCGGCGTGTGGCTCGAACTCGGTGCCTGCCGCGATCGTGCCGGTGACGTCGAGGGCGCAATCGCGGCCGGCCGCGAGGCGCTGCGCATGGCCCCCGACTGGCCGCCCGCACTCAACTTCGTCGGCTACGTCCTCGCCGACCACCAGCGCGAACTGCCCGAGGCGCTCGCGCTCATCGAGCGCGCGCTCGCGGCCGCGCCCGAGAACGGCGCGTTCGTGGACAGCCACGGTTGGGTGCTGCACCGGCTCGGTCGCCACGACGAGGCCCGTGCCCGGCTGGAGCGCGCCGTCGAGCTGACCGACGGCGACCCCGTGGTGCACGAGCACCTGGGCGACGTCTTCCGCGTGCTCGGCCAACTCGACCGCGCCCGCGAGCAGTACCGGCTCGGGTTGGAGGCCGAGGGGGAGAACGAGGACCGCCTGCGCGAGAAGCTGCGCTCGGTCCGCTAGGCTCCACCCTTCCGCGGGCCCCGGCCGCCGGGGTAGGCTGGAGGGCGTGCGGGGCGCGGGCAGGTGATGTTCGCCGCGGCCTTCCGTCAGGCAGTCCAGACGACCCACGTGCGGAGGCGGGTCGCGGGTAACCAGCCAAGTCGTTTCAGGATAACAATCTAGCAGGTTCCTGGTCGCCTCCGGCTCTCGTCCTAGGGGCTCGCCCTCCCTCGGGTGGCCCGGACCGGAGGGGGGCCCGGCCTTCGCCCAGCCAGCGCACCGCCGGGGGCGCGGCCTCGGATCCCCCGGCCAATCGTCGCTTCAGCCTGCACCCCAGCGCCCCACCCGGGAGTCCCCGGACTCGGAGCGCGGGACTCTTGGAACCACCGTCCCCCCAGCGGGGTATCCCACCCCGAGGACCCCATTGGCCCCTGACCGCGATCCACTGCCGCCCACCATCGTGAGCCTCTCCGACGAGGACCTGATGGCCCGGGTCGCCGAGGACGACGAACGAGCGTTCACCGAGCTCGTCCGGCGATTCCAGGGGCGTGTGGGGAACCTCATCGCTCGGGTGCTGAACGACCGCGAGAACGTGGACGACCTCGCGCAGGAGTGCTTCGTGCGCGTGTTCGTGCACCGTCGCAACTACCGGCGGGGCTCCAAGTTCTCGACCTGGGTGCTCACCATCGCCGCCAATCTCGCCAAGAACGAGATCCGGCGACGGGTGCGGCGCCGCAACTGGTTCTCGCTCGACGCGCTCACGGAGGTGGTCGCGGATCGTCTCCCGCAACTCGCCGACCCCGGCGAGGGACGCGAGACGACGCTGGAACGCGAGCAGCTCCAGGGCGAGGTCGGGCGGGCGATCGAGAAGGTGCCGGAGAAGTACCGGCTGCCACTGGTGCTGCGGGACATCGAGGGTTTGTCGTACGAGGAGATCGCCGAGGTGCTCGGGCTCCCGGGCGGGACGGTGCGTTCACGCATCAACCGCGCGCGGGCCATGCTCCAGCAGCGGCTCCGGACCACCATCAGCCGACAGGACGTGACATGACGCGATGTGACCAGGCCCGCGGACTCTTCGGGGCCATCTGGGACGATGAGGTCACGCAGGCCGAGCGCGAGTGGTTCGACGCGCACCTCGCCGGATGCGACGGCTGCCGTGAGGGCTACGACGGGTTCGCGCGCACGCTCGAGGCCGTGGGCACACTGCCGCGCGTCGAGACCGCGACCGACCTGCCCGAGCGCGCGCTCGCGGCCGCACGCCGTGCCGCCGCGGTGCCCGACCGGGTCGTGATCGTGACCTCGCGCCCGGCGTGGGTGCCGGTGGCCGCCGCCGCGGCCGCCGTGGTCGTGGTCGGTGCGTTGTTGCTGCCGCTCGTGACGTCGCGGCGCGAGGGGGCGCCGTCGCTCGTCGCGGTGGGCGAGCCCGCCCCGCCGCAGGCCCGCCTCGTCGTCGCCCCGACCACGCCCACGCCCGAGTCGGCGGGGGCGACGGCGGTGCCCTCGGTGAGCGGTTCGTTGCTCGACCACTCCGAGGACGTGGAGTTCATCCTCGACCCGGTCGTCCTGCACCGCGGTCGTGCGCAGGCCGTGAGCGGTCTGCCCGACGGCTTCCAGGGCGAGCAGACGGTGATCTCGTTCTGAGCCACGCCATGCCCGCACTCGCACGCTCGTCGCGCCCCGTCCCCCCGGGATGGGGCGCGCGTGCGTCCCGCGTGCTGCTCCTCGCGCTTTTCGCGCTCGCCTCGCTCGCGCCGCTCGTGCACGCGCAGACCACGTTGTCGGCGATCGAGGCCGACGTGGACCGCATCGCGCGCCGCGCGCGCCCCAGCATCGTGACCGTGGTCGCGCAGCGCACCTCGCCCGCGCGCACCGGTGCCGCGCGGCGGCCCCTGAGTCGCGTGGGTTCCGGCGTCGCCATCTCGGCGCGCGGGGTCGTGACCACCGCCAGCGTCGTGCTGGGCGCCGAGCGCGTGTTCGTGATGACCGACAACCACCTCGAGGTCGAGGCGCGCGTCGTGGGGCTCGACCCCGTGCGCAACCTCGCGCTGCTCGAGCCGCAGAACATGGAGTTGCCCTCGCTGCCCATCGCCACGCGCCCGGGCGCGAGCGGTGACTGGGTGATCGCGCTCGGGTCGTCGTACCGCAGCGCGCCGACGCAGTCGGTGGGCACCGTCGCCATGCGCTTCTCCGAACCCGGCACGAGCCTGCTGCAGCTCACCAACGAGGTCTATCCCGGCAACAGCGGTGGCGCGGCGCTCAACTCGCGCGGCGAGCTGCTCGGGCTCGTGCAGGGTGAACTCGGCGCGCCGTCGGCGCCGGGCCGCCGCGAGCGCGCCGAGCGCCGCCCCGGCGGCATGAGCTTCGCGATCCCGGTCGAGGACGTGGTGCCGTTCCTCGACGGCCTCGCACGCCACGGCCGCGTGCGCCACGGCATGCTCGGCGTCTCGACGCGCAGCGTGTTCGTGGACGGCTCGGGTGGCCCCGGAGACCGGGTGCCGATCGGCGCGCTCGTCGAGGGCGTGGCGCCCAACGGGCCCGCGGCGCGACTGGGCTTGCGCAAGGGCGACCTCATCGTGGCCTTCGGGTCGGAGAAGGTGGAGTACTCCGAGCAGTTGGCGCGCTGGGTCGCGGTCGCGGGCCCCGGCGCCGAGGTGCGCTTGGTGTGGGTGCGCGACGAGTTGGCGAGCGAGGGGCGTGTGCGCCTCGACGAGGCCCCGAGCGCGATCCCGTCGTGGATGCGCGTCGAGCCGTCGGCCGCGAGCGGGGGCGGCAGCGCCACGCCCGCGAACGCGGGCGAGCCGCGCGCCGCACGCGCGCCGCGCTGACCCTCCGCGGAGCACCCGCCCTGCACGCGGGCCGCGCGCGTGTGTATGCTGCGCGCATGGACCGCGACCTCGTGCTGCGCTTCCCCGGTCACCCGGCCTCCTCGCGCGTGCGCATCGCGCGCGGCGGACTCGTCCGACTCGGCGCGTTCGTGCGCGCCACCACCGGTGCTCGCCACGTGGTGCTGGTGGCCGACGCGCGCGCGGCGCGCTTCCACGGCGAGGTCGCGCTCGCGTCGCTGCGTCGCGCCGGGCTCGCGGTGGACACCGTGCTCGTGCCGCCGGGCGAGCGCGCCAAGCGCCCCGCGACGCTCGAGCGCCTGTGGGAGGCGTTCGCGACCGCCGGGCTCGCGCGCGACGGGGCGGTCGTGGCGATCGGGGGCGGCGTGGTCGGTGACCTCGCGGGCTTCGCGGCCGCGACGTGGCTGCGCGGCGTCCGCTGGGTGGCGGTGCCCACCACCGTGCTCGCGCAGGTGGACGCCAGCGTGGGCGGGAAGACCGCGGTGGACCTGCCCGCGGGCAAGAACCTCGTCGGCGCGTTCCACCAGCCCACGGGTGTGCTCGTGGACCCCGACACGCTCGGCACGCTGCCCGCGCGCCACGTGCGAAACGGGCTGGCCGAGGTGGTGAAGACCGGGTTCGCGGTGGACGCCGCGCTGTGGCGCTGGCTCGAGTCGCGCCTCGACGCGCTCGCCGACGCCGAGCCGGCCACGCTCGCAGGTGCGGTCGCGCGCTCGATCGCCGCCAAGGCGCGCGTCGTGCGCGCCGACGAGCGCGAGCGCGAGGGGGGTGGGCGCACCGCGCTCAACTTCGGGCACACGCTCGGGCATGCGATCGAGGCCGCACTCGACTACCGCGGGCTGCTGCACGGCGAGGCGGTCGCGGTCGGCATGCGCGCGGCGGCCTGGCTGTCGGTGCGCGCGGCCGGGTTGGCGCCCGAGTCGCAGGTCCGACTCGAGGCCGCGCTCGATCATCTCGGCCTTCCCGAACGCATGCCTTCACTGTCGGTTACGCGGTTGCTCGCGGCCTTGCAGCACGACAAGAAGCGCACCGCGCACGAGGTCCGCTGGGTATTGACGCCCCATATCGGGGGTGCTAGCGTCCCGCGCGCTGTGGAATCCCGACTCGTGCGAGCGGCGCTGGTGCATGCCGGTGCCCGCCCGTCGCGTGCCTGAAGGCGGACCGATGCCGAACTTCCTCATCCTGCACGGCCCCAACCTCCAGGCGCTCGGTACGCGCGAGCCAGAGATCTACGGTCGCGTGACGCTGGACGAGGTGAACGCCTCTCTGACGGCGCTTGCGGGTGAACTCGGCTGCACGCTGGAGTTCCTGCAGAGCGCTCACGAGGGGGTTCTCATCGACGCGTTGTACCAGGCCCGCGGCCGCTGCCAAGGTGTGGTCTTCAACCCGGGCGGCCTGACGCACACGAGTGTCGCGCTACGCGATGCCATCGCGGGCGCCGGCCTCCCGACGGTCGAGGTGCATGTGTCGAACCCGCACGCCCGTGACTCCTTCCGCCACGTCTCGCTGACCGCCGGCGCCGCCCTCGGGGTGGTGGCCGGATTCGGTGCCTCCAGCTACCGGCTCGCCCTGCGCGCGCTGGTGGAGAGGGTGGCCGCCCGTGGCTGACGCCCGCAAGGCCGCCAAGCCCGCGCGCGCCGCCAAGCCGGCCGCGAAGCCCGCCGCCAAGCCCGCCGCGAAGTCGGTCCCGGTCGTGGCCGGGTTCGACCTCGGTGAGCTGCGCCAGCTCATCAAGCTCGTGCAGCGCACCGGCATCGGCGAGATCGAACTGGAGTCGGGCGGCCGCTCGGTCCGCATCTCGGCCGCGTCCGCGGGTGCGGGCACGTGGGTGGCGGCGGCTCCGGCCGCAGCCCCGGCGGCGCGCGCCGCGGCTCCCGCGGCCGCACCGGCCGCCGAGCCCGCGAAGCCCGCGGCCGACAGCCACCACAAGGCGATCACCTCGCCCATGGTCGGCACCTTCTACCGTTCGCCCGCCCCCGATGCGGACCCGTTCGTCGAGGTCGGCGACGTGGTCGAGGTCGGGCAGACCGTCTGCATCATCGAGGCCATGAAGCTCATGAACGAGATCCAGGCCGAGGTGAAGGGGCGTGTCGTCCAGATGGTCGTGGACAACGCGCAGCCGGTCGAGTTCGGGCAGAAGCTCTTCCTCATCGAGCCGCTCTGATCGGGGCCGGGCGCGTGCGTCGGGCCCGCGGGTCCGCGCGGCGCCGACCACGACCCGGGACGGGGGGACCATGAACATCCGCAGCGTGCTCGAGAAGATGATCGCCGCCCGTGCGAGCGACCTGCACCTCAAGGCCGGCACCGCTCCGGTCGTGCGCGTGGACGGCGTGCTGTACACGCTCGACGAGCCCGCGCCCGACTCGCAGACGCTGCGCGACGTGTGCCAGCAGATGCTCAACGAGGAGCAGCGTGCGCACTTCGCCACCCATCGCGAGATCGACTTCGCGTTCGGCGTCTCGGGCCTCGCGCGCTTCCGCGCCAACATCTTCATGCAGCGCGGCACGCCCGCCGTGGCCCTGCGCCACGTCCCGGTCGAGGTGCCGACGCTCGACGACCTCGGGCTGCCCGCGGTGCTCAAGGACCTCGCGTTCTCGCAGCGCGGCCTCATCCTGGTCACGGGACGCACCGGCTCGGGCAAGTCCACCACGCTCGCGGCCATGATCGACACGATCAACCGCACCACGACCCGCAACATCATCACGGTTGAGGACCCGATCGAGTTCCTGCACCGCGACCGCATGTCGTTCATCCACCAGCGCGAGGTGGGGCTCGACACCGCGTCGTTCCAGGACGGCCTGCGCTACGTGCTGCGGCAGGACCCCGACATCATCCTGGTCGGCGAGATCCGCAACTACGAGACCATGTCCACCGCGCTCATGGCGGCCGACACCGGCCACCTCGTCATGAGCACGCTGCACACCACCGACGTGGTGCAGAGCATCCAGCGCATCATCTCGTTCTACCCGCCGCACCAGCACGACGAGGTGCGCATGGCGCTCGCGTCGAACCTGCGCGCGGTCGTCTCGCAGCGGCTCGTGCCGCGCAAGGACGGGGCCGGCCGCATCCCGGCCGTCGAGATCATGATGTCCACGCCGACCGTGCGCGAGTACATCCTCGACCCCGACCGCATCCCGCTCCTGCACCAGCTCATCTCCGAAGGCGTCACCCAGTACGGCATGCAGACGTTCGACCAGTCCGTGCTGGCCCTGCTGCGCGAAGGCCTCATCACCGAGGAGGACGCGCTCAAGAACTGCAACAACCCGAACGAGCTGCAGCTCAAGCTCAAGGGCATCGCCGCCACCTCGGACCGCACCTGGCAGCCCATCGAGGCTGCCGAGCGCGATCCCGACGTGGGGCCGGCGGCCCCGGGTCCGAATCCCCCGGCGGGCGGCAAGTCCGCCCGTCCCGACTGGATGTCGAGGGAGTAGCCGGCATGTTCAAGAAGGTCCTCATCGCCAACCGCGGCGAGATCGCGCTGCGCGTCATCCGCGCCTGCCGCGAGCTCGACATCGCCACCGTCGCCGTCTTCAGCGAGGCCGACCGCGACAGCCTGCACGTGCGGCTCGCCGACGAGTCGGTGTGCATCGGCCCGCCCGCGCCCGCGCAGTCGTACAACCACATCGCGCGCCTCATCGCCGCCGCCGAGGTGACGGGCGCGGACGCCATTCACCCGGGTTACGGGTTCCTGTCCGAGAACGCGCACTTCGTCGAGGTCTGCCAGTCGTGCGGCTTCACCTTCATCGGTCCCACGCCCGAGATGATCCGGCGCATGGGCGACAAGGCCGAGGCCAAGCGCACCATGAAGGCCGCGGGCCTGCCCATGGTGCCGGGCAGCGAGGGCATCCTGACCGACGTCGAGGAGGCGATCGGCATCGCGCGCGAGATCGGGTTCCCGGTCATCGTGAAGGCGTCGGCCGGTGGCGGCGGGCGCGGCATGCGCATCGCGTGGGACGAGAAGCAGCTGCGCATGGGGTTCGGGATCGCGCAGGCCGAGGCGGGGGCGGCGTTCAACAACAACGCCGTGTACCTCGAGAAGTACATCGTCAAGCCGCGCCACATCGAGATCCAGCTGTTCGGCGACGGCCAGGGCAACGTCGTGCACCTCGGTGAGCGCGAGTGCTCGGTGCAGCGCAACCACCAGAAGCTCATCGAGGAGGCGCCGAGCGCGGTGCTGACGCCGAAGCAGCGCACCGAGATGGGCGCGCTCGCCGCGCGCGGCGCGGCGTCGATCGGCTACCGCAACGCCGGCACCATGGAGTTCCTGTACGACGAGGACGGCTCGTTCTACTTCATGGAGATGAACACGCGCATCCAGGTCGAGCACCCGGTCACCGAGGAGGTCACCGGGATCGACCTCGTGAAGGAGCAGTTGCGCGTCGCCGCGGGCGAGCGGATGTCGTTCACGCAGAAGGACGTGCGCATCGAGGGGCATGCCATCGAGTGCCGCATCAACGCCGAGGACTTCGAGCACGGCTTCCGCCCCAGCCCCGGCAAGGTCACCTACTGGTACAAGCCGGGTGGCCCGGGCCTGCGCGTGGACACGCACGTCTACGCGGGCTACTCGATCCCGCCCTACTACGACAGCATGATCGGCAAGCTCATCGCCTACGGGAAGGACCGTGCCGAGGCGATCAAGCGCATGCAGATCGCGCTCGACGAGATGATCGTCGAGGGCGTGAAGACGACGATCCCGTTCCACAAGCTCGCCCTCGCGACCGAGAAGTTCCAGAGCGGGGACCTGAGCACGCGTTTCGTCGAGGAACTGCTCAAGGATCGCCAGCCCGCGGCGCAGCCGTGACCCGGCCCCGCGTGCGTGTGGCGTTGGTGCCACCCGCGCCGGGGTCGTTGCCACCGTCCGCGTGCGCCGTCGCCGTGGACGTGTTGCGCGCCACCACCACGCTGGCCTATGCGCGCGCCCATGGCGTGGCGCGCATCGTGCCCTTCGCGAGCCCGGCCGCGGCGATCGCGCATCGTGACGCCCACCCGGGCACGCTGGCTTGCGGCGAGCGCGAGGGGCGCATCGTGCCGGGGTTCGACCTCGGCAACTCGCCCGCGGAGTACGGTCCCGAGCGCGTGCGCGGCGCATCGCTGGCGTTCGCGAGCACGAACGGCAGCCGGGCGCTGCTCGCGGCCTCGCGTTGTCGGCGCCGTCTGCTCGGCGCGTTCGTGAACCTGCGCGCCACCGCCGACGCGCTCGCAGGCGAGGACGAGGTGTGGGTGGTGTGCGCGGGCAAGCTGGGCCGCTTCGCGCTCGAGGACACGGCCTGTGCGGGCACGCTCGCGGCCGCGCTCGAGGCGCGCGGGGCGCGGCTCGAGGGGGCGGCGGCTCGGTTCGCGCGCACGCTGGCCTGTCGGGACGCGACCGAGGTGCGCGGCGTGGTCGCGGGCGCCGACCACGGGCGCTGGCTCGTCGCGCTGGGCCCGGCGTTCGCGAGCGACGTGGCGGTGTGCGGCCGTCTCGACGCGCTCGCGGTGGCCGCCGAGGCGTGAGCGCGCGGGTCAGCGGCGCTGGGCCTGCGAGAGCATGACGAGCCCGACCGTGCCGAACACCACGTCGGCCGCCCACGCCGCCACGTAGGGCGGCAACGCGCCGTTGTGCCCCAGCGCCTGCATGGCGCGCATGACGCCGTAGTACAGGAACGAGATCGCGATCGAGAGCCCGAAGCCCAGTGCAGCGCCCTGCATGCGCAGGCGCGTCGATAGCGCGGCGCCGATCATGACCACGATGAAGCCGATGAGCGGGAACGCCAGTTTGAGGTGCAGGTCCACGAGGTAGTTCTCGACCCGTGCCCCGCTCGCGCGCAGCCGTTCCACGTACTGGCGCAGCTCGAGCCAGTTCATCTGGTCGGGCTTGTGCCCTTCCTTCGCGAAGTCGTCGGGCGCCTCGGCCAGCCCGGTGACGGTCATGGAGCCGAACTCCTCGGCCGACTCGCGGCCGTCGCGGAAGGTGCGCACGAAGCCCGACACGAACACCCAGCGCTGCCCGTCCCACGTGGCCTCGCGCGCGTCGATGCGCCGCACGAGCTGGCCCTTCTTGAACTCCTGCAGCGAGACGTCGTGCATGCGCTTCTGCGGGACGAGGTACAGGCCCACCAACCAGATGCGGCCGCCGCGGCCGAGGTAGGTGACGTCGGCGCGCTCGGTCGGGGACGAGCGCTGGATGCGCTGGATGCGCTCCTCGAAGATGGTGTCGCGCGCGCGCGTGGCCGCGGGCACGACGAGTTCGCCGAACGCCAGCGAGACCAGCACGCACACCGCCGCGACCCCGAACACGGGCACGAGGATGCGGACCAGCGACAGCCCGCCCGCGCGCATGGCGGTGAGCTCGCCGAACTTGTTGAGCTGGCCGAGCGCGAGGAAGGTCGCCAGCAGCAGGGCGACGGGCAGCATCTTGACCACGACCTCGGGCGTGAGGTTGAGGAAGTACTGCACCACGAGCGGGAACGGGGCCCGGTGGTCGAGGAACACGTCCATCTTCTCGATCAGGTCCACGACGATGAAGATGACGATGAACCCGAGCAGGCCGAGCGCCAGGTAGGTGAGGAACTCGCGCAGCAGATAGCGGTCGAGGATCCTCATCGCGTGCCCTCGGCGACCGCGTCGGCGCGACGGTGGCCCAGCGAGTGCCACGGCAGGTGGATGTCGCAGGCACGCGCGGTGAGGTCGAGCCCGAGCAGGCCGAGCACGAGGTTCGCGAGCCACATGGCGAGCCACGGCGGCATGATGAGGCGGTTCGCCAGCTCCTCGCCGCCGATCAGGCAGACGTAGTAGAACAGGAAGAACCCGATCGAGACGAACGCGACCGCGGGGCCGGCGCGGCGCACGCGCATCCCGATGGGCGCGCCGATCAGCACGAACACGATGCAGGCCATGGGCAGCGCGAACTTCTTGTGCGTCTCGACCGACAGTCCGGCCGCGCGCCGCAGCAGTGCCTTGCGCTCCATGGTCCAGAGCTGCGCGTCGAACTCGAGGCGCGGGAAGTCGGCCACCAGACGGTCGAGCGGCTCGCCGCGACCGAGCAGACGCAGCGCGAGGAAGACCGCCTGCTGGTGCAGGGGCGCGCGCTCGGGTGCGAGTGCGACGAGCTCGTGCTCGTCCACGCCCGCGGCCCGGAAGCGGCCCTCGTGCGTCTGCCGCGCGCGCTCGTAGTCGGCCAGCACCTGCGTGCGCTCCTCGAGCAGCTGTGCCGCGCTCTTCTCGCGGTCGCCGCGCGTGCTGCGCACGGTGCGCTCGAGCAGGCCGCCGGCGCCCTGGATGTTGATGGTGTGCTTGCGGAACGCGAGCCGGTGGTAGCGGTTCACGTCCTCCTCGCCGGAGGGGATCTCGTGGATCTCGCCGTCCTCGAGTTCGAGCACCGCGGTGCGGCCGTCGGGCGTGTAGGTGAGGTAGCCGCGCTTGGCGAGGATGGTGGTCGGGGGGCCGCCGGCGTGGAGCTGGTAGATGGTGACGCCCTGCATCTCGTTGGTGCGGCCGTTCACGGACTGGACGAGCAGGTTGTAGCCCGGGAAGTCGGTGATGAACACCCCTTCCTGCAGCTTCACCGTGGGCCGCATCCTGCCGATATCCACCAGCAGGCTGGCGAAGGCGTGGTTGGCGTCGGGGTAGACGAAGTTGTTGAACAGGGTCAGGGCCAGGGTCAGCACCGCGGCCCCCCCGAGCGGGGGCAGGACGGCCCGGAACAGGTGGACCCCGCTCGCCCGCAGGGCGGTGATCTCGTTGTCCTGGGACAGCCGCCCGAACGTCATGAGGGCCGAGATGAGCACGGCGCAGGGGACGGACAGGGCGATCACGAACCCCAGCGAGAGCCCGAACAGCTGCAGGACGGCCCCGGCCGGCACCCCACGATTGATCACCAGGTCGAGGTAGTCGAACAGCACGTCCATCTCGAAGATGAACGTCACGACCCCGAACCCCAGCAGGAAGGGAACCAGATGCTGCCGGAGGATGTAGGAGGGGAGGATGCGCACGGGGCGGTAGCCTACCTCATGAGCGGTCGGCATGGGGGGTGGCGATGCGCCACCTGTCGGTGCGCCAACGCGTTGACCCCCCTGCGCACGGCTGATACCGTCGCCCTCCCGACGAGAGCGTACCGGACGCGCGGCCCTGGGATTCCATGATCGGTGCCTTGACACTGCCCGCCATCGCCCTGCTCGCGGCCGTCACCGGGGTCCCCGGCCTCAAGGGGCTGCCCACGCCGGCGAGCAAGGAATTCGCCAAGGCCAAGGCCGCGGCGGTGGCCGCCGATACCCTGCCCCCCCCTTGGAAGCCCTCGTGGCGGCTGGCGCTCGAGAACCAGGCGGTCACCCACGGCCTGCGCCCCATCGGGCGCCCCTACGGGCCCATCCGGCTGCAGCCCGCCTACGACCCGCGCAAGGTCCGCATCAGCGTGGACCCCGATTCGGGCACCTACCGCAGCGTCACCGAGGTCGGTGAGGTCACGCTGGGGCCCGGCTACCGGCGGTCGCTGTCGCCGTTCTCGCAGGAGTACGCCGAGCGCGTCTTCCGCGAGCGCTGGCTGGAGCGCTCGCGCCGCGACCTCAACACGCTCGGCAAGGACCAGCCCGCCCAGCGCACCGGCATCTCGCTGCCCATCCCCGTGCGCCTGCCCGCACCGGTGCAGAGCCTGCTCGGCCCCGGTGGGCCGGCGCTCAACGTCTCGGGGTCCGAGAGCATCCGCCTGTCGGGGACCAGCAACTGGACGAACCAGCAGTTGTCGCTGCTCGGCCAGCGCCAGAGCCTGTTCCCGTCGCTCGACATGCAGCAGGACCTCGACATCCGGCTCGAGGGCCAGCTCTCCGACCGCATCAAGGTGAACCTGCTGCAGAACTCGGCCAACCAGATCCCGCTCGCCAACCGCATCGCGATCAACTACCGCGGCGACGAGGACGACTTCGTGCAGGCGCTCGACCTCGGCAACACGAGCCTGTCGCTGCCCAACACGCAGTACGTGTCGTACAGCGGCAAGAACGAGGGTCTGTTCGGCGTCAAGCTGGCCTCGCGCATCGGCGCGCTCGACTTCACCGCGCTCGCCAGCAAGCAGGAGGGCCGCAGCGAGCGCGCGGTGTACACCGGTGGCGCCTCGGTGAGCAAGCCGCAGCCGTTCTCGGACCTCGACTGGATCAAGGGGCAGTACTTCCTGCTCTACGACCCCAACCTCGGCAGCGTGTACGACATCGACGACAAGAGCATCCGGCTCTACCTCGACGACGCCAACGCCGCCAACGACCGCAACGTCATCGACGCCAAGGCGGTCATCGACCCCGACGGGGCGATGGGCATGCCGCTGTCCCCGTCGTCGGCCGACGCCGCGGTGATCGGCCGCTTCGACCTGCTCAACCCGGGCGCCGACCAGAACTACGAGATCCTGAGCAACCTGTACGCGTTCCGCGACACGCTCTACAAGGTCATCCGTCTGCGGCAGCCCATCCAGCCGTTCAACAACATGACGCTGGCCGTGTCGTACCGCGCCACGCCCGTGATCGGTCCCGGCCACCAGTTGGGCGCCTCGATCGACGTCGGCGGCCGGCTCATCACCTCGGGGCCCGACTCGGGGCGCACGGTGCTCAAGCTGCTGCGCGTGCCGCGCCAGTTCCAGAAGCCCACCGCCGACGGGACGCGCTACGACACCACCGCCGCGTTCGCGCCGGTGCGCGAGCTCGAGCTCAAGAACGTCTACAGCCTGAATGGTTACGGCATCGACCCGCGCTCGTTCCGCATGCAGGTGCGGCGCGGCCAGACCGAGCCGCCGGTCACCGACCTGAACGGCATCCCGTACATCGAGCTGCTCGGGCTCGACAACTGGAACGAGCAGTCCTCGCAGGCGCAGCGCGGACACGACGGCGTGGTGGACGCCACCGGCTTCAACTCGCAGACCCGCGGCTGGGTGGACTACCAGAACGGCATCCTCGTGCTGCCCGACCTGCAGCCGTTCGCGCCGCGCGTCGCGGGTGCGGCGGTGCGGCCGTTCGAGCGCTACCTCGACGACCAGTTGAACCGCCGCCGGCGGTTCGACGGTCCGGCCGACTCGCTCGACTCCTCGGCCCCCGACGCCTACGAGCTCTACAACCCGCAGCCCAAGGACGCCCAGTACTACTTCGTGCTCGAGTACGCGGCCGCGCGCAGTGGCGGCAGCGACATCTCGCTCGGCCGCGGCAACCTGCTCGAGGGCTCCGAGGCCGTGGTCGTGAACGGCGAGCGCTGGGTGCGCGACCGCGACTACACGATCGACTACGACCTCGGCCGCGTGACGCTCAAGCGCCAGCTCGGCCCCAGCGACCAGCTCGCGGTGGACTACTCGTACGCGCCGCTGTTCGCGCAGGCCAGCAAGACGCTCATCGGCAGCGCGTTCCGACTCGAGGGCCGCGACCGCAGTTTCGGGGGCGCGTTCCTGTACGAGAGCCGCGGCGCGCAGGACCTGCGTCCGCGCCTCGGCGAGGAGCCGTCGCGCACGCTCATCACCGACCTCAACACCGACTGGCGCTTCAAGCCCATGTTCCTCACGCGGCTGGCCGACGCGCTGCCCGGCGTGCGCACCACGACGCCGTCGGAGTTCAATGTCCAGGCCGAGGGCGGTCTGTCGCTGCCCAACCCGAACACGCGCAACGAGGTGTTCGTGGACGACATGGAGGGCGTGCGCGACGCCGTCACGCTGCAGCTCACGCCCGACCGCTGGCGCTGGTCGAGCGTGCCGCGCCGTGCCGTGGTGGTGTCGCAGGGGAGTGCGGTGCTCACGCAGTCCATGCTCACGCTGCCGCGGCAGTGGAACGCCGAGGTGCGCTGGTTCCAGCCCGTGAGTCAGGGCGGCAACCTCGAGAACAGCGACCTCGTCCGCGAGAAGGAGCTGCGCCCGCGCCTGCCCGAGGCGCAGGGGGCGAACAACATCCGCCCGGTGCTCGGCATCTCGGTGCCGCGCACGCCCACGGGGTTCGCGGTCGGCGACACGATGTGGGCCGGTCTCATGTACAACCTCGACGCGGTCGGCCTCGACCTGTCGCGCTCGCAGTTCATCGAGCTGTGGGTGAACGACTGGAACGACCACCACGACCCGGTCGTTCGCTCGCCGCGCCTGCGCGGCGACGGCACGCCGGGCTCGAGCGTGAAGCTGCACGTCGACCTCGGGCGCGTGAGCGAGGACCAGATGCGCGCGCCCAACCGACCGCCGAACGGGCGCATCGACACCGAGGACCGCAAGCCGCGCGACAACCAGCTCACCGTGCTCGGGACCGACACCGAGGACACGGGACTCGACGGCATCCTCGACGCCGCCGAGCGGGACTCGCTGGCGGCGCGGCCGGGCTTCATCGCCGACCTCACCACGGCCTCGACCTCGGACCCCGAGGGCGACAACTGGGGCAACATCGTGGACACCTACTCGTCCCCGATCGACCCCCGCCGCTACGGCGCGATCAACGGCACCGAGAACAGCCGTACCGCGTACCCGCTGCCCGACACCGAGGACCTCAACCTCAACGAGCAGCCCGACACGACCGAGGCCTACTTCCGCTACACGATCGACCTCGGGGACCTGTCGAGCCCGTACCTCATCACCGACATCCTGCGCGACTTCCCGAGCGACGCGGTGGCCGACTCGAGCCGCAACGGCTGGCGTCGCTACCGCATCCCGCTCAACGACAGCCTGCGCGTGCGCTTCGGGTTCCCCGACCTCACGCTCACGCAGCACGTCCGCATCTGGATGGAGGGGCTGCGCAACGACGAGCGCACCGCCGCCGCGAACCGCCGTCCCATGATCATGATCGGCGGCATCGACATCGTGGGCAGTCGCTGGCAGAGCGCCGACCTCACGCCGCGCCAGCGCGACACGCTGCGCACCACCGTGACGCTCAACTCGGTCAACACGGTGGACAACGCCGAGGTGTACACGCCGCCGTTCGACCCCGGCACGACGCGCAACGGCAGCCAGGCGTTCCAGCGGCGCGAGCAGTCGCTGGCCCTCGAGTTCACCGACCTCTACCCGTCGGACTCACTCGAGGCGTTCAAGACCTTCTCGCTGCCCGAGAACTACAGCCGTTACGGCGCCCTGCGCTGGTACGCGTCGGGGTTCGAGGTCCGCAAGCGCGACGCCGCGGGCAACGACCTCGGGCGCTACGACCCGCTCGTGGACTCGCTGTGGTACTTCGTGCGCTTCGCCTCGGACGACAAGGGGCAGAGCTTCTACGAGGTTCGCCGTCCGCTCCCGCGGTCCTCGGTGCCGCTCGACATCGGCTGGGAGGAGGTGGTGGCGAGCATCGAGGAGTTGGCCGGCGCGAAGCTCGACACGGGGTTCGTGCGCCTGCGCGACCCCATCCTGTACCGGCGCGCGCTCTCCGACGGCGGGCAGCTCACCATCAAGGGGCGTCCCAGCTTCACGCGACTGCTGCGCATCTCGTTCGGCGTGTTCAACAGCGACACCACGCGGGACTACCGCTACTCGGGCCAGTTGTGGTTCGACGAGTTGCGGGCCACCAACGTGGCCAAGGACGTGGGGATCGCGAACCGCCTGCTCGTGAACGGCCGCTGGGCGAACCTCATGGACTACAACATCGCCTGGAACTCGCGCGACGCCGACTTCCTGTCGGTGGGCGAGACGCGCGGCAGCGGCAATCGCACCACGAACCTCGCCATGAGCGCACGTTTCGAGCCGCACCGGTTCTTCGAGGGCACGGGCATCATCCTGCCGGTGGCCTACAGCCGGAACGAGACCTCGTCGCGCCCGCGCTTCGCGGCCGGCGACGACATCGTGCGCGAGGGCAAGATCGCCGAGCAGAGCGAGACGCGGTCGGTGGCGCGCACCTGGACCGCCAGCTACTCGCGCGTCTGGAGCGACCGCTCGAACCCGTTCCTGCGCTACACGGTCGGCGGTGTCACGGGCAACATCAGCCGATCGAACGCCGACAGCCGGTCCCCGACCGCGGTCTCGAACAGCGAGAACGTGGCCGCGGGCCTGAACTACCAGATCGCGCCCCGCAACCTGCTCTCGCTGCCGATGCCGTTCATGCGCGCGCGCATGTTCCCGCTGCCCGAGCGCTTCTACGCCAACTACTCGGTGGCGACCACCAAGTCGTCGGCGTTCACGCGCGTGTTCGGGTCCGACGAGCTGCGGCCGTCGAGCAGCCAGAACGGCCGGGCGGCGAGCCTCGACTTCGGGGCGGACACGCGGCCGTTCGACCTGCTCGGCCACCACATCGAGGGACGGCGCAACCTGTCGCTCGAGGGCGTGCGCAACGACAAGGTGGGCGGTGTCAACATCGGCCGACTCACCAGCTGGCGCCAGTCGCTGAGTTCGAACATCGCGCTCAACCCGCATCCGTGGGTGCGGCCGTCGTTCAACTGGTCGTCGAACTACTACCAGAACAACGACACGCAGTCCGACGACCTGAGCTCGCGCGCGATCGGCAACGGCCAGGAGCTGTCGGTCACGTGGGACCTGCCGTTCGACCGGCTCTCGCAGCCCGGCGCCGCCCCCCGGGCCGCGGCGCGACCCGACACCGCGGGCGGCGCACGTCCGCGCGGGCCGCGGCGCTCGCTGCTGCCGTGGCGCAGCCTGCTGTCGCGCATCGGTCCCGTGTCGGCCGACGGTCGCATCGGGCGCACCTCGAGCTACTCGCGACTGCGCGGCAGTGCGAGCCCGCTCTACCTGATCGGTCTGGCGGAGAACCCCGGGTTCGACGACGGTCGCATCGAGTCGCAGGCCGGTAACAGCTCGTCGAGCGGACTCGATTGGCGCGGCAACGCCCGCACCACGATCCCGCTGTTCTACGGCAGCTCGGTGCAGGCCCGCCTGTCGGTGGGCGACCGCACCAGCAACACGAACGGGATCCTCATGCGCAACCAGGACCTGCGGTTCCCCGACCTCGAGGTGCAGTACGGTCGCATCTCCAACCTCGTGGGTCTGTCGCGCGTGCTCGACGGCGTGCAGTTGCGCACCGCCTATGCGCGCAACACCTCGGTGGACTACCAGAACTCGCGCACGGTGCGGACCGGCAACTCGCGCAGTGACGAGTTCCGGCCGTTGTTCTCGATCCGTGGCCGACTCAAGAACGGCGCCGACGCCGACCTGCGACTCGAGCGCCGCTCCAGCGTGCGCGAGTCGTTCCAGTTGGGGTCGTCGCGGCAGACCGACAACACCACCAACGTGAACTTCAGCCTGTCGCGCTCGTACACGCAGGGCCAGCGCGTGAACCTGCTCGGCCGCACCTCGACCGTGAAGACGAGCGTCAACCTGCAGCTCACCACCGCCTACGAGCGCCAGAAGGGCGGCGTGCGCATCAACAACGGCCCCAACCTCGCCAACCCCGTGGATCGCACGCGCCTGTCCATGAACGGCACGGGCAGCTACGGCTTCAGCTCCAACATCACCGGCGACCTCGCGCTCGGCTTCAGCCACCTGCGCGAGACCAACGGCATCATCCGCCGCAGCATCCGCGTCGAGCTGCGCGGGCAGTTCCGGTTCTGATGCGCGCGCGCCTGGTGGTGGGACTGCTCGCGCTCGTGTTGTGGACGGGCGGGTCGTGCTCGGAGGGCGTGCCGGCCGTGGACGGCGCGCGCGCGCTGGCGCGCGTGGAGCGGCAGGTCGCGTTCGGGCCCCGGCACCCCGGCACGCCGGGGAGCGAGGCGATCCGCGACTGGATGGCCGCGGAGGTGACGCGGTTGGGCGGGCGCGTGGAGCGGCAGACGTTCGTGGACACCGTGGGCGGCTCGCTGCAGACGGTGGTGAACGTGATCGGTCGCTTCGGTCCCGAGACCGGGCGGCGCATCGGGTTGTACGCGCACTACGACACGCGGCCGTGGTCGGACATGGCCGCGGACCCGACCGACCGTGAACGCCCCGTGCCGGGTGCGAACGACGCGGCCTCGGGGGTCGCGGTGCTGCTCGAGGTGGCGGAGCTCATGTCGCGGCACGCGCCGCCGGTGGGGGTGGACCTGGTGTTCCTCGACGCCGAGGACTCCGGGCTTCCGGCCGCACCCGAGACGTACTGCCGCGGGAGTCGCGGCTACGCGCTGCGCTTGCCGCCGGCGGGCGACCCGGCGCGCCCGGTCGCGGGCTTCCTGTTCGACATGGTGGGCGACCGCGACCTCGCGATCCACGACGAGGGCTACTCGGCGATGCGCGCCACCAACCTCGTCGAGGTGGTGCACGAGGCGGCGCGCGCGACGGGGGCTCGGAACTTCCATCGCGGCGTGCGGCACACGGTGATCGATGACCACATCCCGTTGCTCGACGCGGGGCTGCCCGCGGTGGACATCATCGACTTCGACTACCCGTGGTGGCACACGCCGGAGGACACGCCGGACAAGGTCTCGGGGGAGAGTCTGGCGGAGGTGTCGCGGGTCGCGGCTTGG
>JBJTRI010000104.1:0-33033 GCA_046076045.1 bacterium
TGATCCGCGCCGTCACCGCAGGAGCCACTCGCGCCCGGAACGAAGCGCATTGCGGTCCCCCGTCCCGAGTGCTCGCAAGCCCCACCGCGACCCGTGAGCGGCCGCTACCCGCCGACGCGCGCGTGCTTTAGCGCGCGACGCGCGCGCTCTCGGGGCGGCACGAGCTGCCGGGAAGGTGCGCGAGCGTGTCCCGACGCGCGTCGTTCGGCAGTCCCAACCCTAGAAACCGTTTGACGATAGGGGGGGTGCCGCTTACCTTGCCCCGAAGCGGTCCAGCCCCCCGATGGATACCGGCGGGCGGTCGCGCGTTCCGGGTCATGGAAGTCGTGTCCGACTCGACCCGCCTACCGAACGAGGGGTTTCAATGAGGATCCTGGTCACAGGAGGTGCCGGCTTCATCGGTTCGCATCTCGTGGAGGAACTCCTCCAGCGAGGGCACGAGGTCTGGGCACTGGACGACCTGTCCACGGGCCACCTCGGCAACCTGCGCACCTTCGAGCGTCACGCACGCTTCCGCTTCCTCGAGGGCAGCGTCATGGACACCGCCCTGGTCTCGGGGCTCGTCGCCCAGTGCGACCGGGTGTTCCACCTCGCCGCCGCCGTGGGCGTGAAGTACGTGCTCGAGAACCCCCTCCGCTCCCTGCTCACGAACATCCGCGGCACCGAGGTGGTGCTCGAGGCCTGCCACCAGCACGGTCGCAAGGTCGTGATCACGTCGAGCAGCGAGGTCTACGGCAAGGGCGTCTCGGTCCCGTTCTCCGAGGACGACGACCGCCTCATCGGCCCGACCCACAAGCTCCGCTGGTCCTACGCGTGCGGTAAGGCCGTGGACGAGTGCCTCGCGCAGGCCTACTTCCAGCAGTACCGCATGCCGGTCGTGACCGTGCGCTGCTTCAACACCTGCGGTCCGCGCCAGTCGAGCGCCTACGGCATGGTGATCCCCAACATGGTGCAGCGCGCCCTGCAGGGCACGCCCATCCACGTCTACGGCGATGGCCAGCAGTCGCGCTGCTTCTCGTCGGTCACCGACGTGGTGCGCGGCATGCTGCTGCTCGCCGACAGCCCGCAGGCCGAGGGTCAGGTCTTCAACGTCGGCACCGACGAGGAGGTCACCGTGCTCGAGCTGGCCAAGCGCATCAAGCGCATGTGCCACAGCGACTCGGCGATCGAGTTGGTGCCGTACGAGCACGTCTACGGCCAGTCGTTCGAGGACATGCGCCGTCGCGTGCCCGACCTGCAGAAGATCCGTCGCTTCGTGGGCTACCGCCCCATGGTGACGCTCGACCGGCTGCTCGAGGTCACCATCCGCGACCACTGCGAGCGCATGGGCATCCCGTGCCCCATCGAGGTCACCGCGGCGTGATCCGGTCGCGCCCCGGGGCCCACCCCGGGGCCCGTGCCGCACCCGCACCTCGCACCGCATGAACGCGTCCCCCTTCCTCGCGCTCGCCCTGGCCGTGCCCATCGCGTGGCTGCTCGTGCCCGTCGGTGTGCGCGTGGCGTGGGCCATCGGCTGGCTCGACCAGCCCGCGGCGCGCAAGCTGCACAGCGCGGCCATGCCGGTGCTCGGTGGCGCGGTCGTGTTCGTGGCCGCGGTCGCAGCCTGGGCCCTGACGCTCGCACGCATCCCGCACTCCGACGCCGATTGGCAGGCGTGGTACCTGCTCGCGGGCGCGTTCATCATGCTGGTGGTCGGACTCGTGGACGACCGCTTCGGCATGCAGCCGAACCTCAAGATGCTCGGTCAGGCGGTGGCCGCCACGCTGCCCATCGCCGCCGGGCTCGTGCCGGACCTCGGCCTCCCGGTGGGGATCGAGGCTGCGATCGTGCTGGTGGCGCTCGTCGGCTTGATGAACGCGGTCAACTTCCTCGACAACATGAACGGCATGGTCGGCGGGCTGGCCCCGATCGCGCTGTTCGGGTTCGCGTGGGCCTCGCTCGAGCGCGGTGCGCACGGCGTGGCCGCGGCCCAGTTGGCGCTGGCCGGGGCCTGCCTCGGGTTCCTGCCCCACAACTTCCCCAAGGCCCGCATGTTCCTGGGGGACGCGGGCAGCCTGTTCTTGGGGTATAGTCTCGGCGCGTCCGCCCTCATGACCATGGAGGGGGCGGCCCCGGGCTGGGGCCGCGCCGGGGCGCCGCTGATCCTCGCCTACCCGGCGTTCGACATGGTCTTCGTGATCCTCACGCGCCTGCGCGATGGTCGCCCGGTGCAACAGGGCGGCAAGGATCACACCAACCACCGACTCGCGAGTGTACTGAAATGTCCGACTCGAACGGTTCTCGTGATGTGGGCCAGTGGGGCCGCCCTCTGCGCCGCCGGAACAAGTATTCTGCACCTCAATCAGCCGCTGCCGACGGTCCTCCTGTGGGGCCTGTCGACGATAGCGTTGCTGCTGACCGGGCTGCGGTTATCGTCCGTGCCGATCGCCCCCCCGTCCGCACCGACATCGAGGTGATCGGGGCGCCGCGCGACGAGGCCCCGCGCGAGCACCGCGACCCCGACGACGTCGACTTCCAGTTGCGCGACCTCGTCGAGCACCTCGCCAAGGGTCTCGTGGACCATCCCGACGACGTGCAGGTCGAGATCGTGCACGCCGGCGACGGGGGCGAGTTCGAGCTGCGCGTGAACTCGGACGACATCGGCCACGTGATCGGCAAGCAGGGCAACACCGTGAAGTCGTTGCGCCGCGTGCTCGGCGCCGCCGCGTCCCGTGTGGACCGCCGCATGGGGCTGGAGATCGCGGACTGACGGCGCTCTCGATCGGCCGTCTGGGCCGCCCGCACGGCATCGCCGGCGAGCTCTACCTGGACGGCTGTCCGCTCACGGCCGAGCAGCTGCGCGCGCTGGACCGCCTCGAGTGGCGGCCCGTGCGCGGCGGTGACGCGCGTCCGCTCGTGTTGCTGCGCGTGCGTCCGGCCGACACGCGCATGCTCGTCACGTTCGAGGGCGTGGCCTCGCGCGAAGCCGCGTCCGCGCTCACGAACGGTCTGCTGTGGGCCGACCAGGCGGAGTTGCCCGACCCCGGCCCCGGACGGTCCTACGCGTGGGAGCTGGCCGGGATGCGGGTGGTGGACGCCACGGGCCGCGAGCTCGGGGTGGTCGCCGAGGTCGTGTTCAACGTCGGCCAGCCGCTGCTGGTGCTCGAAGGGGCCGAGGGGCGCATGCTGCCCTGCCAGCCGCCGTTCATGAAGCACCTCGACCCGGCCACGCGCACCATCACGCTCGACCTGCCGGCGGGCTTCGACGAACTGTGAGCGCGCGCACCGCACGGCCGCGGTGCGCGTGAGCGATGCCGCCCCCGCGGGGGGCGCGGAGGGGCCGTGAAGGTCACGCTCGTCACCATCTTCCCCGAGTTCTTCCCCGGTCCGTTCGACGACGGCATGATCCGCGTCGCACGCGAGAAGGGGCGTCTCGACGTGCAGGTGCTCAACCTGCGCGACTTCACCGACGACGTGCACAAGACGGTGGACGACGCGCCGTTCGGCGGCGGCCCCGGCATGGTCATGAAGATCGAGCCGCTCGACCGCGCGCTGGGTTCGCTCGAGGTCGGCACGCGCGCCACGCGCGCGCCCGGCACGCGCGTGGTGCTCACCTCGCCGCAGGGGACGCGCTTCGACCAGACGCGCGCGATCGAGTGGGCCGCGCTCGACCACCTCGTGATCGTGTGCGGGCGCTACAAGGGTGTGGACGAGCGCGTCGCCGAGCAGCTCGTGGACGAGGAGTTCTCGCTCGGCGACTTCGTGCTCTCGGGCGGCGAACCGGCCGCGCTGTGCGTGGTGGACGCGGTCGCGCGCCTGCAGCCCGACGTGGTGGGATGCTTCGATTCGGTCGAGAGCGACTCGTTCCACTCGGGCCTGCTCGATTGCGGCTACTGGACGCGGCCCGCGGAGTACAAGGGCTGGGCCGTACCCGAGGTGCTGCTGTCGGGGCATCACGCGCGCATCGCGCGTGCGCGGCGCGAGGAGGCGCTGCGCCGCACGTTCGAGCGCCGTCCCGACCTGCTCGCGAACGCCGAGCTCACCGAGGCCGATCGCCGGTTCGTGCGCGAACTCGAGCGCGCCCGCGCGGGGCGTGCGTGACCGACGCCCGCCGCGACCCGGTCGCGACCTCGGCGGCGATCGCGTTGCCGTTGTTCCTCGCGACGCTGCCGGGTTCGATCGCGCCCATGGGGATCGCCGCCGGCCTGCTGGGCGCGGTCACGCTCGCTCGCCTGTGGCGCGGGCCGGCGCCGCGCTGGCAGCGCACCCCGCTCGACCTCGCCGCGCTCGTCTGGTTCGGCGCGCTCGTCGTCGCGAGCGCGTTCGCGCTCGACCCCGCCGAGAGCTGGCCGCGCGTCACCAAGGGCCTCATGCCGTTGCTCGCGGGTGCGGTGGCCGTGACGGCCCGCGACCCGCGCGTCGGCCGTCGCGCCGTCGTCGTGTACCTCGCGGTCGCCACGCTCGCCGCGCTCGTCGGCACGGTCGAGTGGGTGCAGCACGGCGCGGGCTACGCGTGGCGCGCGCGCGGGCCCTCGCACCACCACATGACGTACGGCGGCCAGTTGCTGCTGGAGTTCCCGGTCGCGCTCGCGATCGCCCTGACCGCGCGCGGTGCGCGCGCCCGACTGGCCGCCGGTGCGGTCGCGCTGGTGCTCGCGGTCGCGCTCGCGACCACGTTCACGCGCAGTGCGTGGGCGGGGGCGTTCGTGGCCAGCCTGCTCGTGCTCGCCGCGACCTACCCGTGGGGTGTGGCGGCGTGCGCGGTCGCCGGCGCGGCGGCGTTCGCGTTCGCGCCCGGCGAGTGGGGCGACCGCATCCGCAGCATGGTGCAGCCGCGACAGGGCTACAACGGCGAACGCCTGCTCATGTGGGAGGCGGGCTGGCGCATGTTCCGCTCGGACTGGCTCACGGGCGTGGGCCTGCTCGACATGCACGGCATCTACCCGCGCTTCCGCTCGCCCGCGGCGACCGAGGAGGTGGGGCACCTGCACAACGCCTACGTGCAGGTCGCGGCCACCATGGGCGCGGTCGGGTTGGCGGCGTTCGCATTCCTCGTCTCGGCGCTGCTGCGCACCGCAGGGCGCGGGCTGGCGTGGGGCCGTGGCCTGCCTGCGCGCCTGCGTGGAGCGGGGCTCGCGGCCGGACTGCGGCTCGGGGTGACCGCGGCCATCGTGGGCATGCTGGTCGCCGGACTGTTCGAGTGGAACTTCGGGGACGAGGAACTGCTCTACCACCTCTACGCGCTCGCCGGACTGGCGTGGGCCGCGGCGGGCTGGGGGAGCGAGCGGCCGGAGGGGGAGCGGTGAGCCTCGACGCCGCACTCTCGCGCTGGACGCGGCGTGTGCCGCGGTTCCGCGGCTGGCATCGGCTGCTCGAGCCGGTGCGGCGGCACCACGTGCGCCTGTACGAGGGGCGCGAGGACCGCTGGACGGTGATCGACGACTTCGAGGGCGACCTGCGCATGGCGGTGGATCGCGCCGCCTACATGGGGAGCCTCATCTACTGGCGCGGCATCCACGCCTTCGCCGAGGCCGCCATGGTCCGCCAGCACCTGCCCGAGGACGGCGTGTTCGTGGACGTCGGCGCGAACCAGGGGGAGCTCACGCTGGTCGCGGCGCGCCGCGCGCGCCGCGGGCGCGTGATCGCCTTCGAGCCCGTGCCGCGCTGGTACGAGCGGCTCGCCGCCAACGTCGCACTCAACGCGTTCCCGCACGTGACGCTGGTGCGCATGGGGGTCTCGGACCGCGCGGGCGAGGCCGCCATGTACGCCTCGGATGGCGCTGCCGCGCACGCCTCGTTCAACGAGGGGCTGTCGTCGTTCGAGCGCCGCACGCCCGACGACCGGCTCGTCGGCACGTTCCCGGTCACCACGCTCGACGCGTGGGCGGAGGGTGAGGGGCTGACGCGGCTCGACCTCGTCAAGGTGGACGTCGAGGGAGCCGAGCGCGCCGTGCTCGAAGGCGCGCGCGCGCTGATCGAGCGGTTCCGCCCCACGATCGTCATGGAGGTCAACGACGAGACGTTCGCGCCCGGCGGCCCGGCCGCCATGCTGCGGGCGGCCGGCTACGCGCTGTACGAGGTGGACCCGTTCGCGCGCGTGCGTGCGCTCGGGGACTCGGACCCCGCACGCCACGACACGCTGCTCGCACGCCATGCGACTCGCCTCCGATAGCACGCTCGTCCTCGCCTGCAAGGGGGGAGCGGCGGTGGCCCAACTGCTGCTCCTCGTGCTCACCGCCCGCTGGTTCGGGGTCGAGTTCCGCGGCGAGGTCGCGCTGTTCAACGCCACGCTCCAGTTGCTCGTGCTGCTCGTCGGGTTCACGGGCGGGATCTCGATCGCGTTCCTGGCGGCACGCGACGCCGATCGGCGAACGCTCGATCGCCTGCTCGCGCTGGGCTGGGCCGCCGCCCTCGTGCTGCCTCCGGCGGCACTGGCCGTCGCGAACGCGCTCGGGTGGTCCGCCGGGCCGCGCGTGATCCTGCTCGGCGCCATCGCCGTCCTGCAGGCGCTGCACATGGTCCATCTCTCGGTGCTCGTCGCGGGGCAGGCCGCCTGGAAGGTGAGTCTGCTCGAGTTCCTGCGTCCGGCCGCGATCGTCGGGTTGCTGCTCGGCGCACGCGCGCTCGGGGGCACGCTGAGCCCCGACGGGTTCTACGCCGTCTGGTTCGCGGGGACGGCGCTCGCCTTCGTGCTGTCGCTGCCCTTCGTCGCCGCCCACCGGGGCTCGCTGCCCGGCGGCGCGGCGGCCCCGCGCTCGTGGGGCCGGCTCGCCCGCGACCTCGTCACGCACGGCTCGCTCGCCCAGGCCAGCAACGTCGCGCAGTTCCTCAACTACCGCTGGTTGTTCTTCGCCCTCGAGCGCCATGCGGGGCTGTCGGCGGTGGGCCTGTTCTCGACCGCGGTGGCGTTCGCCGAGGTGCTGTGGATCCCGACGCACAGTCTCGCGGCGGTCGCGCTCAACCGCGTCACGCGCGCCGCGGCCGAACCCGCGACGCGTGCGCTCGTGCTGCGTCTCGTGCGCCTCGCGGTCGTCGCCATGGTGCTCGCCTCGGCCCTCGCGCTCGTGCTGCCGCTCGGCCTCGTCACGGGACTCCTCGGGCGCGACTTCGCCGACGTGCGCGCGCTGCTCGCACGCCTGCTGCCCGGCGTCGTGGCGATGGGGGTCGCCTCGGTGGCGGCCTCGTACCACGCCGGCCATGGCCGGTACGGACGCAACCTCGCGGCCGCGCTGGCGGGGCTCGCCATCACCTCGCTCGGCTTCACGGTCCTCATCCCGCGCTTCGAGGTCGCCGGGGCCGTGGTCGCGATGAACGCCGCGCATCTGCTGACCGCGGCGGTGGTGCTGGCCCCGCTCGTGGTCGCCGAACGCGTGCGCGCGCTCGAACTCGTGCCGCGCCTCGCCGACCTGCGCGTGCGCACGGGGGAGCCCCGATGAGGGTGTTCGTGCTGCCGTCGTGGTGGCCGAGCGAGCGGCATGGCCTGCTCACCGGCAGCTTCGTGCGCGAGTGGGTGGCCGCCCTGCACCGCACCGGACGGGTGCGACTCGACGTCAGCCTGACCGGGCAGGGCACGCACGAGTGGTCCGCGGCGCGCGTGCGCGCGTGGCTCGCGCAGCCGTGGCCGCACGGGGCGCAGCGGCCGCGTCGCCGCGAGGTGGCGCCGGGGTGGACCGAGTACTCGCGTCCGGCCTCGAGTGCCCGCTTCGGGTGGCGCGCGGCGTGGCTGCCCGGCGTGCTGCGGGCCCATCGCGCGAACCTCGCGCAGTCGATCGCCGAGCACGGTCGTCCCGACCTGCTGCATGCGCACGTCGCGTGGCCGGCGGGGGCGGTGGCGATGCGGTTGTCGCGCGAGACGGGCATCCCGTACGCGATCACCGAGCACATGAGCCCGTTCCCCTTCGCGTTCCTCGAACGCGACGGCGCGGTGGTGCCCGAGGTCGTCGAGCCGCTGCGCGGTGCGCGCGCCGTGTTCGCGGTCGGGAACGCGCTCGCGGCGCGCATCGCGGCCACCACCGGGGTGCGCGCCGAGGTCGTCCCGAACGGCGTGGACGGGGCGTTCTTCCGCCCGGGCCGCGCCCGCGGTGCGGGCTTCACGTTCCTCACCGTCGCGAGCCTCCAGCCCCAGAAGGGCATCGACGACCTGCTGCGCGCCGTGGCCGCGCTCGGTCCGCTGCCCGGCGTGCGCTTCCGCATCGTGGGTGCCGGGGTCGCCGCCGCGGAGTATCGTGCGCTCGCGGCCTCGCTCGGCGTGACGGACCGCGTCGAGTGGCTCGGGGCGCGCTCGCGCGCGGGCGTGCGCGACGCCCTGCAGGACTGCGACGCGTTCGTGCTCACCAGTCGCCACGAGAGCTTCGGCGTCGTGGTCGCGGAAGCGCTCGCGTGCGGGCGGCCGGTGGTGGCGACGCGCAGCGGTGGACCGGAGGACCTCGTGGGCGAGCAGGACGGCATCCTGGTGCCGGTCGGGGACGTGCAGGCGATCGCCGCGGCGCTGCGCGCCGTGGCGAGCGGTGCGTGCGCGTTCGACCCCGACGGGATCCGGGCGCGCTTCGAGTCGCGCTTCGAGGCCGCGGTGGTGGCCGAGCGCACGGTCGAGCGGCTGCGGGCCGCGGCAGGGCTGGCCTGAGATGTGCGGCATCGCGGGACTCGTGGGTCGGCCCGGGCGCGAGGTCGAGGGGCTGCGCGGCTGGGCCCGCGACCTCGCCCATCGCGGCCCCGACGACCTCGGCGTCGCCGAGTGGCGCGCGGGCGTACTCGACCGGCATCGCGAGCCCGAGCGCATCGCCCCCGACTCCGAGGTCGTGCTGTTCCACCGCCGACTCTCGATCCTCGACCTGTCGCCGGCGGGTGCGCAGCCCATGTCCACCGCCGACGGG
Organism: bacterium; assembly: GCA_046076045.1. Classification (GTDB taxonomy): domain Bacteria; phylum Eisenbacteria; class RBG-16-71-46; order RBG-16-71-46; family RBG-16-71-46; genus JAIOPA01. The sequence continues at coordinate 8,853 of JBJTRI010000104.1, forward strand.
CGCTGGCACCTCGTGCTCAACGGCGAGATCTACGACTACCTCGAGCTGCGCGCCGAACTCGAGGCCGAGGGCGTGCGGTTCCGTTCGAACTCCGACACCGAGGTGCTGCTCGAGGCGTTCGCGCGCCGCGGGCCCGCGCTGCTGCCTCGGCTCACCGGGATGTTCGCGTTCGCCGCGCTCGACACCGTGGCGCGGCGCCTCTACCTGGCGCGCGATGCGTTCGGCATCAAGCCGCTGGTGTGGACGCGCACGGCCGCGGGCTTCGCGTTCGCCTCGGAGCCCAAGGCGCTGCTCGCGCTGCCGGGCGTGGCCCGAGGCGTGGATGCGCAGCGCGTCTACGACTACCTGCGGTTCGGGCTCACCGACCATGGCGACGGCACCCTGCTCGCCGCGCTGCGCCAGTTGCCCGCCGGGCACTGGATGGAGGTGCCGCTCGACGGCGGCGCGCCGCTCGAGCCTGTGCGTTGGTGGGCGCCCGACCCCGACGCGCGCTTCGAGGGCTCGTTCGAGGCCGCGGCCACGCGCTTGCGCGAACTGTTCCTCGACAGCGTGCGCCTGCACCTGCGGAGCGACGTGCCGATCGGGGCGGCGCTCTCGGGCGGTATCGACTCCAGCGCGATCGTGATGGCGATGCGTGCGGTCGAGCCGCGACTCGACCTGCACGCCTTCAGCTACATCGCCGACGACCCGCGCCTGAGCGAGGCACGCTGGGTGGACGTGGTCGGGGCCGCCTCGGGGGCGCGGGTGCACCGCACCGGCGCGGCCCCCGACGACCTGCTCCACGACCTCGACGCCCTGCTGGGCGCGCAGGACGAACCGTTCGGCAGCACCAGCATCTACGCCCAGCACCGGGTGTTCCGACTCGCGCGCGAGCACGGTGTCACCGTCATGCTCGACGGGCAGGGCGCCGACGAACTGCTGGGTGGGTACCACACCTTCGCCGCCGCGCGGCTCGCGTCGCTCGTGCGACAGGGCCGCATCGGGCAGGCCCTCGGCTTCCTGCGCCGCGCCTCGGCGGGGCCGGGCCGTGGTGCGCTCGCGCTGTGGGCGGGCGAGTTCCTGGTGCCGCCCGCGCTGCAGTCGTGGGTGCGACCGCTCGTGGGGCAGGAGCTCACCCCCGCGTGGCTCGATGCCGCCTGGTTCCGCGCGCGCGGCGTGCGCCTCACGCCCGCCAAGTACACCTACACCGACGGCGCCGACGTCCTGCGCGCGCAGCTGCGGCGAGCGACCACGTGGTCGAGCCTGCCGATGCTGCTGCGCTACGAGGACCGCAACTCGATGGCGCACTCCATCGAGAGCCGGGTGCCGTTCCTCACCACCGCGCTCGCGGACTTCCTGCTGTCGTTGCCCGAGGAGTACCTCGTGGACCGCGACGGCGTGTCGAAGGCGGTGTTCCGGCGCGCCATGCGTGGCATCGTGCCCGACGCCATCCTCGATCGCCGCGACAAGATCGGCTTCGCGACCCCCGAGGCGGCGTGGCGCCGCTCGCTGCGGCCGCGCCTCGAGGCGCGCTTCGCGAGCGCGGCCGCGGGCGGGGTGCCGGTGTTCCGGCCCGTGGCCCTGACGCGCGCCTTCGAGCGTGCGCTCGCGCGCGGGGACGGTCGCGACTTCCGGCCGTGGCGCTGGTTCAACTTCCTCGAGTGGGCCGAGCGCACCGGGGCGGTGTTCGAGTGAGCGCGCGCGCCGACGTCGTGCTGGTGACGCAGTTCTTCCCGCCCGAGACCGGGGCCGGCGCACGGCGGGCGGGCGCACTCGCGAGCGCGCTCGCCGCGCGCACGCGCCTCGCGGTCCGCACGCTCGCGCCGGGCTACCCCGACCCGGCGCTCTACGAGGCGGGCGCGGCCGCGCGATCCGACGCCGCACTCGCGGCACGCGTGACGCGCGGGCCGGCCTTCCGTCCGCACGAGCGCTCGTTCACGCGCCGCGCCTGGCTCGAGATCGGCATGGCACGCGCACTGGTGCGCGGGGTGCGCGAGGCCGCGCCGCGCGTCGTGGTGGTGAGCACGCCCAGCATGTTCCTGGCGCCGTTCGCGGCGTGGCAGGCGCGGCGCTGTGGTGCGCGCCTCGTGTGGGACCTGCGCGACCTCACGTGGCGCTACGCGCTCGAGAGCGCCCAGCCGTCGTGGCCGCAGCGGCTCGTGCTGCATGCGCTCGAGGCCGTGTTCGTGCGGTTGCTGCGCGGGGCCGACCTCGTGGTGGCCGCCACGCCGGGCATCGCGGCGATCCTCGCCGAGCAGGGCGTGCGCGCCGACCGCATCGTCACGGTGACCAACGGCGTCACGCGCGCGTTCCTCGCGGCGTTCGGGGAGGCGCCGCGGGCGCTGCCGCCGAGGCCACGGCTCACGTACGTCGGGCTCATGGGCCACAACCACGACGTGCGCGTGCTCGTGGACCTTGCCCGCATGCTGCCCGAGGTGGACCTGCACCTCGTCGGTGACGGTCCCGACCGCGCCGCGGTCGAGGCCCACGCGCGCGCGAACGGGGTCGCGAACGTCGTGTTCCACGGCTACGTCACCGGGCCCGAGGCGCTGGCCGCGCACTACCGCGACAGCGACGTGCTGGTCGCACACACGCGCGCCACGCCGACGCTCGATCGCATCGTCGTGCCCGCGAAGACGTTCGAGTACTTCGCCACGGGCCGCCCGGTGGTCTATGCGGGCTCGGGCGACACCGCCGATCGCCTGCGCGCGCTCGACCTCGCGCGCGTCGTGCCGCCCGGCGACGCGTCCGCCCTCGCGACCGCGGTGCGGGCCGCGCTCGCCGACCCCGCGGGTTCGGCGGCGCGCGCGGCCCGGGCGCGCGCCTGGGTCGCCGAGCACCACGCGCGCGAGGCGCGCATGGACGCGCTAGTCGAGGACATGGTGCGGCGTTTCGGGCTCGACGCGGCGGTGGTGTAGCGTCCGCGCGCCCATGGAACCGTCCCCTCGCACCGAACCCGTCGCGCGCGTCGCCGTGGTCACCACCGTGCACCGCTGGGGCGACCCGCGCGTGTTCGAGCGCGAGACCGCGGCGTGGCTCGAGTGGGGCTGCGAGGTGCACGCGTTCGTGCCCGCCGCCGCGCCGCCCGAGCGACGGGGGTGGAGCGCGACGCCGCACCTGCACGTGCATGCGCTGCCCCTGCCCACGGGTCGTGCGGCGCGCATGCGGCTCGCGTTCGGCATCGGTGGTGAGGTCGCGCGGCACGGCCCGTTCGACGTCGTGCACTTCCACGACCCCGAGCTGGTGCCCGCCATGGCCGTGCTCGCGCGCCGTTGGCCGCGCGCGTACCTGTTGTACGACGTGCACGAGGAGCTGCCGCTCGAGGTGCGCTCGAAGCCGTGGATCGCGCCCGCGCTGCGTCCGTTCGTCGCGGCGGGCGCGCACCTGCTGTGGGCGCTGGCCCGCGCCTCGTTCGCGGGCTTCGCCCCGGCCACCGAGGCGATCGCGCGGCACTGGCCGAGCGAGCGCACGCGCATCGTGCACAACTACCCCAAGTCGGTGTACGCGATCCCCGACCACGAGGTCGCGACGCCCGACCCCGCGCGCGTCGTGTACGTGGGCGGCCTCACCGAGGTGCGTGGCATCCGCGCGATGCTGGACGCCGTGCGGCTCGTGCGTCGCGACCGCCCTGCGCTCGGCCTCGAGCTCTACGGGCCGGTCATGGACGCCGCGCTCGAGCCGGTGGTGGCCGCGGCGGTCGCCGAGGGTTGGTGCACGCACACGCCGTGGCTCGCCCCCGAGGTGCTCGCCGCGCGCGCGCGCGGCACCGGGGTCGGCCTGCTGCCGTACCTGCCCGCGCCCGACCACCTCGAAGCGCTGCCGACCAAGCTGTTCGAGTACATGGCCATGGGCGTGCCGGTGCTGGCGAGCGACTTCCCGCTGTGGCGCACGCTGGTCGAGCGCAGCGGGGCCGGGCGCGTCGCCGCGCCGGAGCCGGCGGCGTTCGCGGGCGTGCTGGCCGCGATGCTCGCCGACCCCGCCGCGCTCGCGGCCCAGGCGGCGAGCGGCCGGACCGCGCAGCGCGAGCGGTATCGCTGGGAGGCCGAGCGCGAGCAGCTGCGCTGGCATCTCGAGCGCGCCCGCGAGAGGATGCGGTCATGAGACTGCTCACCGTCGTCGGGGCCCGGCCCCAGTTCGTGAAGGCCGCCGTACTGTCGCGCGCGATCGCCGCGCACGGGGCGGGGCTCACCGAGGTCCTCGTCCACACCGGCCAGCACCACGACACGCAGATGTCGGACGTGTTCTTCCACGAGCTCGGTCTGCCGGTGCCCACGCACCATCTGGGGGTCGCGGGCGGGACGCACGGCGAGATGACCGCGCGCATGCTCGAGCGCCTCGAGCCGGTGCTCGCGGCCGAGGCGCCCGACTGGGTCATCGTGCACGGCGACACCAACTCGACGCTCGCGGGCGCGCTCGCCGCGGCCAAGCTGCGCCTGCCGTTGGCCCACGTCGAGGCCGGTCTGCGCTCGTTCGACCGCGGCATGCCCGAGGAGGTCAACCGCATCCTCACCGACCACTGCTCGGACCTGCTGTTCGCGCCGACCGTGACCGCGGTCGAGAACCTGCGGCAGGAGGGGCTGCGCGGCGCGCGGGTGCGGCTGGTCGGGGACGTCATGCACGACTCGGCCCTGTGGCACGGCGCACATGCGCGCCCGACGCCCGCGCTGGCCGAACTGCTCGCGACGCTGCGCGACGGGTTCCTGGTCGCGACCGTGCACCGCGCCGGCAACACCGACGACCCCGCGCGACTGGCCGCCATCCTCGGCGCGCTCGGCGACATCGCGGCGAGTCGGCCGGTGGTTTTGCCGCTCCACCCGCGCACGCGCACCCGTCTGGCGGGCTGGACGCCGCCGGCCGGGCTGCACGTCATCGAGCCGGTCGGCTACCTCGACATGGTGGCCATGCTGGCCGCGTGCGCGGGCGTGCTCACCGACAGCGGTGGCCTGCAGAAGGAGGCCTACTTCGCGGGTCGGCGCTGCCTCGTGCTGCGCGAGGCCACCGAGTGGGTCGAGCTGGTGGATGGCGGCTACGCGCGGCTGGTGGGCGCCGATCGCGAGCGCATCGTGCGCGAGGCCGCGAGCTTCCTGCAGGGTGGGCTCGACGGCGTGCGCGACCTGTACGGCGACGGCCGCGCCGGCGAGCGCATCGTCGCCGCGCTCGTGCAGTCGAGCGGGGCGAACGCCCGCTCGCACTGACGCTCGGCGCGCGTCGGTGCGGGGCGTGCTCGCGTCACGCCCGTGGCGAGCCGACCGCTGCGCGACAGGTGTCGGGGTGAGCGGCGGGCGGTAGGGTCAGGACGCGCTCGCGTCCCGGAACACGCGTGTGACCGTGAGCAGCAGGATGCGCAGGTCGAACCCGAGCGACCAGTTCTGCACGTAGTGCAGGTCGTAGCGGATGCGCTCCTCGAGCGGGGTGTCGCCGCGCAGGCCGTTGACCTGCGCCCAGCCCGTCATGCCGGCCTTGACGTGGTGGCGCAGCATGTAGCGCGGGATCGAGCCGCGGAACTCCTCGACGAACCGTGGCTGCTCGGGGCGCGGACCCACGAGGCTCATGTCGCCCCGGAACACGTTCCACAGCTGCGGCAACTCGTCGAGCGACAGCTTGCGCAGCGTGGTGCCCAGGGCGGTGCGGCGCGGGTCGTCCTTCACCGTCCAGCCGGGGCCCTGGCGCTCGGCGTCCACGCGCATGCTGCGGAACTTGAGCATGCGGAAGCGGCGGCCGTTCATGCCCACGCGCTCCTGCGCGAACAGGATGGGGCCCGGCGAGTCCAGCCGGACGAGGAGCGCGAGGAGCGCGAGCACGGGGGCGAGCACGATCAGTCCGAGCCCCGAGCACACGAGGTCGAACGTGCGCTTCACGACCGCGTTCCAGCCCTGCTCCGGGCTCTCGGTGACGAGCACGACCGGCAGCCCGTCGAAGTCCTCGACGCTCGGGTTGAGGCGGAACGCCTGCGTGAGGTCGGGCACCAGCCGCACCGCGGCGGTCGAGTCCGAGAGCAGCGAGAGCGCTTCGGCCTCGGCCTCCCACTCGCGGCGCTCGAGCGCGACGTAGATGACCTCGGCGTGCGTGCGCTCGGCGATGCGCGCCAGATCCGGGACCGCGCCCAGCACGGGCAGGCCGTAGAGCGTGCGTCCGACCTCGGTCGGGTCGGCGCTCACGATGCCGATGACGCGCAGGCCGTAGTGCTCGTGGCGGCGGATCTTCTTGAGCAGCATGCGCGCGGGTTCGCCCGAGCCCACGACCAGCGTGTGCCGCAGGTTGCGGCCGCGCGAGCGCATCGCGCGCAGCGCGAGTCGCGCCACGAGCCGCACCCCGACGAGCGCGAACGTCGCGAGCGCCATGAACAACAGGATGGTCGAGCGCGACAGTTCGCCGCGCACGTAGAACGAGCCGATGCCCGCGAACCCGGCCACCACCACCATGGCCTTCACGACCGCGAGCAGTTCGTTGCCGAGGCGCGCGGTGCGGGCCGAGCGGTGCAGCCCGAACGAGCGCAGCACGAGCAGCGCCACCGGGGTGAGCACCGCACCGCTCCACAGGTACAACTCGAGCGGCGGCACGCCGAGCGGCGTGGGCAGGTCGAGCACGTGGAAGCGGAGCGCGTAGGCGCCGAGCCAGGCCGCGGCGATCAGCACGCCGTCCACGACGAACATGCCGGTGGCGAACAACTGGCGATGGCGGGCGAACATGGGCGCAGGTTAGAGGAACCCGGGGCCGGCCCCAAGCGCCGCGCTTGAAGCGCCGCGGGGGCGGCCCTATCGTCGGGCGCGGTGCTCGATGGGTCCGCATGGAGGCGGGCCGTGCGGGTGCCCGCCCTCGCACCCGGAGAGTCCGCCACGCTCCCGCCGACCGGTCCCGCCGCCCTCCCGGCCCGCGCGCCGCAGCCCGCGCACGCGGGCCGCCCCGGAGCCGCCGCGTGAGCGTGCCGCGCCTGCTGCGCGTCGGGCTCGACGGTCGGCCGCTGCAGCCGGGCTTCGCGGGCGACGGCGCGCGCGGGGTGGGGGTGTACGCGCGCGAACTGCTGGCCGCGCTCGCGGCGCGCCACGACCTCGTGCTCACGGTCTGGTTCGACCGCGCCCGACCGGTGCCCGACGGCGTCGTGCCGCCCGGCGTGCGCATCCGGCGCTACGCGTCGCCGCTACCGCTCGGCGAGCGCCTCGCGGCGCAGTTCACCGTGCCGCTCGCGGCCGGCGAGCGCTCGCACGACGTCTTCCACTGGCTCTCGCACCGCTACGCGCCCGCGCTGCCGCCGCGCGGCGCGGTGATCACCGTGCACGACCTGTTGCTCGAGCGCCATCCCGAGTGGTCGCCCGACGCGGGCAGCGCCGGGTACCGGGCGGCGCGCGCGATCGAGGCCTCGGCCCTGCGCCGCGCCACCGTGCTCGTGGCCGACACCGAGGACGTGCGCGAGACGCTCGTCGCCGACCACGGCGTCGAGCGCGCCCGCGTGTCCGTGGCCCCGCTCGGCGTGCATCCGCGGTTCGCGCCGGTCTCGGCCGCCGAGGTCGCGGGGCTGCGCAAGCACCTCGCGCTCGACGCCCCGTTCGTGCTGCACGTCGGTGGCCTGGGGCCGCGCAAGGGCGTCCCGCTCCTGTTCGAGGCGTTCGCGCGCGCCCGCAAGCGGCGGCGCAAGCACCGCCTGTTGCTCGTGCTCGCGGGCTCCGCGCCCGACGACCCCGCGCTGGCCGCGGTCCACGAGGGTGCGGCCGAACTCGGGATCGCCGACGACCTGCGCGTGCTCCCACCGCTCCCGCTCGAGCACCTCGCGCGCCTGCTCACCGCCGCACGCGTCTTCGCGGTGTCCTCGCGGGCCGAGGGCTACGGGTTGCCCGCGCTCGAGGCGATGGCCTGCGGCACGCCGGTGGTGAGCACCACGGGCGGTGCGCTCGGCGAGGTGATGGGCGACGCCGCGCTGCTCGTGGCCCCCGGCGACCTCAAGGGTTTCGCGACCGCACTCGAGCGGGCCGCGCACGACGAGTCGGTGCGCGCGCGCCTGATCGCGGCCGGTCGCACTCGGGCCGCTGCGCACACCTGGGAGCGCACCGCCGAGGCCACGGTGGCGGCGTATCGGGCCGCCGTCGCGCTCGTGCGCGGCGCCTGAGAGCGGGTTCGCACCCGGTCCTTCGGTCGCCCGGGCGTGAACACCGGGGTGTCGGTATCCTCGCAGGCCGCGTCCCGCGGACGCACGTCCCGGAGGAGCCATGCCGCCAGTCCGTCCCGTCGCCACGCCGTTCGAGACCGATCGCCTGCGTCTGCGCGAGCTCGTGCACGACGACGCCGCGTTCGTGCTGGAGATGGTGAACGATCCCGCGTGGCTCGCCAACGTGGGCGACCGCCGCGTGCGTTCGCTCGACGACGCCTGTCGCTAAGTCGATCGCGTGCGCGAGGGCAGCTACGAGCGGCACGGCTTCGGGTTGTGGTTGGTCGAGCCGCGTGCGGGCGGTGAGCCCGTGGGCATGGCGGGTATGGTGCAGCGGGTCGTGCTGCCGTGCCCCGACGTGGGCTTCGCGTTCCTCGAGCGTCACCGCGGCCAGGGTTATGCGCGCGAGGCGGTGGCCGGCACGCTGCGCGTCGCGAGCGAGGTGTTCGGGGTCACGCAGGTGGCGGCGATCGTGGGGGCCGCCCATGCGCCCTCGAGGCGCGTGGTCGAGGGCAACGGTTTCGTGTACCAGACCGACTTCCGGTGGGCCGAGACGGGCGAGACGCTGGCCTTCTACGAGCGCGTCCTGCCCTGAAGCGCCCCCGGGCGCCTGGGGGCGGCGGGGGCCGGTCGGATGGGGGAGTGGGCCAACCGCCGGTGGCGCAACGGGATGCCGCCAGACCACGGGTCCGGGGCGCGGACGGCGGGCGTCTTGTCGGGAGAGGCCCGGATTCCGTATACTCCGCCGCTCGCATCGAGCAGCCGCCCGCCGATTACGCACGGCGGGCCATTCCATGTTGAAAGGAGCCCGTTCATGGGCCTCGTCCAGAAGATCGAGAACACCCAGCTCAAGACCGACCGCCCCGACCTCCGCCCCGGCTACACCATCGAGGTCATGGTGCGCGTGATCGAGGGTGACAAGGAGCGCCAGCAGAAGTTCCGCGGCCTCGTCACCAACGTGCGCGGTTCCGGCATGAGCAAGACCTTCACCGTCCGCAAGATCTCCGAGGGCATCGGCGTCGAGCGTACCTTCCCGCTCCACTCGCCGACGCTCGCCAGCATCTCGGTGATCGCGAACGAGCAGAAGAAGGTCCGTCGCGCCAAGCTCTTCTACCTGCGCAAGAAGAAGGGCAAGGCGGCGCGTCTCAAGGACCGCGCCACGGCGGCCACGAACGCCTAGTGGCGTCCGCCCGCTGGCGCCGGTTGGCGAGCGAGGAGGCCCGCATCGCGGGCTCGCGCGCCACGGTGGCCGGGGTGGATGAGGCTGGCCGGGGTCCGCTCGCGGGCCCGGTGGTGGCTGCAGCGGTGGTGCTCGACCCGACCCGCGACTGGGACGGACTCGACGACAGCAAGCAGCTCACGGCCGCACGACGCGACGCACAGTTCGCCCGGGTCCTGGAAGGGGCCCGGGCGTTCGCGTGGTCGGTGGTCGGGCCGCGCACGATCGACCGCCTCAACATCCGCGTCGCGACGCACACCGCGATGGCGCGCGCGGTCGGTCGCCTGGCGCTCGTGCCCGAACTGGTGCTGGTGGATGGCCACGAGACGGTGGCCGCGATCGCGCACCCGCAGGAGGCCGTGGTCGGCGGCGACGGGCGCTGCCTGAGCATCGCGGCCGCGAGCATCGTGGCCAAGGTCATCCGCGACCGGCTCATGGAGCGGTTCGACCCCGAGTGGCCGCAGTACGGCTTCGCGCGCCACAAGGGCTACGGGACCCCCGACCACATGCAGGCGATCCACGCCCACGGGCCGTGCCCGCTGCACCGCCGCAGCTTCGCGCCGGTCAGCACGATGCTGCTGCCGCTGGGCTGAACCGGCCGCGGGCCGCGTGCTAGAGTCCGCGTCGTCCCCGTGGTCCGCCCCCGCGGAAGGGGTCGTCATGGGTGTCGCTCGGGATCGCGGTCGCGCGGGCGAGTCGCTCGCCGCCGCGTACCTGGAGTCGGTGGGCTGCCGCGTGGTCGCACGCAACGTGCGGCTGGGCGGGGTGGAGGTGGATCTGGTCGTGGACGACGGTCCGGCACGGGTGCTCGTCGAGGTGAGACTGCGGTCGCGCGCCGACTACGGTGGCGCGGCGGCCACGCTGGGCTCGGCCAAGCGCGCGCGCCTCGTGCGTGCCGCGGGTGCGCTCGAGCAGGCCGGTGCGGCCTACCCGCGCATCGACGTGGTCACCATCGACCTGCGCCCCGACGGCGCGTCCCTCACCCACCTGCGCAACGCGGTCACGGACTGACCATGGTCCGCCTGCCGCGCTTCGGCCGCCTCCGGATCCCGCGCCTCACGCCGCATTGGCGCGCGCGCATCCGGGCCCAGCGCGCGTGGTGGCGGCGCAGGCTGCGCCTGCTCGCGGGCGACCACGAGGTGCTGTTCCCGGCCGACGGCGGTGGCGTGGTCGCGGTCGAGACGCTGTCGCGCGGCACGGGGCCGCGCATCGCGATCCTGCACGCGACCGCCGGCAGCGGGCACCGCAGTGCGGCGCTCGCGATCGCCAAGGCGTTCGGCCAACTCGCGCCCGGGGCGCAGGTGCGCGAGGTGGACACGCTCGTGTACGCGTCGCGCTTCTACCGCACCACGTTCTCCGAGGGCTACAACGCCATGGCCGCGCGCGCGCCGCGTCTGTGGGGCGCGCTCTACGCGTTGTGGGCGCAGGAGGGTGTGAACCGCAGCGCCGGCCCGGCGCGCGAGGCGTTCGACCGTCTGGCGCTGCGCAAGCTGGTGCGCGTCGTCGAGCGCGAGCGCCCCGATGCGATCGTGTGCACGCACTTCCTGCCGGTCGAGGCGCTCTACCCGAGCCGTGGCCGCGGCCGGCTCGCGGTCCCGATCCACGTCGTGATCACCGACTTCACCGCGCACCCGCTGTGGGCCTACCCGTACGTGGATCGCTACTACGTGGCGAGCGACGCGGTGGCCGACGAGTTGGCCGCGCACGGCGTGCCGCGCGACCGCATCGAGGTCACGGGCATCCCGGTGGATCCGCGCTTCGAGGTCATGGCGGGGCGCGAGGCCGTGCGCGCGCGCTTCGGGTTCGCGGCCGACCGTCCGCTCGTGCTGGTGATGGGCGGCGGGGCAGGGGTGGGGCCCATGGCGGAACTCGCCGAACGGCTCGCCGACCTGCCCGCGCAGCCGCAGGTGCTCGTGCTGTGCGGCACCAACGAGGGGCTGCGTGCGCGCATCGAGTCGCTGGCCGAGGGGCGCGCGGGCCGCGTGCACGCCATGGGCTTCACGCCGCACGTGGACGTGCTGCTCGAGGCCGCCGACCTGCTCGTGAGCAAGGCGGGCGGGCTCACGTGCTCCGAGGCGCTCATCAAGCACACCCCGCTGGTGGTCTTCCGGCCCACGCCGGGGCAGGAGGTGGGCAACGCCCGCTTCCTCGAGGCCCATGGTGCGGCGGTCTACGCCGACTCGCTCGACAGCGTGGCCGCGACCGTCGAGCGCTGGCTCGCCGACCCGGCCGCGCTCGCGCGCGCGCAGGAGAGTGCGGCCCGGTTGGCGCGCCCGCGCGCTGCGCACGACGTGGCCGCCCGCGTGCTCGAGTCGGTGCGCGCCTACGCCGAGCGTCCGCGGACTTGATCCCTTCGGACCCCCTCGAAGGCATGGGTGTGCCGCCACGCTTCGGCGTGCGAGGCTAGTGGGGTCCCCTGCGAACGAAGGAGTCACCATGGACCGGAGTCCCGCCCGCGTGTCGTCGTGCGGCTTGTTGTTGCTCGTGCTCGTGGTCGCACCCGTGTCGGCCGCGCAACCGCGCTGGACGGTCGGCGTGCACCAGCTCGATCCCAAGGACGCCACCGCGCGCGACTACTCGCGCCCGGGCTACGGCCTGTCGGTGGACGTCTCGCTGCCGCTCACGGGCGCGCAGGGCATGGTCGCGCTGCTCGCCGGGATCGAGGGCACGAGTCTCATGGCGAAGCAGAAGGACCTGCGGGACGGGCTCACGGGGCTGCGCGTCGAGCAGCACACCGACCAGTTCCACGGCCGCCTGTTCGTGGGGGGCCGCCTGGGGCCGCACGGCAACGGCACGTTGCAGCCCTACGGTGACCTCGCGCTCGCGCTCGTGCTGTACGGCATCTCCACCACCGTGGTCGTGCCCGACGACTCCGACCGCCAGAACGACATCAACCAATTGCTCTCCTCGCGCACCGAGGCCGCGTTCGGTTGGTCGGCCGGCACCGGGGTGAACCTGAACCTCGGCTCATGGGGGATCGACGGCGGCGTGAGGTTCCTCAAGCAGTACGGCGTGCCGCAGCAACTCGGCGACGGTGCGGTCACCATCCATCCGGCCTACCTGCAGTATCGGCTCGCGGTGTCGATGCCCATCCGTTCGCGCTGACGTCCCGCGCGTACCGCTCGTCCCGACGCCCCGCGCGTTCCGTGCGCGCGGCTTCCCCGCACGTGCCGTGCGCGTGGCCTCCCCGCACGTCTTGACCCCCTCGCGGGCGCGCCCGTAGGGTCCGGCTCCCGACGCTCGGCGCCGGGGTCCGTGCGCGAACCGCGCGCCGCGGACCCCCGACGGCGTCGCCCGGGAACGCCATGGCCGACCTCGCCCCCGACGACCTCATCCGCCGCGCACTCGCAGGCGAGCGCGTGCCGCTCGCGCGCGCGATCTCGTGGGTCGAGAACGAGCACCCGCACGCGACCGCGCTGCTCGACGCGTGCTTCGGGCGCACCGGGCGCGCGTTCCGCGTCGGGGTGACCGGGCCGCCCGGCGCCGGCAAGAGCACGCTCGTCACCAAGCTGGCACGCGAGTACCGCGCGCGCGGCCTCACCGTGGCGGTGGTCGCGGTCGACCCCACCAGCCCGTTCTCGGGCGGCGCACTGCTCGGCGACCGCGTGCGCATGAACGAGCTGTCGGGCGACGACGGCGTGTTCATCCGCAGCATGGCGACGCGCGGCAGCATGGGCGGGCTCGCCGTGCACACGTCGCAGGCGTGCGACGTGCTCGACGCCGCGGGCTTCGACCGCGTGATCATCGAGACCGTGGGCGTGGGCCAGAGCGAGCTCGAGGTGGCGCAGACCGCCGACACGACCGCCGTGGTGCTGGTGCCGGAGTCGGGCGACGCGGTGCAGGCCATGAAGGCCGGCCTCATGGAGATCGCCGACGTCTTCGTGATCAACAAGGCCGACCGCGAGGGCGCCGACCGCGCCGCGCAGGCCATCCGCTCCGCGCTGCACCTGCGGGCGCGCACCTCGGAGTGGGACATCCCCGTGCACCTCACGGTCGCCTCGCGCGCCGAGGGCGTGACCACACTGGTGGACCGCTTCGAACAGCACCTCGCCTGGCTCGGTCAGACCGGGACGCTCGAGCGCCGCCGCCGGGTGCGGCTCGAGCAGCGCCTCGAGGCGCTGGTGCGCGAGCAGCTGTGGCGGGGGTTCCGCGAGGGGGTCGCCGAGGGCGAGTGGGAGCGGGCGGTGGCCGCGCTCACCGACCGCCGCGACACGCCCAACCGCTTGGCGCAGCGGCTGGTGGGTGCCGCGCCCCGGCCCGTCCCCGCGTCGTAGGCGACGGGGCCGCAACACCTTGACCCCCCTTCGCACGCCCGCGTAGGCTCGCTCCGACACGCGTCCCGTCCCGTGCCGGCCGTGGGCCCCGAGCCCGCGTCGTGTGCGTCGGCGACGCCGGCCCGAACCCTCGCGCTGGAGCGGCCCCGATGGCGAGCAAGACGTCGAAGACGTCCCCGAAGAAGTCCCGGACCCCGGCGCGCACCCGCGCCGCCCGGCCGTCCCGCACCACCGCGCGCCGCCGCAGCGCGAGCGCGCCGGCGGCCGGCCCGCGCAGCAACGGCGCGTTCGCCGCGCAGATGCGCGACTTCGCCGCGTCCTACCCGGCGGACCGCGAACGCCGCGACCTCTACCCGTACACGCTCTCGGGCGAGCCGATCGCGCCGCTCTACGGCCCCGAGCACCTCGCGGGCATGGACCTCGCGCGCGACCTCGCGGTGCCGGGCGAGTACCCGTTTACGCGCGGCATCCACCCGACCATGTACCGCGGTCGCATGTTCACCATGCGCCAGTTCGCGGGCTTCGGCACGGCCAAGGAGTCCAACGCGCGCTACCACTACCTGCTCGCGAACGGCCAGACCGGACTCTCGATCGCGTTCGACAACCCCACCATCATGGGCTACGACAGCGACCACCCGAAGGCGCACGGCGAGGTCGGCAAGTGCGGCGTGGCGGTGGACTCGCTGCGCGACATGGAGATCCTGCTCGACGGCATCGACCCTGGCGCGATCTCGACCTCCATGACCATCAACGGTCCGGCCGCGATCATGTTCGCGTTCTACCTCGCGAACGCCGAGAAGCGCGGGGTGCCGTTCGCGAAGCTGCGCGGCACGCTCCAGAACGACATCCTCAAGGAGTACATCGCGCAGAAGTGCTGGTGCTTCCCGCCCGAGCCCAGCCTGCGCATCATCGTGGACCTGATCGAGTTCGCCACGAAGCACGTGCCGCAGTGGAACACGATCAGCGTCTCGGGTTACCACATCCGCGAGGCCGGCAGCACGGCCGCGCAGGAGCTGGCGTTCACGCTCGCCGACGGCTTCACCTACGTCGAGGAGTGCATCGCGCGCGGGCTCGACGTGGACGACTTCGCGCCGCGCCTGTCGTTCTTCTGGAACAGCCACCTCGACTTCTTCGAGGAGATCGCCAAGATGCGCGCCGCCCGCCGCATCTGGGCGCGCCACCTGCGCGAGCGCTACGGCGCCAAGAAGCGCGAGAGCTGGCTCATGCGGTTCCATACCCAGACCGCCGGTTGCTCGCTGTGGGACAAGCAGCCCGAGAACAACATCGTGCGCACCGCGTTCCAGGGCCTCGCCGCCGTGCTCGGCGGCACCCAGTCGCTGCACACGAACTCCATGGACGAGACCATCGCGCTGCCGAGCGACAAGGCCGTGAAGATCGCGCTCCGCACGCAGCAGGTCATCGCCCACGAGATCGGCGTCACCGAGACGGCCGACCCGCTCGCGGGCTCGTACTACGTGGAGCACCTCACGAACCGGCTCGAGGAGCAGGCCGAGGACTACTTCCGCCGCATCGAGGAGTTGGGTGGTGTGGTGCGCGCCATCGAGCAGGGCTTCTTCCAGCGCGAGATCGGCGCGGCGGCCTACCGCTACCAGCAGGAGATGGAGCGCAAGCAGCGCATCGTCGTGGGCGTGAACGACTACCTGGAGCCGGGCGAGAAGCTCGAGATCCCCATCCTCTACATCGGCGAGGAGGTCGAGGAGGAGCAGAAGCGCGGCATCGCCGAGGTCAAGGCGACGCGCGACAACGCCGCCACCACGCGTGCGCTGCAGGCGCTCACCGCCGCTGCGCGCACGAAGCCCGGCGAGGCCAACCTCATGGAGCACATCCTCGACTGCGCCCGCGCCTACGCGACCGAGGGCGAGATCCGCAACGCCATGCGCGAGGTGTTCGGCGACTACACCGAGCCGGCGGACTTCTGATGGACTCCGCGCTCTCGAACGGCCTGATCGCGGTCGGCGTCGTCGTGGTGCTGGCGTGGTGGGCGCGGCGTTCGGCCGCCGCCCGCGCCGCGAGCGCACCGCCGCGTCGCGTCCCGGCTGCGCCCGCAACAGTGGCCGAGGAGTCCCCCGAGGCGGCCGAGGATGCGGCCGACGACGACGGGCACGTCATCGCCGTCACCACCGAGGGCGAGGCGTTCCTCGTCTACGCCCGCGCCGTGCGCCTGTTGCCGCCCGAGGACGAGGGCGAGGGGTGGAAGGTGGGCGCGGGCATCGCCAGCGCGAACCTGCGCGGGGCGCTCGGGCTCTCGACCAGCTGGCACGCGGGCGAGCTCACCGGTGCGCGCGTGGTGAAGGGCGGGGCCGACGAGGGGGCGTGGCGTCTCGAGACGCTGGGGCGCGAGGGCGAGTACGGCTGGTTCCCGTTCGAGACGCGCGAGGGCGCCGAGGCCGCGCGCGCGTCGTTCGAGCGCGTCGGCGTGGTGCGGCTGGGCACGGACGAGTCCGGTCGGCCGATGCCGCCGTCGGGCGAGCAGTACGCCGAGGCGCGTCGCCTGTACCTCGAGACCATGGCCGAACTCGACGCCGACGACGAGGGAGCGCGCTGACCATGCGTCTGTCCGCCCGGTCGGCCCGTGGACCGGAGGGCGTGCTCGGAACCCTGCTCGTCGCGCTCTCGTGCGCGGGGCTCGCGTTCTGGTTCGTGGTCGGGCTGCCGTGGGGGCCGCACAACGAGGCGTTCGACTGGGTCGTGCGTCTGGAGCAGCGCGACCTGTGGGCGGCGTTGTTCGAGAAGTTCCCGAGCGTGCTGAGCCTGCGCCCGATCGGGACCGGCGCGGCGTGGGCGCTGTACCGGCTCGGCGGTCACGACGACGCGCTCATCCAGGTCGTGAACGCCGCGTTCGCGCTGCTCGCGTGGGGTTGGGCCGCCGCCGGGGAACGCGACCGGCGCTGGTTCGCGCTCGTGTCGCTGGTCGCGGGCGGCGTGTTCTTCGCCGGCTACATCTGGGTGTTCCACCTGCATGGCATCTTCTACGGTCCGCTGCTGCTCTACCTCGCGGCGCTGGTGCGGGCCGCGCGCGGGCCGCTCGACCTGCGCACGCTGCTCGGGGTGTTCGTGGGCGCGCTCGTGACCTCGCTCGCGCACCCGTACGCGCTGCCGCTCGCGGTCGCGTTCGTGGCCGGTGCCACGCTCGAGACCCCGCTGCTGCGCACGCGCGCGGGAGCGGGCGCGCTCGCGGTGGTGGTGACCGGCGTCACGGTCGCGTACCTCATGCTGGTGCCGTCCTACAACCGCGAGCTGGGCGGCGACCCGTTGCTCGGTCTGGTGACGTCGTACCGCACCACCGAGGTGAACGTCGTCGGCTCCGCGGTCGCCGCACTGCTCGCGGCCTGGACCGCCTCGCGTGCCCTGACCGGGCCCGCGAGTGGGGTGGCCGCGTTGCTGTCGCTCGGGCTCGCGGGTGCGGCGATCGCGGTGGGCGCGCCCGTGCTGCCGCTGTGGTTCGCGTGGGCCGCCATCCGCAGCCTGCGCCACAAGCGCAGCACGCTCGCCGCGTTGCTCGCGGGTTGCGCGCTGCTGCCGGTCGCGAACCCCACCGGCTCGCCGACCTACGCGGTGTTCGCGGTGTTCGTCGCGGTCTGCGCCACGGTGGTGGACGAGCCCGGCGTGGAGGGCATGCTGCACGCGCTGCGCCCGGTGCACGTCGCGGTGCTGCTCGCGTTCATGGCCGTGCTCGCGCTCGCCCTGCGCTTCGGGGCCCCGGTGCCGGGCGTGGCCGCGGTCGCGCGCCCACTGCTCGCCGAGGGCGAGCGCACGCGTCAGTTGGAGGAGGTCGCGCGCACGCTCATGGCGTCGCCGTGGCGCTCGCACCCGGCGCGCTTCCTCGCCCCGGCGCTCAACCCGACCGAGACCGACGCCACCGACCGCCGCTTCCGCCCGCCCACCGAGGACGCGCACCTCGCGACGTGGCTGGACTGGATGCGCGGCGGACCCGCGACCACGGCCGACACGCTCGTGCTCACGTTCGGCGGCCAGCCCGCTCCCGGACTGACCGAGGTCCTGCGGGTGCGTGGCCGATACGCCGGAGACGCGCTAGTCTGGCGGCGGGTGCCGGATGCCCCCGCGGGCGGCGCCACACCCGAGTCCCGACCCTGACGCGACGCCCCACGGGGGGCGAGCCGGAGGAACGATGCAGCGCAAGATCCGTGTGCTGGTGGGCAAGCCCGGTCTCGACGGGCACGACCGGGGCGCCAAGGTGGTGGCGGCGGCCCTGCGCGACGCCGGCATGGAGGTCATCTACAGCGGCCTGCACCAGACGCCCGAGCAGATCGTCGAGGCCGCGGTGCAGGAGGACGTGGACGTGGTGGCGCTCTCGGTGCTCTCGGGCGCGCACATGACGCTGTTCCCCGAGGTGCTCGGGATCATGCGCTCGCGCGGCATCGGCGACCGGCTGCTCACCGGCGGCGGCATCATCCCCAACGACGACATGACCACGCTGCTCACCGAGGGCGTGGGCATGCTGTTCGGGCCCGGCACGAACACGCAGGACATCGTGCAGTACATCCGTGAGTGGTACGCGGGCGTGCACGGCATCGACGCGCTGCCGCCCATGCCGCCTCCGCCCGCGCGGCCCGAGCCGGTGGTGGGTTCGGGTGCGCGCCCCGTGCCAGCGCCGGCCGCGCCGCGCGCCGCGGCGAAGCCCGCGCGCAAGTCGGCTCCCGCGAAGGCGAAGGCGAAGGCCAAGGCCAAGGCGAAGCCCGCGAAGACCAAGCCCGCCAAGGCCAGGCCCGCTAAGGCCAAGCCTGCGAAGGCCAAGACCAAGCCCGCCCCGGCCAAGCGCGCGGCTGCGAAGCCGGCGCGCAAGGTCGCGAAGAAGAAGTCCGGCCGCCGCTGACCCGCATGAGCGGCTCGCGGCTGCTGGTGGCGCTCGACGGCAGTCCGCTCGTGGGCTCCAGCGTGCACCGCATGCTGCTCGCCGTCTGCGAGGGCGCCCGCGCGGCCGGTCACCAGGCCGAGCACGTGCGCGCCTACGACCTCGCGGTGAAGCCGTGCATCGCGTGCGGCCCCGACGCCGCACCGCACGGCTACTGCATCCTGCACGACGACATGGATCGCGTGTACGACCTGCTCGAGCGCGCCCACGCGGTGGTGGTGGGCTCGCCCGTGTACTTCGACACCGTGAGCGCGCCGCTCAAGGCGGTGATCGACCGCTGCAACTGCGTCACCCCGCTCGTCACGCTGCCCGACGGTGGGCACGCGTTCGTGCCGCGATGGGCGCGCACGCGTCGCGCCGCGTTCGTGACCGCGTGCAGCGACACGCACCCGCACGAGCTGGCCGAGCGCAGCGTGCGCGGGTTCCTGCGCTGGGTCGGGGCGCGCTGGGAGGAGACCGTCATCTGGCGCCACGGCGACGTGGAGTTGGGCAGCGCGCCCGAGGACCTGCTGCTGCGCGCGCGCGCCCTGGGCGAGCGCTTGGTGCAGAGCGACCCGCACCCGGCCGATGCCTAGGGGGAGTGCGGGCCGGTGCGTACCGGCCCCCGGAGGTGACATGGTCACGTCGCGTCGTCGTGCAACGATCCTCCTCGTCTCGCTCGCCCTGCTGCTCGGCTCCGCGCCCGCGCGCGCGGCCGACGAGCCCGTGCGCATCGCGTCGTTCGCGGGCACGCCGTCGGACTCGTCGGAGCGCCGCGTGTTCATGCAGGCGTTCCACGCCGCGTTCGATCGCGCCACGTTGGATTGCGAATTCCGCGATGCCGACGCGTGGTCGGGCGGGGTTCGCCGCGAGCATCCGTTCGCGCGCGTGGACGTGAACCCCGGCCCGGGGGCGTGGACGCTCGAGCTGAGCGTGCGGTTCCCGCCCGAGGTGCGCATCCCCGCACCGCGTGGGAGCGAGGCGCGCGCCCGGCGCACCACGTTCCGCGCCGCGCGCGGCTTCGTGGTGGTGGCCACCGTCACACCACCCGCCACCTCCACCTCGGGGCAGCCGTTCGGCCCCGAGCGCACCGACCTCGTGTTCCCCGACGCCCGCCGCGTCGTGGTCCCGAGCGAGCGACTGCCGGGTGGCGCCTACGACTTCCCGTTCGCGGACGCCGGGCGGGCGGCCGCCCGACTCGCGCTCGAGGCCCTGCTGCGCGCGCGCGGCGACCTCTCGGACCAGGAGCGCGTCGCGCTCGCACCCGCGGCGCGGGCCGAACCCGAGCCCTGACCGGGCCCATTCGCAGACCCCACCGTATGCGGTAGGCTTCCCCCATCCGCGCCCCGTAGGACGCCCGCCTCGACCGCGCCGCGTCCGTCATCCCGAGCCCCACGGAGTCCGCGCATGCTGATGTTGAAGGAGGAGCACCTCCAGGTCCGCGACATGGTCCGCAAGTTCGCCGAGGAGGTGGTCGCCCCGCGCGCCCGCGAACTCGACGAGACCGAGACGTTCCCGCACGACGCGGTGCGCCAGATGGCCGAGTTGGGGCTGCTCGGGCTGCCCTACCCCGAGGAGTACGGCGGCGCGGGCATGGACACGCTGTCGTACGCGATCGCGGTCGAGGAGGTCGCGCGCGTGTGCGCGTCCACCGCCATCACGCTGGCCGCGCACGTCTCGCTGGGCTGCGGACCGGTGTACGGCAGCGGCACCGAGGCCCAGAAGCAGCGCTTCCTCGTACCCATGGCCAAGGGCGAGGTGCTCGGTGCGTTCGGGCTCACCGAGCCCAACGCCGGGTCCGATGCGGCCGGAACCCAGACGCGCGCGGTGCGCGAGGGGGACCACTGGCGCGTGAACGGTTCGAAGATCTACATCACCAACGCCAGCTACGCGAAGTACATCACCTTCACCGCAGTCACCGACCCCACGATCGGCGCCAACGGCATCGGCGCGTTCATCATGGACACCGCCACGAAGGGGTTCCGGGTCGGCAAGAAGGAGAAGAAGATGGGGCTGCGCGGCTCGGACACGGTCGAGGTCGTGTTCGAGGACTGCCTCGTGCCCGCCGACCAGGTGCTCGGCGAGCCCACGGGCGGTTTCAAGACGTTCATGCGCACGCTCACCGGCGGCCGCATCTCGATCGGCGCGCTCGCGCTGGGCGTGGCTCAGGGCGCCTACGAGCACGCGCTCTCGTACTCCAAGGTGCGTCACCAGTTCGGCCAGCCCATCGCCAACTTCCAGGCCGTGCAGTTCACGCTCGCCGACATGGCCATGCGCATCGAGGCCGCGCGCCACCTCGTGTACCACGCCGCCCTGCTCAAGGACGCCGGCGAGGACTACGTGAAGGAGGCGTCCATGGCCAAGCTGTTCGCGAGCGAGGTCGGCAACTGGGTGACCGACAAGAGCATCCAGGTGCACGGCGGCATCGGTTACTGCCGCGACCTGCCCGTGGAGCGCATGCACCGCGACGTGAAGCTCATGGAGATCGGCGAGGGCACGAGCGAGATCCAGCGCATGGTGATCGCCCGCGAGATCCTGCGGCGCGCCTGAGCGAGTCCCCACCCCGGGGGAGGACCTCGTGACCCCATCCGCCATGCGCTGGGCCGCCGCCTCGTCGCGGCTCGACCTGCCGTCCGCGGCGGCCGAGGACGTGGCGCGGCAGTTGCGCGCGCAGGCGGGCGAGGGGCCGTGGGACCTCGTGCTGGCGTTCGTGGCGGGGCCCGGCGCGCAGCGCACCGAGGCGACCGCGCGGGCCCTGCGCGCCGAGTGCCCGGCGGGCACGTTCGCCGCGGTGAGCGCGCGCGGCGTGGTCACGCTCGAACACGAGGTCGAGCACGGCGTCGGGTTGTCGGTGTTCGCCGCGCGCCTGCCCGGCGTGCGCATCGAGCCGTTCGTCATGCTGCCGGAGGCGTGGGCCGACCCGGTGGGCAGCGTCGAGTCTTTCGACCGGCTCGCGCCCGGGATGCGCGGGGCCGAGGTGGTGCTGATGTTCGGCGACCCGTTCACGCTCGACCTCGACCGCGTGCTCGGGCTCGTCCACCACTGGGCGCCGGGCGTGCGGGTCGCGGGCGGTCTGGCGAGCGCCGGGGTGCGGCCCGGCGGCAACACGGTGGTGCTCAACGACTGGGCCGCGCACGAGGGCGGGTTCGCGCTCGCGCTCTCGGGGGCGATCCGCGCCGACGTCGTCGTCTCGCAGGGCTGCGACCCCATCGGGCCGCTGCTCGAGGTCACCGAGGTCGAGGAGCACCTCGTGCTGGCGCTCGACCGGCAGCCGGCGCTCGAGCGCCTCGAGCAGGTGCTGCTCGCGCTCCCGGCTTCGCAGCGCGACCGCCTGCGGCAAGGGCTCTACATCGGGCGGCCGGCGCGCCCCGAGGCCGAGGGCCGCGGCGACTTCCTGATCCGCAACATGCTCGGAGCCGATCGCACGCGCGGGGCGATCGCGGTCGCGGACACGCTGGCGCGCGGCGAACGCATCCGCCTGCACGTGCGCGATGCCCGTGCCGCCGAGGACGACCTCGGCATGCTGCTCGCCCCGCAGGCGTTCGACCGCCCGGCGAGCGCGGCGCTCCTGTTCTCGTGCAACGGCCGCGGGCGCGGGCTCTACGGGGTCCCCGACCGCGACGTCGCCCTGCTGCGCTCGGCCCTGCCCGCCACCGCGCCGGTCGCGGGCATGTTCTGCGCCGGCGAACTGGGCCCGGTCGGCGAGCGCAACCACCTGCACGGCCACACCGCCAGCATCGTCGTCCTGCGCCCCCGCTGAGCGGGGTCGCGCACCCCGGGGAGGGGGCTCGCGCCCGCGCTGGACGCGGGTCCGGGCCACCTGCGGGGGCGCGGGGCATCGTGTAGGATGCGGGGGTCCCGTTCGACCCATCCGGGGCCCCGGAGCGCGGCCGTCCGCCTGCCCCGGCCCCTTGCCCAGACGAGGCTCC
Organism: bacterium; assembly: GCA_046076045.1. Classification (GTDB taxonomy): domain Bacteria; phylum Eisenbacteria; class RBG-16-71-46; order RBG-16-71-46; family RBG-16-71-46; genus JAIOPA01. The sequence continues at coordinate 31,267 of JBJTRI010000104.1, forward strand.
CGATGTCCAGCACTCCCGACGTGTTCATCGTGGGCGCGGCCCGCACGCCCATCGGCAAGTTCCTCGGCGGTCTCTCCACGCTCAAGGCGTCGGACCTCGGTGCTGCCGCCATCCGCGCCGCGCTCACGCGCGCCAACGTCACCGGCGACCGCGTCGACGAGGTCATCATGGGCCACGTCGTGCAGGCCGGGCAGGGGCAGGCGCCCGCGCGCCAGGCCCAGCTCAAGGCGGGCATCAGCCCGCTCGCGGGCGCGTTCGCGGTCAACAAGGTGTGCGGCTCGGGCCTCAAGGCCGTCATGCTCGCCGCGCAGGCCATCAAGGCCGGCGATGCCGACTGCATCGTGGCGGGTGGGCAGGAGAGCATGAGCACCGCCCCGCACTACCTGTTCACCGGCCGGCTCGGGCAGCGCCTCGGCGACAGCAAGCTCGTGGACGGCGTGGTTCACGACGGTCTGTGGTGCGCGTTCAACGACTGCCACATGATCGAGCTGGCCCAGTACACCGCCGAGAAGGCGGGCCTCACGCGCGGCCGCATCGACGAGTTCTCGGTCGCGAGCCAGCTCAAGGCCGCCGCCGCGCAGGCCGCGGGCCGCTTCGACGCCGAGATCGCGCCGGTCTCGATCCCGCAGCGCAAGGGCGACCCGCTCGTCGTGGCGAAGGACGAGTCCGTGCGCGGCGAGACGACGCTCGAGGGCCTCGCCAAGCTGGGCCCCGTCACCAAGGCGAAGGACGGCATCATCACCGCCGGTAATGCCCCCGGTCTCAACGACGGCGGCGCGGCGCTGGTGGTCATGAGTGCGGCGCGCGTGAAGGAGACCGGCGCCAAGCCGCTCGCGCGCATCACCGGTTACGCGACCGGCGGCGGGGAGCCCAAGGACCTGTTCTTCGCGCCCATCGACGCCGTGCAGCGCCTCATGCGCAAGCTGGACGTCGGGATCGGACACTTCGACCTCATCGAGGCCAACGAGGCGTTCGCCGCGCAGGCCGTCGCCGACGGCGACGCACTCGGTTGGGACTGGGACCGCGTCAACGTGAACGGCGGCGCGGTCGCGCTCGGTCACCCGATCGGCGCGAGCGGCGCGCGCGTGCTCGTCACGCTGTTGTACGCGCTCGAGCAGCAGGGCAAGCGCACCGGTCTCGCCACGCTCTGTCTGGGCGGCGGCAACGCGGTCGCCCTGTCCGTGGAGCGTGTGTGATGAGCGCCCCGGCGCAGGACACGGTGGTCACGGTCAGCGCGCACGTGAAGCGCGTCGCCGTGGTGGGCGGCGGCACCATGGGCAACGGCATCGCCCAGGTGTTCGCCACGCACGGCTTCGACGTGCGTCTGGTGGACGCCAAGGCGGAGTTCGTGGAGCGCGCGCTCGGCACCATCGGCAAGAGCCTCGACCGCGTCGCGAAGAAGCAGGGTTGGGAGGACGGTCGCGCTGCCGCCATCCTGGCGCGCATCGCCGGTGGCACCGACCTCGCCGCGGCACGCGACTGCCAGTTGGTGGTCGAGGCGGTCACCGAGTCGTGGGAGGTGAAGAAGGCCATCTTCACCGCACTCGACGCGGCCTGCCCGCCCGAGACGATCCTCGCGAGCAACACCTCGAGCATCCCGATCGGCGAGATCGCCGCGCTCACGAAGCGCGCGGACCGCGTGATCGGCATGCACTTCATGAACCCGGTGCCGGTCATGCAGCTGGTCGAGATCATCCGCGGCATCGCCACCAGCGACGCCACCTACGCGGTGACCGAGGAGCTGTCGCGCCGACTGGGCAAGACGCC
>JBJTRI010000105.1:0-10928 GCA_046076045.1 bacterium
ACTGCACGCGGCGCTGGCGTTCGCGATCCAGACTGGGCCGACGCCGCGGCGCCAGCCCCTCGTGCACCGCGCCCGCGAGCAGACCCTCGTCGCGCAGCGCACCGTCGAGCGTGGCGAGGCGCGCGCGCATGCGCTCGGCGCGATGCGGCGCGCCCACGCGCTCGAAGTGCTCGAGCCCGGCGCGATACGCCTCGCGCGCCCCGGTGGCACTGGCGTACGGGCCCGCATGCGGCCCGGCCAACCAGTCGCCGTACGCCGCCCACAACCGCCCCCACTCGTAGGGCGTCTCGAGGTCGTCGTAGAGCGCGAACCCGTGCGTGAAGTGCCGCCGCGCCTCGTCGGCCCGGCCCAGCGCGGCCGACGCGAGGGCCAGCGTGCGCCACGTGGCCGCCTCCTCGTAGCGATCGCCGAGTTCGAGGCACAGGTCGATGGCGGCACGCGCCTCGTCGTACGCCTCGGGCGCGCGGTCGAGCTGCAACCAGCACTCGGCGCGGCGCCGGCGCAACTCGGCCACGATGTCGCCGCGCGGCACCAGCGCCAGCGCGTGCGGCAGCACGTCCTCGTAGCGCGCGAGCGCGTCGGTGACGCGACCCTGTTCGAGGTCGACGTCGCCCAGGTACTCGAGCCGCAGCAGTTCGGGCCGCGACTGGCGCACGCACGCCACGGGCTCGGTGGGCGGCGCCAATCGCGCACGCGCCTCGTCGAAGCGTCCCGTCTGCGTGTCGATGAGCGCGTGCAGCAGCGTGGCGTAGCGCCCGTGTACGGCGTGGTGCAGCGTGTTGGCGGTCTCGAGGATCTCGGCCGCGGTGGCCCGCGCCTCGTCCACCCGCCCGCGCCGGAACTGCGTGATGGCGAGCGAGCGGCGTGCGTGGCTGGCCCGCAGGCGCGCGCCCACGCCGTCGAGCAGCGCGATCGCGTCGGTGCCCGCGTCGACCGACGCCGCGTAGCGACAGCGCCCGCGTTCGGCGATGCACAGGTTGGCGAGCGCGATGCCCTGCTGGTGCTGCGACCCGATGCGCCGCGCCATGACCCACGCCTCGAGCGCGTGCGTGCGCGCCTCCTGCCAGCGCCCGTCGTTGATGTGGCACGACGACAGGATGATGAGGCAGCGGCACTGCACGAACGAGTCGGGTCGGTGCAGCAGCTCCTCGTGCACGCGCTGCAGGCGCGGCAGCGCCTCGGCGGTACGGTTGAGGTGCCAGAGCGCCTGACACTCGATGATGCGCGTGTGCAGGCACTCCTCGACGCACTCGGACTCGTGCCCGACGTGCGCCATGAGCAGCGCGCGCGCCTCGTCGAGCACCTCGGCGTCGCGGTGCATGAGCACCTTGAGCCGCAGGTGCTGGTTGTGCAGCTGCAGGCGCTGGCGCACGGTGAGCCGGTCGCCCTTGCGCAGGGTCTCGTCGAGCAAGTCGCGCACGCGATCGACGTCGCCCCAGTCCATGAGGCGTTCGGTGCACTCGAGCACCGAGTCCACGACGTGCGCGAACGGGGCCGCCACGGGGACGTCGCGGCGGAGCACTTCGCCGAGGGCCGAAGCCTGTTCCTGATGGGTCATGAGCATGGGCGGCCTACCTGCGGTTGGCGCTGCGGTCGTGGACGGACGACACGGGCGTGTGGAACCGGCGCAGGGCGTGCGCGAGTGCGAGCGGCACGCGGAAGACGAATGGCTGTCCCGCCACCAGCACGACGACGTACTCGGTGAGCAGGTCCTGACCGTTGTCGGGGTCGCCCACCTCGAGCGGCGGGTCGCCGAGGGGATCGCCCGGATGGTCCACGGGACGCGTGGGCAGGTTGGCGTGCGCGGGCGCGACCAGTGCGGCCACCGGGGCGAGCGGCACCAGCACCACGGCGGCGAGCACCAGCGCGACCAGGACGGGGGATGCGGCGTGCGGCACACGCCGCGGCGGGGACGAGGGGCGGAGCAGGGACAGGAGCGCACGGGACATGGCGGGACACCTCATGGGGTGGAGCTTCCGGGAACGGGCACACACGGAGCCGGCCCCGTGACGCGCGGACGCGCGCTGGGGCGGGGTCGCGCCTCCCGCGGCTTCGGGGGCCACGCAGAGGGGCGGCGCTGGACCTGTTGGCTCGAGGAGAGATGGATCCATACGTCTTCTCCGAACCTCGACGGACCGCGACGACGACGATGCCCGCACCGTAGGGAGGTGCGAATCGCATGGTCAATGGGAAATATCACCGCGACGATGGAATTCGTATTCGAGTCCCGTATGCATGGGGCGTGACAACGCCCGCTCCGGTCACGGGCCATTCGCGGGGGCCACACGCGATGACAACCACTTGGCCCGGAATACTTGACGATTGCCCCCGCGCCGCGCGTCGGACGCGTCGGGATTCCGACGCCGGCGTCGGGAATCCGACACCCACCGACGCACGGTTGCCGCGCCCCCGGTGCTGCCCTAGCGTGGCGGGCCATGTCGGACGACACCCCCACGAGCCCCCCGGTCGACCCGGTCGCCGAGCGACGCACCGCCGTGCGGCGCGCGCTCGCGCGCTACGCGGCCAAGCTGGCGCGCAAGCTCGAGGGGCTGCGCGGCGACCTGGCCGAGGCCGAGCGCGGGCCCGAGTGGCAGCGCATGAGCGACGCGCTGTACGCGTACATGGCGCAGGTGCCCGCGCGCGCGGCCGTGGCGCGACTGCCCGACCCGCACGCCCCCGACACCACGCTGGAGGTGCCGCTCGACCCCGCGGTGGCGCCCGCGGTGAACGCGGCGCGCTACGCCAAGCGCGCGGCCAAGGCCGAGCGCGGTCTGGTCGAGATCCCGCCGCGCATCACCGCGGTGACGCGCGAGCACCACGAGCTGACGGGCGGCCTCGAGCTGGCGCGGCGCGCGCACGAGGCCGAGCGCGCGGTGCCCGCCGGCACGCCTGCGCCGGCCGAGGCGACTGCCGAGGCCGAGGAGTCGCATCTGCGGCTGGAGCGCGTGCTGGCCGGACTCTCGGAGAGCACGCGACGCGCGATCCGCGCCCCCGAGCCCCTGCCGCGCCGGCGTCTGGGGCTGTCGGGCGAGGCCTCGCCGCGCGCCGCCAAGTCACCCACCACGCCCGCGCCGCAGAAGGGCGGGCGTCCCCCGCTGCCGGCCAAGTTCGTGCCGTGGCGCTACCGCACGCGCGAGGGCTGGGACGTGCTGATCGGGCGCAGCAGCGAGGCGAACGACCACCTCACGCTGCACCTGGCGCGGCCCGAGGACTACTGGTTCCACGCGCACGGCTGCCCGGGCTCGCACGTGGTGCTGCGGCGCGGCAAGGGTGCGAACGAGCCCAGCAAGGCGACGCTCGAGGAGGTGGCCGCGTGGGCCGCGTTCCACAGCAAGTCGCGCAACGCGGGCAAGGTGCCGGTCATCTGGACGCAGAAGAAGTACGTGCGCAAGCCGCGCGGTGCCAAGCCGGGCACGGTGTACGTGGAGCGCGAGAAGATGATCATGGTGCGCCCCGTGGAGCCGCCGCGCGACCGCATGGCGGATGCGGCCGCCCCCGACGACGAGTAGCGCGCCGCACGCAAGAATGAGCGCCCCGTGGAGCCGCCTCGCGATCGCATGGCGGATGCCGAGGATCGCCCCGAGGGGAGCCGACGCCGAACGGCGCACCCCCGGCCGTGGGCCCGGAACGCGCCGTCCTTGCACCGCGTTCGACTGCGAACCGCCGGGGGCGCGCCGCTAGCGGAGGAGCGACACCACGCGCGTCTGCGAGCCCTCCGGCGTCACCAGCCGCACGAAGTAGATGCCCTCGCGCAGCGCCCGCCCGGCATCGTCGCGTCCATCCCACTCGATCCGGTGCTCACCGGCCGCCCGGGGCCCACTCCAGAGCGAGCGGACCCGGGTACCGTTCACCGAGAACACCGCGAGCTCGCCACGGCAGGGGCGAGCCAACGTGAACCGGAGGGCCGTGCTCGCCCGGAAGGGATTCGGCGCGGCCGGCGCCAACCGCGTGACGCGCGGACTGCCAGGCTCGACGCCCAGACTCGCAGCCGCGAACGAGACGGCGATCGTGTGCGGCCCGGTGACGTTCGTGAACGTGTAGCTGCTCGGCGCGCCCACCGACACGCCGTCCACCAGCACATCCGCCACCTGGTAGCCCGAGGCCGGAGCGAACTCGAACGACTGGTTCCCGTCGCGCGATGCCATCACACGACCGTTCGGTACGATGCTGCCGTTGGCGAGCGCGGATGCGGTGATGGGGTACGCCACGGTGGCCGAGATGAGCCGCGGCCAAGGCCCGACGTAGTAAGCCCGCCCGAATCCTCCCCCCACGAAGAGCCGCCCCGCGCCGCGGTCGAGCGCCAGCGCCGTCACCGAGGCGTCGAGTCCGCTGTAGAGCGGCGACCACGCGGCGCCGTCCCACCTCGCGATGTGGTTGAGCCCCAGGTCCACACCCGACCCCGTGGGCGTGCCACCGGCGAACAGCATGCCGGCATCGTCCGTCACGAGGCTCGTGACCCCGTAACCGATCCCCTGCCCCATCGCCTGCCACGACGACCCGTTGAGCTGAGCGACCCCCTCCAGCGTGACGAACGCGACGTGGTCGCTGGCGTTGGTGAAGCTGCCCCCCGCGTAGAGTCGTCCGGTGCGGTCCACGGCGAGCGCGGACACGGCCTCGTCGAAGTACGGCTTGTCGCCCACCAGATGCCACGCACCGCCGTCCCAGCGCTTGACCAACCCGCCCGAGAGGTCGGCACCTCCGGCATAGAGCGTTCCCGCGCCGTCCACCGCCAACGCATGAGCGAGCATGGAGAACCCCGAACCCATCGCCGACCACGTGCTGCCGCTCCACTTGGCGATCCCGGTGGCGGCCACTCCACCGGCACTCGTGAACAGCCCGCCGACGTACAGGTTGCCGGCCGCGTCGAGCGCCAGAGCCGCCACCGAGGCGTTCACGCCCGCGCCCAGCGCCGACCAACTCGTGCCGTCCCACTTGGCGACGTTGTTCGCCGCCACCCCACCCGCGGTGGTGAAGGACCCACCTACGTACACGTTGCCCACGCTATCGGCGACGATGGCGTTCACCTGACCATTCACACCGGATCCCAGTGCGGACCACGACGTACCGGTCCAGCGAGCGACGCGGTTCGCGGCGACACCACCCGCGATCGAGAAGGAGCCACCCGCGTAGAGGTTTCCGGAGTGGTCCGAGGACAGCGCCATGATGCCGTCACCCACGCCCGCGGCGAGCGGGGTCCAGTGCACGCCGATCCACTTCATGATGTTCGACGGCGCGTAACGCGCCGGGGCGTAGTTGATGTCGAGGTAGGAACCGCTGCCGTGGATCACGCCGGAACCGTCGGCCACGAGGTCGAAGACGACGTACGGAACCCGGTCCCCGGCCGACGACCACGAACTGCCGTTGTACTTGGCGAAGTTGTCGACCGACACGCCATCCAGCAGGAAGAACCCCCCGCCGGCATAGAGGTTCCCGGTGGCATCCGCAGCGAGCGTGTAGACGGGGTTGTAGCTGTCGCCTCCGATATGGTTCCAGAGCGTACCGCTCCAGCGCATGACGCCGAGGGCGGGGCCGGCCGCATACAGGTCACCGGTGCTGGTCCGCGCAATGGCCTCGACGGTGTTCGAGACCCCCGCACCCACGGCGGACCACGCGGAACCGTTCCACCTCGCGATGTTGTTGGCGGGCACGCCACCCGCCGATGCGAAGACGCCACCCGCGTAGACGCCACCCGCGCCATCGACGCACAGCGCGTACACGAACCCATCGACACCGGTGCCCATGGCGGACCATGCGGTGCCGTTCCACTTGGCGATGTTGTTGCAGATCAAGCCACCAGCTCGCAGGAACCCGCCCCCCGCGTAGAGGTTGCCCGCACCGTCCACCGCCAATTCCAAGACGTTCGAGGTGATGCCCGTCCCCAGTGCGGACCAGGTGGTGCCGTTCCACTTCGCGACGCGACTCGCCGGGACACCGCCCGCGTTGGTGAAGACACCGCCCGCGTACACGTTGCCCGCGGCGTCCACGGCCACGTCGTTGGCCGCGCGGTTCAGACCCGTACCGAGTGGCCACCATCGGCTTCCGTCCCACTTGGCGATGTAGTTGGCCGCGACCCCACCGATGCGCGTGAACGCGCCCACCGCGTACAGGTTCCCCGTGCCATCGACCGCCACGGCGAACACGCGCTCGTTGACGAGGTCGTTGAGGTCGGTCTCCCAGAAGCCGTCGGGCCCGGTGGCGGCCGGGGCCTGCGCACCGAAGCCACCCGCGATCGCGTCGCCCGTTCCGGACGGATCCTCTTCCGCGCGACGCATCCCACCGAGCGTCGGCTCGAATCGGGGTGCGCCTGTGGGCCCCGGGACCATGCGATAGCCGCGCATGTCCAAGGGGCCGCGACGGGCGCCTGACAGGTCCAAGGTGCCGTCGGGACGCAACAGGGTGCCGACGGGCACCTCGCCCACTGCCGCGCCGGAGCCTGCCGAGGGGGTGTCGGTCGCCGCAGGCGAGGTCGCCACGGCGGACGTGTTCGCGGCCGAGACGACACCGACGCACGACAGGGACAGCAGTGCGAGCAGGAGAAGCGGCGAGCGCAGCGACTTCATCGGTGACTCCCCGGGATGGGTCCGGAACGGCGCGCCAGGCGACCGGCGGAGGGGTGCTGAGGATGATGACGAGCCATGGGATCGTCACTTCGTACCGGGCACGCGCTTGTAGGCCGGAGAACGGGCGAGGCATCCACGAGGGGCGCGACCGGGGCGACACGATGGATCGGGGGGCTCATCGGGAGGTCCCGGTGGGCAGGTGCGATACGAGCGAGCGTTCGCTCGCGTGCGGCGCGCGAGCGGGCGGCCGACGGCGGCGCCGTGGCCCCGGGGAGGATGGCAGAAACGACCGGGCGCGGGAACGACGTTTTGCCGGATTGGCCGGGATTCCGCACCCTTCGCGGGACCGCACGAACGAAGTCCCGCCCCGTGGAGCCGCCGCGCGACCGCATGGCGGATGCGGCCGGGCCCGACGACGAGTAGCGCGCCGCACGCACGAAGGCCCGCCGGCGCGGTGGCGCGGGCGGGCCTTCGTGTGAGGACGAGGTGCGCGCGGGGTGCGCGGGCCGCTACTTCTTGGGGGCCGGCGGGAAGATGCCCGACTTGGCGATCTCGGGGATCCACACCTTCTCGACGCGGTCGTGGATGAACTTGGAGTCCACGCTGTTCGTGGTGCGGTCGGTGCCCGACCAGACCAAGCGGCCCGGGGGCGTGGTGGACCAGACGTCGACCTGGAAGTTGGCGGTGGTGAGGATCTCGGTGCGGCCCGGGACGCGCACGTCCTCCCAGTAGGTGTAGTACGCGCCGGTCCACGGGTTCTGCCGGTACACCGCCTCGCGGCGCGTGTAGCCCGGCGTCCAGTTCTGCTCGACGCCGTCGGGCAGGCGCATGGACACGACCACGCCGTCGTAGCCGTTGGCGCGCACGGCCTCGATCACCTGCTGCGTGTCGGGCGCGGCGTTCTGCCAGAGCGTGTACGAAGCGGTGGCCTTGGCCCCACGCTGCGTGAGGTGCGTGGTGAAGGCGTCCTCCCACAGACGGCGACGCACCGGGTCGGGGCGCAGCGCGATGACGAGCACGTTCTTCATGTCGGGCGCGTCGTACGAGGGCTCGCGCCACATGTTGTTGAGCTGCGAGGCGCCGCAGCCGGGCAGCGTGAGGGCGGCGGCCAGCAGGACCAGCCAGGTGGCAGGGCGCAGCGGCGAGAGCAACGAGCGCATCGGGGTCTCCTGAGCGAGAACGGTGGAACGGGACCGCAGGAATCGCCCGGGGACTCTAGCCGCAGCCCCCGGGAGCCGCAACGGGCGCGGGGCGGCATCGTGAGCCCGCCGATCGCCCACGAAAGGCCGTTGAGCCCATGACCAGCGGCGTTCTAGCCTGCACGGGTCCAGGACACGTCCCCCCGCCCATTCGGAGCGAACCTTGAAAGCCCTTCTCGTAACGACGCCCCTGCTGCTCGTGCTGGTCGCCACGCTGGCGGCTGCGCAGTCCCCCGCCCCCGCGCCGACCGGCACTGGCGTGCACTACGTGTACCTGGTGCGGCACGGCCACTACGACCGCGACACCACGGCGACCGACGACCGGGTGGCGAACGGGCTGAACGCGCTGGGCCACGAGCAGGCGCGCCTGACGGGCGAGCGGCTGGCCGGGCTGGGCGTGCGGTACGACCGGCTGGTGAGCAGCGAGTTCCTGCGCGCCAAGCAGACCGCCGAGGACATGGGGCGGGCGATGGGGATGGCGGCCGTGCGCGACTCGGCGCTGAACGAGTGCTACCCGAGTTCGGCCAACGCCCGCCTGATGGCCGACGTGACGCCCGCCGAGGTGGCCGCGTGCGATTCGGCGCGCACGGTGCAGTGGGCGCGCTACTTCGCCCCCACCCCGGCGCGCGACACGTATGACGTGCTGGTGTGCCACGGCAACATCATCCGCTGGACGCTCCTGCGGGCCGTGGGCGCCGACACCCGCAACTGGCACCTACCCGACGTGGGCAACGGCTCCGTGACGGTGATCGCGGTGCGGCCGGACGGGTCGGTGCGCGTGGTCGCCTACAGCGACACGGGGCATCTGCCGGTGAGGGTGCAGAGCTGGGCGGGGAAGGGGTGGGGTGCGGGACGAGGGCAGTGACGCTGTTTCAGCAATTAGGCCAATGCGAGCTGCCTAAAGCCACACTCGCTGAGCCAATCAAACGTTTCGTCAAACACAGCATCTTTCGGCACATACACCACGGTTGCATCGCGCCCACGCGTCAGCAGCACTCGGTACACATTTAGTCGGAGCTTCTTTCGGTCCCGCACGGGATCCATATACCCCCCCGACAACCGATCCGACCACTGCCCTGATGCCCGCAGGTAGTCCGACCCCCAGGCCAAAAGCGCCGCATCAAGCTCGAGGCCCTGCGAAGAGAACTCAGTCGCTACTTGCTTGAGCTGACAGCACGAATGCGGGCTCTCTGGTCCGTCGTTGTACCACAAGGCTCTCTTCATTTGCTGCTGCGCGCCCCATGCATTGTCAACACCAAAAGCAGGCAGCTTCTTGTCTTTCGTAGACGCGAGTAGCCCGTATCGAGCCCTTGGATTGTCCGAGTAACGCTCTCGCAGGTAGCCCTTGGCTATTTCAAGATCACGCGTCACAAGAAAGCGATGGCCCGCACGCCACAAGTTGTCAGCAATAGAAGACACACTGCCCTTGTCTGCTTCACCAAGAAGTCCATCCACGTATCTGTCAATGTCAGACGCGAGATGGAATCGTAGCTCCTGATTAAGGTTTAGTGCCTCAGATACCTCTATCGCACTATGACAACCCCTAAAGGCGTCAATAGAACTGGCAGCGCCATGCACCGTCCACTCTGAAGGGTTGGGTAGTCCTGCCAGTGCCTCACTCCATAAAGGCAAGCCCACCTCTTCGCCGACATGAATCGCCTGACCGGTCCCAATGAGTGCGACAAGCACATTCCATCGGGGGACCCTTAGGCAGAACCGCAGCAAATGCGCAGGCTCCGAAAGACCAACAGCAGACCGCTGCACCTTGGCTACCCGCTCTGCATCATGCGCGCGCTGGGCCTCATCGAACACCAGCAGGTGCTCTGGAGGCGAAGCGTCCGATCGCCTGGAGTAGTACTCAACATACTGCTTGATGCCTCTTACAAACGTCTTTCCACCACCACCACCATCTCGCAAGGCATGCTGCAGAACTTCTACTAGCGGGCCATTGCCTGAAAGGTACACTCCGGGCGCGATCGGCCTTGAGCCATCCGACCTAGGCTCCGCAAGATCGTCAAGCCATCGCGCATGCACCAGTTGCAACCCCACCAAGGTCTTGCCTGACCCGGGCACACCGGAGAGCAACACAAGGTGGCGCGACCCCTCGCGCTGCGCTCGATGCGCAATCGCTGCTATGTACTCCAGTGCTGGATCGGTCGCGGCTCTTGCTCGCTTGATGTATGGCAGCTCGCGCGTGTGAAACAACTGCCTCGCGGCTTCCACAACGGTGGGCAATGGCGCATAAGTGTTCTGTGCGAGGAACTTTTCAGGGGCGAGAGCGTGTCCTGGATGCGCCTTCGTCACTCGCTCAAGCACAGCGTCCAGATCCCTTGGATGGCACACGCAAACGCCATCCACAATGGTGCTGGGGCGAGAAGCACTCGACGACACGAGTACCGGCACAACCACTCGCCCGGCGCACTCAGCATGATAGGCGCTTAGATCTCTTGCATAAGCAGCAACCTGATCAAGTGCGGCACGCCCGAGCCCCCAATGCCCTTTCATCTCCAGCACAACAACAGCAGCGCCTGCCAGGACAATGACGTCAGGCCGTCGCAACTCATAAGGCAACTGATACTCAAGCACCGTGAAGTACTCCCGAGCATCGTCGTCGCGGCTGGTCCATTCCCTGTACTCACCTTGCAGATTAGGCACATGCAGGTGCCAAGCCGAAACCTGCTCAGGGCTCGCGTCGCGCACAAAGCCATTGAGGCGCGCAACAATTTGGTCCGCACTTTGCTGATAGAACTGCGGCAATGAGCCGTCCCAGCCACACTGCCCGGCTCCATCGCTAGCACTCGTCATCGCTCTTATTTCTCGCGCACATACAGCAAGTAGGACAAGCATCTTTTATCAAACAGCACTCACGCGCTCCATACGACCCGCGCTTGGCTACCGCCTCCGCATGCGCAACAGGAAGCTGAGCAGGTTCCAGAAGAAGATGACGATGCCGAGCGAGAGCTCGAAGGCGGCCTCGGTGGCGGCGTAGGGCGGGAACTCGCGCAGCACCACGTTCAGGCGGTAGAGAAGTGCGCCCACCGAGACCAGCAGGAAGACGCCCGACACCACCAGGCCCAGCATGCCCTCGGCCGGGATCACGAACTGCAGGCCCATCAGCACCAGCATGGGAATGCCCGCCATCGCCAGGCCGGCGCGCAGCATCGAGAAG
>JBJTRI010000106.1:0-15378 GCA_046076045.1 bacterium
GCGTGAGCCCGAAGGCGTGCAGCGCGCGAGCCTGGTCTTGCGCCAGCGCCTTCGTCGGGTAGAGGTAGAGCGCGCGGGCGCGCGGGTCGCCGAGCAGCACCTCGAGCGTCGGGATCTGGAAGCACAGCGACTTGCCCGACGCGGTACCGGTGACCACCACGGTGTCGAACCCGGCGCGCGAGGCCTCGATGGCGTGCACCTGGTGCGAGTACAGGCGCTCGATCCCGCGCGCGGTGAGCGCGGAGGTCAACGCCTCGGGCAGCGGCGGCTGCAATTCGCCGAAGCGTGCACCGCGCGCCGGGAGCGTCTCCCAGTGCGTGAGCGCGCCCGCGTTCTCGGGGCGCTCGGCGAACGCCCGCAACCAATCCACCGTCGAGCCCGGCGTGGGCTCGTGGGCGAGGAATCCACCCGCTCGCACCTGCATGTCGCACCTCGCGCGACCCCGCGTGAGGGGTCGTCCCAGGGTCCCCGGCGGGGTCGGCCGCCGACTGCACAGGTGTGCAGTATAGCGGGTCCGGGTCCGGATGCCAGCGGGAAGGCTCGGGTGGGCGGTGAGCTCGCGGCGGGCACGCAGCGGGCGGCGAGGAGCGGAGGGGCAGGCGGTGGCCTGCGCGGCAGGCGGCGAGGGGCGGAGGGTCCGGGGCACGCGCCGCGGTCCGCGGGGCAGGCGGCGGTCAGCGCGGCGCGCGGCGAGGGGCGGAGGGTCCGTGGCACGCGCCGCGGTCCGCGGGGCAAGCGGCGGTCCGCGGGCTGCGCGGCGTGGGGCGGTGGGTCCGGGGCACGCGCCGCGGTCCGCGGGGCAGGCGGCGGTCCGCGGGGCAGGCGGCGGTCAGCAGAACGCGCGGCGGTCCGCGGGACGGTGGCGGGGTGCGCTGGGGTCGGCGACGCGCACGGTCCGGGGATCGGACCGGCTCAGCGGATGACGACGAACCGCCCGACCTGATGGCCCGCCGCGGAATCCACGGTGAACAGGTAGATGCCGGACTCCACGTCCTGTCCGTTGCGCGAGATCAGGTCCCACGCCGCCTGTCCGTTGCCTGTGGTCCCGTCGTGCTCGAGCGACCGCACGAGGTCACCGGCGAGCGTGTAGATGCGGATCGTGGAGCGCGCGCGCGGCAGCCCCAGGAAGTCGATGTGACGCGTGAACACGTCGCCGGGCACCGGGGTGCGCTCCCACGGCGCGCTGGCGCGGAACGGGTTCGGCACCACCCATACCCGTCCGTCGCGGTAGCTCGCGCCCGCCTCGGTGCGCGGGCGCACGACGTCGGCGAACGAGGCGCGGAACGGACTCTCGAGCAGCTCGATGCGCGACGTGCCGCTCACCGTGATCGTGCGCTGCGCGACCGCGGTCACCGCGTAGTGGTAGTCGAACCCGTCGAGCGCCCGCGTGTCCACGTAGCGGTAGCGACCCACGGGGTAGTGCTTGCGCTCGTACGCGATCGAGTCGTGCTCCATCGTGGTGTTCGTGATGCTCGCGAGCGGGCGCGCGCCGAGCGTGGTGTCCACCGCGAAGCTCGCCAACTGCTGCCAGCGGCGCGTCGGCGGCAGGAGCGACTCGCGCTGCCAGTCGTCGAGGCGGTACACGCGATAACCCCAGAATCGCCACGGCGCCCCCGGGATCACGCTGGCGTCGGCGAGCAACTCGGGCAGGTTGTCCCACTCCACCGCCACCTGTCGGTCGCCGGGCGTGGCGCGGTGCAGCGGCTGCGGCGGTGCCGGGGCGTGCACGTACCAGTGCGCCGTCGTCTCCGCGCCCCCGTTGCCGGTGCAGGCGTCGCAGTCGAAGTCGGTCCACACGCAACCGTTGCCGTACGCGTAGCGCGTCTCGAGGACGGTCTCGGGGTTGAGTCCGGGCAGCGGGCGGTACGCGGGGTCCTGCGTGAACTTGGGGGTGCAGTTGGGGTCGTAGGTGAAGGTCACGCCGGGCGGTGGCTCGTAGCAGGTCTCGTGGCCGTTGATGCCGGTGCGACCCTCGAGGTAGCTCGTGGTGTTGGGCTGGTCGGGCTGCAGGTTGAGCGCGGTCCCGCGCCAGGCGAGCCGCGCCGACTGCACCGCGGCCACCAGACTGTCGGCGTTCTCACCCGCGACGAGCGCGACCGCGAACTCCACCGACTGACCGGGCTCGAGGATGCGGAACGGTCCGCACGTGACGAGCACCGAGTAGTCGCGCGCCGAGGTGCGCGGCGCCTCGGCGTAGCGCCCCTCCATGGCGGCGAGTCGCTCGGCGTCCACGATCGGCGGTCCGCCCTGCCCCGGGGGCAACGACGACGAGTACAACGAGTAGCGGAACGTGCTGTCGCGGCGTGGCGCGCGCGCGGCCGCGGCCGCCGCCTCGACGCCCGGGAACACGGTGTTCACGAGGAAGCCGAGGGGGTCGGTGGTGTGCGACAGGCCCACGACCGCCGACCACGGTGCGTCGGAGGCGGCCGAGGCGTCGCGCACCGCCCACCAGTCGCCCTGCAGCGTCGTGAAGCACTCCTTGTTCCAGATGGTGTTGAGCGTCGAGCGTCCCGTGGCGATCGTGACCGAGTCGCGCATGGGCGTGACGAAGTCGTCGATGTGCCCACCCCCGCCGCGGCGGTCGCGCGCGTCGAGGTCGGCGAACACACCCAGCCGCACATCGGTGAGGGGGCGCGAGCCGTGGTTGGTGATCGTCCACTGCAGCCCGGCGATCTTGTCGTAGCCCGGCACCGACCACGCGTGCGCCTCCTGGCGCACCGTGATGTTGAGCGGGATGTGACGCTCGCCGCTCTCGTACACGAACTCGACCGCCTCGGGCTGGTCGTCGGTGTAGCGACAGGCCGCGGTCTCCTGCGCGGGGAAGCGCAGGTCCTCGTCCACCTCGCCGTCGCCGTCGTCGTCGGCGCCGTCGAGGAACTCCTCGTCCGCGCGCCCGTCGCCGTCGTCGTCGAAGGTGGCGCGCGTGCCGCGCTCGCCGGCGTAGCGGCGCAGCACCACGTCGTCGTCGGCGATCGTGGGGCGGAACTCGAACACCGGCCCGCCCGAGACCCCGGTCGTGCCGTCGTCGCGCGTCGCCGAGACCCACAACTCGGCGTGGTTCAGGCACTCCTGTCCCGTGCCCTTGGGGAACTCGAACGACGGGTCGTAGGACAGGCCGCGGTTGAAGAACGCGTTGCCGATCACGCCGATGTTGGTGATGCGCATGGCGAACCGCCCGGCATCGAGCAGCGGGCCGTCGTTGGCGATGTCCATGCGCGCCTGCGCCACGCGGCCCGCACCCGCGACGAGCACCACGAGCAGCCCGACCGCGAGCGTACGCGGGGCGGGTCCGGGGCGACGGGTCGGGGCAGGGCGCGGGGGCACGGAGGTCACTTCCTGTGGGCGGTCGGCGGGGACTCGGCGGCTCGGGGTGCGCGCGCCGCGCACCCGCACGGACACGCGCGGCGCGAACGCGGAGGGTGGACCGCGGCTCGACCGCCTCGGCTCACTCCACGCTGCGCGGAACGGCCTCGAACCCTAGCACGACGAACCCGTTGCCGCGCGACTGGAACGACACGCGGTAGGCATCCTGACGACCGCGGAAGAACACGAGCTCGGACGCGGACAGGTCGCTGCCCGGGGCCGCGCGCCAGCGTCCGAGCGCGGGATCGTGCCACTCGTAGCGCTGCGCGAACTCGACCAACGAGGGGTCCACGACCAGGCGCTCGGCCGCCTCGCGATCGGCCGAGGCGAGCGCGTGGATGAGTGCCGTGAAGGTGGCGTAGGGCGACGGCACGACGCTTTCCGAGATGCGCGTGTAGCCGTCGGCGCCCCACTCGAAGCGACGCTCGCGGATGACGTGCGGACAGTTGGCGCAGTTCTCGTCGAAGTACGGCGTCGCGCGCCAGGTGCGCGTGACGAGGTCGTCGCCCACGAACTCGCCGCGCCCGGTGCCCCCGAGCGAGTCGGCGCCGAGCGTCTGCGCGAGGTCCCAGCGCCCGCCCGCCGCGTGCCGCCACGTGAGTAGCAGCGGCTGCGCGCCGCTGGCGACCTTGCGACCCCACAGCACCGCGACCTGCGACGAGTCCGTGGCGGCGCCGTCCTCGAACCGGCGCACGTTCGCGCCCATGAGCCGCATGGCGCGACCCTCGATGACCTGCATGCGCACCGAGCCGTCCTCGAGCCAGAACAAGTGCGGCCACGTCGGGCCGTCGACCTCGGTACGCGAGAACAGGTTCACCACGACGAAGCGGTCGAACCCGGCCACCTCGGCCGCGATGCCGAGCGAATCGAGCAGCGTGCGCGCGCGCTCGGCCCACACCACCGCCGGATCCGCGGCCAGCCGCATGCGCAGCACGCGCGCGCTCGCCACGGCCGCCTCGTCGCCCTTTCCGTCCGCCCACCGCTCGCCCGCGAGGCGCGTGAGGATGGCGAGCGAGTCGTTGGTCGCGGTGCTGTCGGCCGAGGCCGGCACCAACTTCGGCGTGCGGTCGCAACCGGCGACCGCGACCACCAGCGCCAGCAGTAGCCACGACCATGGACGAGACGAGGCGTGCGTCACGGATTCCCTCCGGTCTTGCCGGGCGCCGAGCGGGCGCCTGCGGCGGGCGGCGCGACCTCGCCGATCCACTCGCGGATCAGCCAGCGCCCGTCCCGCAACGTGAAATGGAACACCCAGCGGCGCGCGCCGTCCACCCCGCGCACCCGCGCACCCAACCACTCGGGCCACGCGGTGCCCTCCTCCTGCCGGTCCACCACGAAGTCCGCGGGGCCCGTGGTGCGAGGCCAGCCCTGCGCGATGGCGTCCTCGAGCAATGCCGGGTCGGCGAGGAAGCGCGCGGCCTGCTCGCGATCGCCCTCGCGCAGGCGGAGCACGAACAGGCGCAACGTGGCGAGCGGCCCCGGCACCAGACGCGCGTCGTGCGCCACGAATCCGGTGCGGTGCTCGGTGAAGATCGCCTCGCGCAGGATGGGACGCACGGGTGCGAGCACGCGCAGCACCGAGTCGGGCGGCGACTTCGACCACGCCACCAGTTCGGGAAGGCCGTCGCGATCGAGGTCGTTGAAGTACGCCTCGCCATCGCCGCCCAGTTCGGGCCCGTTGCCCTCGTACTGCACGAGGTCCCAGTAGTAGCCGTCGCCCGACAGGCGCAGGAACTTGAAGCCGAGGTCGCCGTTGCCGCCGCGTTCGCGGTACAGGATCGCGGTCGCGTACGGCACGCCCGCGCGCCCGGTCCACCACGTCGCGATGCGCGGCTGGACCGCGGGCGGGAACGACACGCCCTGCATGCGCAGGTCGGTGTTGCGCCACCACAGCAGGTAGCCCACCGACTGCATGGCGGGGCGGTACGGGTTGCGCACCAGCACGAACACCGTGTGCGGCTGGCGCGGGTCGAGCACCACGTCGGTGTCGAGCCCGAGTGCGTCGAGCGAGTCCTCGATCGTGGGCGCGAGCAGCACGCGCTCGCGGCCGAGGCGGCGCAGCAGGCGGCGCGCGGCCTGCCCCACGCTCTCGAACGGACGGATGCCCGACTCGCTCAAGGTGTCCACGGTGGCGGCCTGGAACCGCACCTTGGCGTCGGCGGCCAGCGTGGCGACGGTGTCGGCGTTCGCGGGCGTCCACGGGCGCACGACCGCACCCCACGACGGGGTCGCGAACGCGAGCAGGACCGCGAGCAGGGCCGCGGCGGGCAGGGGGGGCGGGAAGCGCATGCGAGCCGGATTAGAGAGGCGCGGCGGCGGGTGGGTCAAGCCGCCCCGCACGAGCGGACGCATTCCTCACGGACCCTTGTCATCACTCCCCGGCGAGGGCGGCGGGCGCGCGCTGGTAGCGCACCACGAGCACCGGGATGCGGGACTGGTCGGGCGCGGACGGCGAGTGGAAGGACACGTTCGTCTGGGTGCGGAACAGCGTCCCGAACACGAACGACCGCCGCCGGTGCAACGCCTCGAGGCAGGCGGCGAGCCGGTCGGAGGCGAAGTCCACGGTGATCGCGTCCACCGGTGTGCCGCTGGCGAGCAGGCCCGTGGCCTCGGTGAACGGCGGCCCCGGGGCGCGCACCTGGCAGGCGTTCCAGTCGTTCTGCGCCAACCACACGCTGGGCAGCGAACGGTCGAAGCTGTTCGCGTTGGCGTCCACCACCTTCAGGCGCACGCGCGCGCCCACCAGACGCGCATCGGCGGGCAGGCCCGAGAACGACCAGTGCACCGCGGCGTTGTAGCTGGGCCCCGACGGCAGCGTCTGCGACGCGCAGAACTGCGTGTTCGCGTTGGTGACGAGGTTGGAACCCACGTCGAGCGGACGCAGCACGAGCGAGTCCACTGGCGCGGCGGGGTCGAGCACGCGGAAGCTGCGCAGCGGGCCGTTCTCACGCTCGCGCGTCACCACGTTCTCGGTCGTGACCGCCCAGAACACGCGACTGCCCGGCCGCCAGCGCGTGCCCGGCAGGAAGCGCGTGAACACGGTGCGCTGCAGCGGCACGAGGGTGCGCGCGAGGACCGCGGCCGAGTCCTCGGAGGCGTACACCTCGTGCAGGATGTCGTTGACCGCGCCCGTCGCGCCCGCCCACCCGAGTGCGGCGACCGGGCCCTCGAGCGCGTCCACGGCCGGGAAGTCGTAGCTCACGCGGCGCAGGCTGTTGGTGGTGAACTGGAAGTAGAGGCCCGAGGGCAGCGTAGTGCCGTCGGTGGGCCGGATCGCGGTCGAGAACTCCACCGTGTAGGTGCGCTGCAGCGCCAGCACCACGCGCGGCTGCACGAAGACCCGGCGCGAGAACACGTCGTAGCGGATGGCCGACGAGACGCGCTGGCCGTCGAGTTTGAGGTACACCGTGCGCTCGTTGACCGAGCCGGCGTCGAGCGGGCGGTCGAACTGCGCCCAGATGTCGCCGTCGTACGGGGCCGAGGTGGCGCGCGCCGAGGGCTGCGTCGCGACGATCGCCGCGCCCGGTGCGACGGGGTCGGGACCGGCCACGGTCGTGGTCGTCGAGCGGCTGGAGCAGCCGACGACGAACGCGATCAGCAGGTTGCACGGCAGCAGGAGGATCGGGCGCATGGGTTCCGGGGGAGCGGGCCGGACACCCGGCACCGTGGGCCCATGGTAGGCGGCCGGACGGGGTGGCACAACGGACCGAACGACGGGCGCGGGCATTCCGTGTATCCTCGCGCCGACGCGCCACTGGTGCGTTCGACCCTCGTGCGCCGCCTGCCGGCCGCGCACGCACCTCCGGGACCCGGGACCTCACGCGCGTGATCCGAGCCATCGTCTTCGACCTGGACAACACGCTGACCGACTTCATGCGCATGAAGGAGGCGGCGATCCAGGCGGCCATCGGCGGCATGATCGACGCCGGGCTGCGGATGTCACGCGAGGAACTGCGCCGCCGCGTGCAGGTCGTGTACGACGAGCGCGGGCTCGAGTTCCAGCGGGTGTTCGACGAGTTGCTCGAGCGCGAGTTCGGCGAGGTGGACCCCAAGATCCTGGCGTCCGGGATCGTGGCCTACCGGCGCGCCCGCGGCTCGGAACTGGTGCTCTACCCGCGCGCGCAGATGACGCTACTCGAGCTCGCCAAGCGCGGCCTCAAGTTGGGCGTGGTCTCGGACGCCCCGCGCCTGCAGGTCTGGCTGCGCCTGTGCGACCTCGGGCTGCAGCACCTGTTCGACGCGGTCGTGACGTTCGACGACACCGGCGAGCGCAAGCCCGCCGCGGCCCCGTTCCGCGAGGTCCTGCGCCGGCTCGGCGTGGAGCCGCGCGAGTCGCTCATGATCGGCGACTGGGCCGAACGCGACGTGGTCGGGGCCAAGGGCCTCGGCATGACCACCGTGTTCGCGCGCTACGGCGACACCTTCGACACGAAGGAGTCGGGCGCCGACCACGACATCGACGACATCTTCGAACTGGTGAGCATCGTGGACCGCATGAACGGTCGCGACGGCTCACCTCGACACTGATCGGGAGGGATCCCATGACGAACGAGAAGATCCGCGCCTCGCGCGCCCGCATCTACTCGCCGCCCGAGGGCGTGGCGGCCGACAAGCAGGTGCACGTCTACATCTACGACGTGTTCAACGACGCGTTCCTCGCCGACCACAAGGCGTTCGAGAACATCGAGCGCGCGGTCCAGCACCAGCGCCACGAGCAGGAGCGCATCTTCACCGAGCAGGAGGCCGAGCCCGAGTTGTTCGACCTGCCGTTCCTGTCGAACGACGCCGACCTGCTCGGGCGCATCGAGCGCGACGCGGACTACCGCAAGCGCCTGGTGCGCGACCTCAAGGGCGACGCGCGCGCCCGCGGCCGTCGCCACTGAGCGGACCGTGCAACTGCTGACGGCCGCCGAGATGCGCGCCGTGGATCGCGCCACGGCCGAGGCGGGCACCCCCGTGGCGACGCTCATGGAGCGCGCCGGCGAGGGCGTGGCACGGTGTCTGGCTGCACGGTTCGGATCCCCGCTCGCCGCACGCGTGCTGGTGCTGGCCGGAAGCGGTCACAACGGCGGCGACGGCTTCGCGACGGCGCACGCACTCGCCGCTCGCGGAGCACGCGTGACGGTGGCGTGCTGCGCACCTGACGACCGCCTCGCTCCGGCGGCGCGCGCGCAGCGCGACCGACTCGTGGGCACGACCGTGGCCGTGGCGACCAGCCTCGACGCGGAGTCGCTCGCGCGCGTGGCTGCGGCGCACGACCACTGGGACTTCGTGGTGGACGCACTGCTCGACACCGGCGCCGAGGGCGAGCCGCGCGGCGCGATCGCCGACGCCTGCGGGCTGGCCAACGCGCTGCGCGCGCTCGGCACGCGCGTGGTCGCGGTGGACCTGCCCACCGGGGTGGCGAGCGACGACGGCAGCGCGTCGGACGACGCCGTGCGCGCCGACCTCACCGTGACGTTCGGTGACGCACGGCGCGGGCACTGGCTGTGGCCGGGGCGCGAGCACGCGGGCGTGCTCGAGGTGGTGGACATCGGGCTCGTCGAGCCCGCCGCCGCGGGACTCGCACCCGCCCTTCTGGCGACCGCGGCGACATTGGCGCCGCTCGTGCCGCTGCGCGACCCGCGCGCCCACAAGGGCTCGACGGGTCGAGCGCTCCTCGTGGGTGGCGCGCCCGGCATGACGGGCGCGATCGTGCTGGCCGCGCGCGCCGCGACCCGAGCGGGCGCGGGCTACGTGCGGGTGGCCGCGCCCGCGAGCCTGCAGGACGTGCTCGCCTCGCACCTCGTCGAGCCCATGGTGATCGGATGCGGCGAGGACTCCGCGCGCACGCTCACCACGAGCGCACTCGACCGCATCCGTGACGAGGCCACACGGGCCGACGCGGTGGCGTTGGGGGGCGGACTCACGACGCGACCGCAGGCGATGGCGCTGACGCGCGAACTCACCACGCACCTCGACCGACCGCTGGTGCTCGACGCCGACGCGCTCACCGCGCTCGCGCCCGCCGCCGAGGTGCTCGAGCCCGCGCTGCGACTCGCCGGTGCGCCGCGCGTGCTCACGCCGCACCTCGGCGAGATGGCCCGGCTGACCGGGCAGACGCCCGCCGAACTCGAAGCGCGCCGCATCGACACCGCCCGCGGCTGGGCGCAGCGCTGGGGCGTGACGCTGGTGCTCAAGGGCGCCCCCACCGTGGTGGCCTCGCCCGACGGCGCGGTGAGCGTGAACCCCACCGGCAGCGCCGCCCTCGCGACCGCCGGCACCGGCGACGTCCTGACCGGCGTACTGGTGGCTCTGCTCGCGCAGGGCCTCCCGCCCTTCGACGCCGCCCGTCTCGCCGCCCACGCCCACGGCCTCGCCGCCGACCAACTCACCCGCGACCGCGGCCCCTTCGGCCTGATCGCGAGCGACCTCCCCGACCAACTCCCCCGCGCCCTCCGCACGATCGCCGACACCCACTGACGCCAGGGATGGGCGACGAGCCGCACCCCTCCCGCACCTCCGAGGCGTGGGTGGGGCGGGGTGCGGCGCAGGCGAGCCGCGAGCAGGCCGGAGCGCAGGGATGCGCGCAGGCCGTCCGCGAGCGCCAGGGAGGCGAGGGCAGGAGCCCGAGCCGACCGATCGCCCTGCGACGCACCCCGCCCCACCCGCGCCGACGCCCGAGCGCTGTCCTGCGATGCGAAGCCGAGCCCCGCCGCACAAGCGCCGACGCACCCGCGATGCCCTTCGATGCGCAGCGGTCCCCACCGGTGCTGCCTTGCGAATGAGCAGCCGCGAACGAACACGAACCCCGCGCCCACGACCCACCGAAGGGCCGCGAACGCGGGGTCCGTACGACCGGACGACTTCAGACGTGCCGGTTGAGCAGCTGCGTCAGCTCCGCCTTCGAGCGGGCGCCCACCACACGCTCCACCATCTCGCCGTTCTTGAACACCATGAGCGTTGGGATCGACCCCACGCCGTACTTGATCGGCACCTCCTGCTCCTCGTCGGTGTTCAGCTTCACGACCTTGGCGCGCCCCGCGAACTCGGTCGCGAGCGCATCCACGGTCGGGGCGACGGCGCGGCACGGCCCGCACCACGGGGCCCAGAAGTCCACGAGGACGGGCTGCGAGGACTTGAGGACCTCGCTGTCGAAGGAGGCGCTGGTGACGGACGGGGCGTTCGACATGGTGTTCCTCTCCATGTTCGGTGCTAGTAGGTGACGGCAGGACCGGGACGGTCGGTGGGCGTCTGAATCGGGAGCCGCCGAGCGGCCGGTCCCCCGGCCGTGGCGTCATGTCCGTTCCGATGCGGTGACGCTCTCGCGGATGCGTGCGAAACCGTCAAGACTGGCGCAGAATAGGGAGCGCGTCCCGCCCGCGTCAAAGCCTCTCCTCCCGCCCCGGACCCCATGTTCCCGCTCCGCGACGAGAACCCCTCCAGCCGCACCCCGGTCGTCTCGCGCGCCCTCATCGCGGTGTGCGTCGCGGCCTACCTGTACGAGCGCGCGCTCGGACCGGGATTCGTACCGTTCCTGCGCGAGTGGGGCATGGTGCCGGCGCGCCTCGTGCTCTCGACCACGGGTGACGGGTCGTTCCCGGCACAGGCCGCGACCGTGTTCACGTCCATGTTCCTGCACGCGGACTGGCTGCACCTGCTCGGGAACATGTGGTACCTGTGGATCTTCGGCGACAACGTCGAGGACCGTCTCGGTCATGCGCGCTTCCTGGCGTTCTACCTCGCCGCGGGCGTGTTCGCCGCGCTCGTCCACGCCGCCGCGATGGCCTCGTCCACCGTGCCCACGGTGGGCGCGAGCGGCGCGATCGCGGGCGTGCTCGGCGCCTACGCGCTGCTGTTCCCGCGCGCGCGCGTCATCACCGTGGTGCCGATCCTCGTGGTCGTGCAGGTCATCGCGGTCCCGGCACTCGTGCTGCTCGGCATGTGGTTCGTGTTCCAGTTCGTCTCGGGCACGCTCGTGAGCGCCAACGCGACCGGCGGCGTGGCGTGGTGGGCACACGTCGCGGGCTTCGTGTTCGGGATCGTGGTCACCCTGCTGGGCCGACGCAGCGGCCGCCTCAAGACCCCGACCGTGCCGTGACGCGAGCGGCTTCACGCCGCCCATGCCCTGCCCTACCCTCACCGGTCCCACGCGCCACACGCGTGTACACGACCTCGCTTCGGAGGAGTCCCCGTGCGTTCCGACCTCGACACCCTCATGCAGCAGCGTGGCCTCGCCGGCCTCGTCGTGCTCGCGCATGACCGCTACTGCCCCGCCTTCCATTACGCGACGGGACAGAGGATCCACCACGGCCTGTACCTGCGCGCCGCCGACGGTCGCGCGCACCTCGTTCACGACGCCATGGAGCGCGACCAGGCCGCCCTCGTCGGGTGCTCGACCTCGTCGTACGGACAGCGCGGACTGCTGCCGCGCATCAAGGCCGCCGAGTCGCAGGCACTCGCGCTCGCCGAACTGGTCGTGGAGGTGGCGGGGGAGCTGGGCCTCGAGGGCCGGCTCGCGTTCGCGGGTGACGTGCCGCTCGGGTTCGGTTGGACGCTGCTCGACCGCGTGCGGGCGCTCGCCCCGGGCCTCACGGTGGACGCCTCGCAGCCCGACCTGCTCGGCGTCGCGGCGATGACCAAGGAGCCGAGCGAGCTCGAGCGCATCCGGCACTGCTCGCGCGGTGCGGTCGAGGCCATGCGACGCGTGCGTGCGTGGCTCGGCGAACTGCGACCCGAGGCGGAGGCGTTCCACACGCCGAACGGCGAGACCGCCACGCTCGGCCACATCCGGCGCCTGCTGCACCTCACCTTCGCCGAGTTCGGACTGGGTGAGGACGGCGAGAGCATCGTGGCGCAGGGCCGCGACGCGGGCGTGCCGCACAATCGCGGCAACGACGCGGACCCGGTGCGGGCGGGCGAGCCGCTGCTCATCGACATCTTCCCGGTCGAGGCCGGTGGCGGCTACCACACCGACATGACGCGCACCTTCTGCCTGGGGCCCGCGCCCGAACCGCTGCGACGCGTGTACGCGGAGTGCCGCGAGGCGTTCGACGCGGCCATGGCGCGGGCGCAGGGCGGTGTGCGGTGCCGCGACCTGCAGGAACTCGTGTGCGACATGTTCGAGCGTCAGGGCCACCCCACGGTGCGCACGAACCAAGGCACGGAGCAGGGCTACGTGCACTCGCTCGGCCACGGCGTCGGGTTGGCGGTGCACGAGGGACCGCGCCTCGGCGGGCCGCCCACGAACACGGCCGTGCTCGAACCCGGCCACGTCGTCTCGATCGAACCGGGCCTGTACTACCCCGAGCGCGGCCTCGGCGTGCGCATCGAGGACCTCGTCGCCGTGCGCGCCGACGGGACGATCGAGAACCTCACCCCCGCGCCGTACGACCTCGAGGTGCCGATCCGCGCATGAAGTCCTCCTCGTACGAGACCGGCCGCGCCGCACGCAACGAGCGCGCGATCCTCGTGGGCCATGCGCAGCGCGAACGCGCGCACATCGACCGCTCCATCGAGGAGCTGGCGCTGCTCGCCGACACCGCGGGCGCGACCGTGGCCGACACGCTGGTGCAGCGCAGCGGCACCATCCAGGCGGGCACGTTCCTCGGCAAGGGCAAGATCCAGGAGCTCAAGCAGCTCGCCGAGATGCGCGACGCCGACCTGTGCATCTTCGACGACGACCTCTCGCCCGCGCAGGTCAAGAACCTCGAGAAGGCGCTCGACCGCAAGGTGATCGACCGCAGCGAGCTCATCCTCGACATCTTCGCCCGCCGCGCTCGCACGCGCGAGAGCCGGTTGCAGGTCGAGCTCGCGCAGCTCGAGTACACGCTGCCGCGCCTGACCGGCATGTGGAAGCACCTCGAACGGCAGGCCGGCGGCATCGGCACGCGCGGCCCCGGCGAGACGCAGCTCGAGACCGACCGCCGCATGGTGCGCGAGCGGATCGGGCGCCTCAAGCGCGAGCTCGAGGCGGTGGAGCGCGAGCGTCGCACGCAGCGCTCGCGCCGCCAACGCGAGTTCCGCGCCGCGCTCGTGGGCTACACCAACGCCGGCAAGAGCACGCTCTTCAACGCACTCACGCGCGCCGGGGTGTTCGTGGAGGACCGCCTGTTCGCCACGCTCGACTCGACCACGCGCCAGCTGGTGAGCCCCGAGCGCGAGGTCGCGTTGGTGACCGACACGGTCGGGTTCATCCGCAAGCTGCCCCACCACCTCGTGGCCTCGTTCCACAGCACGCTCATCGAGGCGGTCGAGGCCGACGTGCTGTTGCACGTCACTGACGGCTCGGACCCCGACTTCCGCCGCCACCTCATCGCGGTGGACACCGTGCTCGACGCGATCCTGCAGGAGCCGCGCCCGCCGCGCATCATGGTGTTCAACAAGTGCGACCGCCTCACCGACGATCAGGTGGCCGCGTTGCGTGTCGAGTTCCCCGACGCGCGCATGGTCTCGGCGATCACGGGCGAGGGCCTGGACGCGCTGCGCGCCGAGATCTTCGCACGCGCAGCCGAGAAGGCCGCGCAGCGACGCGCGGCTCCGGCGCCGCCGCCCGAGGAACCCGAGACCGAGTGGCGTCCGTGAGCGAGGCCCCGCTGGCGTTCGCGCGCACGTTCGCGGCCCCGCCCGCGCGCGTGTTCGCGGCCCTCGTCGAGGCCCGTCACCTCGAGCGCTGGTTCTGCGATGCGTGCACGAGCGAGCCGCACGCGGGCGGCACGCTCGTCATGCGCTGGACGCGCCCGGGCAACTCGGGGCTGCCGTTCGAGGCCCGCTGGGTGGCGTGGTCGCCGCCCGGCGAGGCCGCGTTCACGGGCGGCCACGCGGGCTACCCCGGCGGCACCGCCGGCACGGTGCGGTTCGCGCTTACCGCGCGCGCCGACGGAGGGACCGAGTTGCTCGTCACGCACGAATCACCGCCGGGCGAGGCGCACCGCGCCGCACTCGCGAGCTGGCGCGAGGCGTGGCCGCGCGCGCTCGACCGGCTCGTCGCCTATCTGGCACCCACGGGCGCGTGAGTACGATGCGCTACGAGCGCTACGTGGCGCTCGGGGACAGCTCCACCGAGGGCATCGCCGACGGCGATCCACGCCGCGGCTGGCACGGCTGGTCGCGCCGACTCGCCGAACGCATCGCCCTGGCACAGGGCGGACTCGAGTACGCGAACCTCGCGGTGCGCGGGCTCACGACGCGCGAGGTGGTGGACCACCAACTCGCGCGCGCACTCGCGCTGCGTCCCGGGTTGGCGAGTGCGTTCACCGGCACCAACGACGTGCTCGCACGCCGATTCGACGTGCGCACGTTCGCGAGCGACACGCTCCGACTGCAATCGGAACTGCGCGCGAGCGGGGCCACGGTGGTCACGTTCACGCTGCCCGACCTCACACCGCTCTTGCCACTCGCAGCCGCGATCGCACCGCGCATCCACGCCATGAACGAGGCGTTGCGCTCCACGTGCCAGGCGACGGGCACGGTTCTGGTGGACTTCGCCGCCCACGCGGTCGCCACCGACGCGCGCCTCTGGCACCCCGACCGACTGCACGCCAACCCCGCCGGTCATGCCCGCATCGCCGAGGCGCTCGCCGAGGCGCTGGGCCTGCCCGGTGCCGACGCGACCTGGCGCGACCCGCTGCCGATCGCCCCCGCGTCGGGCCCGCTCGCGGTCGCGATGCGCGAGGCGCACTGGGTCGGGCGCTTCCTGCTGCCGTGGGCGCTGCTCGGACTCGTCGCACCGCTGCGGCCCCAGCGCATCGGGACGGGGCCGCAGCCCGACCTGCGCGCCGTCGAGCCGCGCTGAAGCGCGCGGCCGCGCGCCCACCGACCCCGTTCCCGAGCGCGCCCGGTGCGGCCCGCGCCCTGCAACGGTGCGCCCGGTGCGCTATCCTCGCGGCCTTTCCACCCGTCCCCGCGGCCCACGCCGCGAACCCCTTGGGGAAGCGCATGTCCGCCACGCCCACCGAACTCCGCACCGTCCGCTTCGGCCACAGCCCCGACGCCGATGACGCCTACATGTTCTACGGCTTCCACACCGGCGAGGCC
>JBJTRI010000107.1:0-25420 GCA_046076045.1 bacterium
GGTGCCGGCCTTCGCGTCCACCAGGCGCGCGGCGCGCACGGCGGAGCGTTCGGCGTCGGCGTGCGCGACGGGTGCGAGCAGCGCGCACAGGACGAGAGGGGTGAGCAGTGCGGTCAGGATGCTCGGCTTCATGGGGAGGTCTCCGGGGCGGGATCGGCGTGGGTTCGGTGCCACGATACGAGCGCGCAGTCTGGGTGAGCGGCGCACTCGCCACAAGGACCGATTCCCCGACGCGACGGGGGGCCGCGACGAACGGGGGACGGGAATTCATGGGGCGGCGACCGCCGTGACACGGTGCCGAAACAGCCGTCGCGTAGATTCCTTCGTGCATGGGATGCGAAGCGGTCATCCCGCGAAGGGCTGAAATCGGTCGGCAGGCCGGGTCCTTCGCGGGCGAAGACGGACCGCCGAAGTGTCCCCCTTCTTCGGCGGCTCTCCGGTTCGCGGGATCCGACACCTTGGCCACAGCGCCACGGAACCGTCGGCCGAGACGGCTGCCCGGACGCCGGTCACCGAGTGCAAGCGGTGATCGGCGTCGCCGTTCCCGGTGCGAGTGGTCCGCCGGATGGGTTCGCATGGTACGCCCGCCGACGCGAAGACCCCCGCAGCGCGAGCCGCGAGGGTCGTGAAGCGATGCGAGTGCGAGGTGCGTGAGGCGGGGGTCAGCGTCCGTCGGTGGCCAGGACCGGCGTCAGGTCGGGTTCGCGTCCGCCGTCGTCCTCGCGCGAATCCGAGAGGTGACGGGCGAAGTGGCGGGAGTGCCGGGACAGCTCGCGCAGCGCCATCCACAGCAGTTCACCGCGGCGACCCTGACGCCACGGGGCCAGGTCGGCGGGCGCGTCGATCACGTCGGCCCAGCGTTCGGGCGACTGGCGCGTGAGCACGGAGCGCGCGCTCTCGAGCGCCAGTTCGAACTCCATGAGCAACCCGCCGCGCGTGCGTTGCTCCGCGAACGGGGATCCGGCGGGGCGGCTGCTCGCCAGTTCCTCGATGCGGCGCACGTGACGGACGAACGCGCCGGCGAGGTCGATCGTGGTCATGCCGCAGTCGGGGTGGCGGTGATGGAGCGAGTGCACGGGGAAGGCGCGCACCATGCGAACGACCTTCTTGGATTCGTGCAGCAGCACCTCGAGATAGGCCTGACGCTCGGACTGGAGTTCGAACACCGGTGGCCTCCTGTGGGTTCCGCCCGGTGGGGTCCGGAGCGGGCCGGTGGGGATCCGGCGCAGGAAGCATCGGCTGCGAACCGGCAACGCCCCGTGACCCGAGCGTTACGGTCGTGTGACTTCGAGCGGGGGAGGCCGGTCGGTCGGGGGGGGCGGGCGTGGGATCGTCCGGTCTCGGTCATGCGGACCGGTCCCGCAGGCGCCCGCGCACGGTGCGCACGAGGGGCGCTTCCCGCGTGCGGCGGTTCGGGCGAGGGCCGCGTCGCGACCGGGGCTCAGTGCCGCAGCAGCGTGAGCGCGATCTCGAACATGATCAACAGCACGATCGCGATCTCCAGCGTCTCGCTGCGACGGGCGAGCGACTCGGCGTTCAGCATGTCGTACGCCTCGCGCACGATGGCCACCTTGCGCTCGATGCCGCTCCGCCACGAGCGCTCGCGGAACTCCTCCAACGCGGCCGAGTAGACGCGCGCCAGGTACACGTCGTCGGTGACGCGCAGCGAGTTCTCCAGGCGCTCCATGAGCTCGACCGAGTCCGCGACCAGACGCTGCAGTCGTTCGAGCAGGCGGTTGTAGCGCCGCCCGATGAAGCGGAACCCCTGCCGTGCCTGCAGGAAGCGCAGCTGGATCGTGGGCACCTCGGCCTCGAGCACCGCGTCGTACCAGCGCAACTCGAGCAGCTGCGCGTTGGCGAACTCGAGCACGTACTGCACGTCGGTGTCGTCGGGCTCGGGCTCCACCACCAGCGCGTTGCCCCACGTGAGCACCACCAGGTCGTCGGCGAAGTAGCCCAGGCGCGGCGACAGCAACTCGGCCTTGGCCTCGGCGGTGAGTGCACGGCGCTCGCCGATGAGCAGGCGGGCGACGTGGTCGGTGGTGAGGGTCGCGGGCGCCAGCGCGCCACCGTCGGCGTCGAACAGGCGGTTCACGCGGAACACCGTGTAGTCCTCGGTGCCCGGGAACAACCGCGGCTGCTCCACCGCGTCACCCAGGCGCGCGAGCAGCGTGTCGCGCGCACCTGCGAGCAGTTCGGTCCACGCGACGCCACCCAACTCCGCACCCCAGTGCGCGAACGACTCCCAGTCTAGGCCGTCGGGCGTGCGCACCTTGGCGCGCATCGAGACCACGCCGAAGTCGAACAGTCGCGCCGACACCTCGGCCGCGACCTCGTGGCCACCGATCGTGACCGCCTCGCGGCCCAGACTCACCGTGACCGGCGGGTTCGGGATGCGGATGGTCTGCGCTTCGCCGCGCGTGGGACGACGGCGCTCGGGACCGCTCGAGGCGAGACGGTCGAACGCGCGGTCCAGCGAGATGGCATAGCCGACGTCGAACAGGCGATAGACGATCGCCTCGCCATCCACGCGCGGCTCGGGTGCGGTGTCACTCATACGGGCAGCATACGCCAGCGCCCGTCACGGTCCGAACCGCATCGCACCCGCATGGAACGAGGCCGCGCCGACTCACGCGTCGAACCGGAATGGATCGCGGCCAGACCGCCCGACGCGTCGCCCCCGCGCGGGCCGGGGCCGCGTCGTCCCATACGCAGCATCACGTACGAAAGCCGCGGGCCCCGCGGCGCATGCGCCACGGGGCCCACGGAGGTACGAGGTGCTTCAGCGTCCGAATCCGAAGCTTAGCCGGGCCCCAAGCGCCAGCGCAGTCGTGTTCGCTCCGAGGTCGTCCTCCGAAGCGATGTAGTGGTACTTCGCTCCGATCGCGAGCGTGGTGTTGGTTCCGACCGGGAAGTCCACTCCGCCGCCGAGATTGATGCCGAGAAGGTTGTATGACTCATCCTCCTCACCGATACCCGCAAGCGCCACCTTGACCTTCATGGAGTAGCCGCCGATGCCACCCTCGAGATAAGGCCGCATCCCTGAGGACTCGTTGGCCATGAAGAGTCGCACGTGTCCGGTGTACTCGGTGGCTTCGTAGCGCGCGCTCGCATCCACCAAAGGCGGGTCGAGGAAGGGGTCGAAGGTGGGGTCGATGAGCGAGGACAACACTACCGATAGCGCGTAGTTGAAGTCGGAGTTCGCGTCCCAGCCATGCCGGCCGAGCGAGAAGCCGATCGCTGTCGTGGGGCTCACCTGACGCTCCAGCACGACGCCGAACTGCTGGCCGAGTTCCACGGCATCTCCGAAGTCGCCGGTGCCGCGGCTGAGCGACCCTTCCAGCCCGAACGAGAACGGGGCCGTTTGGGCGTACGCCGCGGACAGGCCCATGATCGTAAACAGCATGAGAGCGAACAGCGTCGTGAGACTTCTCTGCATCGTCGCCTCCGAGTGAGTGCGATGCAGGCGCGTAGGGGGTCGTCTCGACATCGTGCCGATGCGGCCACGCCCCTGCAACAAGTCCGAACCGAGGTCCGGTCGTGGAAGGCATACCACGCCGGGTCGAATGAGCGCAGTGGATGGATTCCGCAAATGGTGCTTGAGCATGTACGAAAGCCGTGGGCCCCGCGGCGCATGCGCCACGGGGCCCGGAGATGCGTTCGGCTTGAGGCTTACTTCGCGAGGACGGCGTCCTTCATGGCCTTCGCGATGCGGAACTTGAGCACACGCTTCGCGGGGATCTTGATCGACTCGCCCGTCTGCGGGTTGCGGCCCATGCGAGCCTTGCGGTTCACGACCACGAGCTTGCCGACGCCCGGGAACACGAAGCCGTTCTTGGCCTGCTTGGCGGCGAGCGTGGCGAGCTCCTCGAGGATCGCCGTGCCCGTCTTCTTCGTCACTTCGAACTTCGTCGCCAGGTGCGCGGCGACCTGCGTCTTCGTCATCATCTTCGCCATTGGGTCAATCCTCCATGACTGGAACCAGAGGTGGAATCTCTGTCGGACGCGAGTCGCACGCCCTGACGGGGAGAAGGTGTAGCAGCGCGGGCCGCGAAAATCAAAGCGAATTCGCGCCCCATGGCGTTTCCGTCCAGACCTGACGCGGTCGAACGATTCGGGGGGCGTCGCCGCTCCAGCCCCGGCGGCTCCAACGGGGGTCGCCGACCGGTCCGTTCGAACCCCGCGAGGGCCGACGAGGGGCGCCCGATCGGGAGCGCGCGTCGCCGTGCGGACGTCAGTCGGCGAGCACGACGCGACGCGTGCGCGTGGTCGTGCCGTCGGTCGCGCGCACGAAGTACACGCCCGAACGCAGACGCGCGCCGCGCTCGTCGCGGCCGTCCCAGACCAGCACGTGCCGGCCCGGATCGAGCGCCCCGCGATGCAGGACGCGCACTCGACGCCCACTCGCATCGTGCACGTCGGCAACGAGTTGGGAGCGTGACCCCAGCGTCATGGCGAGTCGCGTCGCGGCCCGCGCGGGGTTCGGCGACGGGGCGTCGAGCTCCAGCGCGCCGAGCGCGGTGGGGGCGTCGCCGGGCACCGGGAGCGGCACGGTGGCGAGCGACAGGCTCCATGCCGAGCGGCCGTGCGTGAACGCGAACAGGCGTCGCGATCCCGAGTGGAGCACGAGGTCCCAGACCGTCTGCACGGGCATCGCCCCGCCCAGCGGGGCCCACGTGGCGCCGTGGTTCCGGGTCACGAACACCCCCAGGTCGGTGCCGACGTACAGGGTGCCGGGCAGGAGCGGGTCGGCCACCAGGTCGTTCACCGGGGCGTCGGGCAGGTTCCCGCTGGCGTCCTGCCAGGTCGCGCCGCGGTCGGTCGAGCGAAACACGTGCGGGTCGTGCAGGTCCTGCCCGAAGCCCGAGAACGTGGCGTAGATCGTATTGGCATCCACCGGATCGGCCGCCACGCTCGTGACGTAGCGCTTGGGCAGTCCGGTCGAGATCTCCTGCCACGTCGCACCCGCGTTGGTGGACCTCCACACGCGCGCGTCGTCGGTGCCCGCGACGTAGAGCGAGGTGTCCACGGGCGAGATGGCGAGCGCGCTGATCGTGCCGTACACCACCGCCGCGCCGGGGTTGGTGGTGAGATCCCCGCTCGTCACGCTCCACGCCACGCCGTTGTTGGTGCTCTTGTACACGCGGTGGCTGCCCGCGATGAGCGTGTTGGGGTTGAGCGGGTTGGCCACGAACGGCGTGTGCCAGTTGTAGCGGTCGCTGCCCGCCCAGCCCGAGGTGGCCGCGAACGACGCGCCGTTGTTGGTGGAGCGCTTCACGCCGGTGCGGTCGCTCGCGTACTGCCATTCCGCGAGCAGCAGGTTGGTGTTGGTCGGGTGCACGAGGCAACGGAACCCGTCGCCCCCCAGGATGAGCGACCACGCCAGCGGGCCCGACTCGGTCTTGATCGTGCCGTTGTCCTGCGTACCGCCCAGCACCTTGCCGACGTTCTGCGGGTCCACCGTGCCTGCGTAGAACTGGGTGATGGGCAGGTTGAGCGACTTCTGCCACGGCCCCCCCGCGGTCGAGGCGTAGTGACCGCCGTCGTTGCCGAGGTACGCGTCGTCGGGCGCGAGCGGGTCGAGCCAGAGCGCGTGCATGTCCACGTGCGCGGCCCCGGTCACGTCCTCGAGCAGCACGCCCCCGTCGCGCGAGCGCGCCAGGCGCACGCCGAGCACCCAGACGTCGTCGGGGTCCACCGGGGACACCGCGACGCGCCCGAAGAACCACGCGAAGCCGCCGAACATGGTCGCGTGCAGCGTGGTCGCGTCCACGCGCGCCCACGACGTGCCGCCGTCGTCGCTGCGGTACAGGCCCGCGCCCGTGTAGCCGCCCGCGGGCCCGGTGGTGACCGAGGCGTAGAGGCGTGAGGGCATGGACGGGGCGACCGCGATCGCGATGCGCCCCACGTCGGGTCCGCTCGGCAGCCCGTTGCCGAGACGAGCCCACGTGAGGCCGCCGTCGGTGCTGCGCCACACGCCGCAGTCGGGGCCGTGCGCGCGTCGGTAGGTGAGGCGACGCACGCGCGTCCACGTGGTGCACCACAACGTGTCGGGGTTCGAGGGATGCACGGCGATGTCCGACACGCCGGTGCTGTCGTTGAGGTACAGCGTGCGCGTCCACGTGAGGCCACCGTCGGTGCTGCGGTAGAACCCGCGCGCGGGATCGGTGGTGAACGCCTTGCCCATCGCGCCCGCGTACACGCGGTTGGTGTCGGTGGGCGAGAACGCGAGCGCCGAGATGCGCGAGGTGCCGCGCAGGCCGCGGGACGTCCAGCGCCGCCCACCGTCGCGACTCACGTACACGCCGGTGCCGTCGTAGCCGTCCACCGTGCCGTTGGCGTCGCCGGTGCCGAGCCACAGCGAGTTCGGGTTGAGCGGGTTGAGCGCGAGCGCACCCACGGACGACAGCCCGAGCGCATCGGTGAGCGGCACCCAGTTGACGCCGCGATCGTCGGAGCGGAACACGCCCCCGTGCGCGGCTCCCAGGAACAGCGGCACGCCCCCGGGAGCGCCGACCAACGCGTTCACGCGTCCGCCCACGTTGGCGGGACCGATCGGGGTCCAGTCCTGCGCACTCGCGGAGGCCGCGAACGTGCGCGCGGCGAACGCGCGCTCGAACAGGACCTGCTCGTTCGCGGCCGCGATGCGATCGCTCGGGATGGTGCCGTCGGGCATGGCGCGCTGCAGCAGGAACCAGTCCGAGGGGCGCTCGTTCGGCCTCGGCACATCAGTGCCGCGCGGGGCGTGCGCGTGCGGACCCGCCAGCAGCAGGGCGAGCACCGGGAGCAGCAGCAGGGAGCGGGGGCGGGGGCGCATGGCGGGGAGGGCCCGGTGCCGGATGGCGCGGGCCTCCCTCAATGGTAGAAGGGGGGTGGGGCGGGGTCCAGACCCAAGCGGCTCAGGGGGCTGTTCACGGGCCCTTTCGGGGCGTCGGACCCGCTCCGGACCGGGGATTCCGCACCCCGGCGGGGACTCAGCGGGCGCGGGCGAACGCGGCGCGGGCCCTCGCCACGGCGCGCGCGCTGGTCGCGGCGGCCTCGGGCAGGCGGCGGCGCACGGGCAGCTCGGCGATCTCCAGGAACGCGCAGCCCTCGTGGAAGGCGAGCGAGCGCGCATCGAGCGATCCCGCCCGCAGGGCGTACTCGCGCGTCACCGCCTCGGCGAAGGGTCTGGCGGCGGCGCCCTCGGCCCCGGCCGTGTCGTGCTCCCAGACGAGATGCGCGATCAGGTTGCCGAGGTCGTCGAGCGGGTCGCCCATCGCGGCGCGCTCGAAGTCCACGAACACCGGTTCGCCGTCGTCGCCCACCAGCACCTGACGCGCGTGCAGATCGCCGTGCACGGGTACGTCGGTGCGCGTCTCGGGCCGTGCGGCGCTGGCGAGTTCGGCGAGGCCCTGCACACCGGGCACCTGCGCGCGCACGAGCGTCGCGACGATCGCGTGCACGAGCGCGAGTCGCGACTCGACCGTGCGCGTGGCTCCCAGTGCGGGGCGTGCGGCGTGCAGTTCGACGAGTGCGCGCGCGAACACGCCCGGGTCGGCGAGTCCGGCTCGGATGCGGGCACGCAGCGTGTCGCCGGGCACCGCGCCCTCCACGTAGATGTGCCCGTCCTCGAGCGAGCCGAACGGTTCGGGCAGGCGCGCGGCCGCGCCCGCGGCGCGCCACGCCGTGAGGTCGCGCTGCAGTGCCTCGCCGCGCGCGTCGGCGAACAGGCGCACCACCACGCGCTGCGTGCGGTTCGTCCCGTCGGCGTCGCGCGCGAGCGCGAGATCGGCGAGCGCGACGAGGCGCTGCTCGGGCTTGTAGCGCCGCAGCTCGAGGGCCGACTTGCGCTCGCGGATGCGGAAGCCCGCGGGCTCGAACGGGGCGAGCGGGGCGAGCAGGCGCTTGAGCCGGTCGAGGCTCGCGACCTTGGGGAGCAGGCGCAGGTTGCGGTCGTTGGGCAGCAGGAACAGCACGGCATCGAGGTCCGGGAGCGTGCGCACGCCCGCTCCGAGCGGGTTCGCCTCGGCGCGCTCGCCCACCCACTTCTCGGCGATCGCGGCGATGCGGTCGGGCGCACCCCAGCGCGCGTAGCCCAGGGTCTCGACCGCGGCCCCAGCGGCGTCGCGCCCGTGCAGGCGGTAGGCGACCGTGCCGCCATCGTCCTGCACGCGCCGGTAGTGGATCGCGAGGTCGTCGAGCTCGAGCCCGGCGCGCGCGAGCGTGGCGCGAGCATGCGCGGGGTCGAGCAGTGCGACGGGGGCGGGGATCGTGCTCATGCCGGCACCCGGAGGGTCGTGGTCATTCAGCGCACCCGCGTGGGCGCGGCCTCCTCGCCGAGATGACGGGCGAGGTCCGCGAGGTAGTCCTGCTGCGAACCGTGCAGTCCGAACACGAAACGCGCGAGGAAGCGCAGCAGCGGGTCGTCGATGAAGCCGCGCTCGGTGATGGTGAGCAGCGTGGCGTCGTCGAGCGGTTCGAGCTCGTACGTCCACGTGCCCCCGAATCCCTGTGAGCTGTCGGCGACCGCCGCGACCAGCAGTCGGGGCGGCTCGCGGCGCACCAACTCGAGCGTCCAGTCGCCGCTCTCGCCCTGCTGCAGCCACACCTCGCGGCCGTCGTGGTCGGGCAGGCGTTCGGTGCGGGTGAGGTCCGAGCGCCACACGGGCTGCGTCGCGACGTCGGAGATCGCACCCCAGACCTCGGTCGCGGGCCGGCGCAGCGTGAGGCTCGAGACCGCGACGTGGTGGCGCGGGAGCAACAGGCCGATGCCGGCGGCCACGAGCAGGGCGCCGAGCAGTGCGGCGAGCGCGATCAGGAGGGGGCGGACGAGGCGTTTCATGGCGAGGTCACGCTACACGCCCATCCCGGGGCTCGCCAGCCTCAAGCGGGGCGATCGCCCGGGGCGGGGAACGCCTCGCCGAGCAGCTCGACGAGGTGCACGAAGCGCGGGGCCATGCCGCGCTCGGTCGCGCCGCGCCGCATGTGCAGCAGGCAGCCGGGGTTCGAGGCCACCACGACCTCGGGCGCCACCGTGGCGACCGCGTCGAGCTTGCCCTCGAGTTGCGCGTCGGCCATGTCGGGATGCGACAGGTTGTACACGCCCGCGCTGCCGCAGCACCAGTCGGCGTTGGGCAGCGCCACGAACTCCACGCCGGGCAGCGAGCGCAGCAACCGCCGCGGCGCCTCGCGTACGCGCTGCGCATGCGCGAGATGGCAGGCGTCGTGGTAGGTCACACGCAGCGGTCGCGTGCGGTCGTGCGCCGAGGCGAGCGGTGCGGTGGGTTCGGGCAGGCCGTAGTGCGCGAGCACCTCGGCCACGTCGCGCGTGCGTTGCGAGAGGCGGTGCGCGTCGGGTGCGTCGTGGAGCAGGTGTCCGGTCTCGCGCAGGGCCGCACCGCAGCCGGCCGAGTCGCTCACCACGAACTCGTCGTCGGTCGCGAACGCGCACGCGTTCGCCGCGCCCAGCGCCTTGGCCTCACGGCGCAGGCCCGCGTGCGCCTGCAACGCGCCGCAGCACGTCTGCGCGAGCGGCACCGTGACGCGCAGTCCCGCGATCACGAGCAGTCGCACGCTCTCCTGGTTCTGGCGCGGGAACATGGCGGGCATGATGCACGAGGTGTGGAACGCGACGCGTCCGCGCGGTTCGCCCGCCGGATGGAACACGAGCGCGTCGCGCGTGCGTTCGAGGCGCGCGCCCGCGGGCAGGCGCGACTCGAGTGCGGACAGTTCGCGTTCGGCGCGCGAGACGAGCGGCGGCGTCATGGCCAGACCCTGTCGCGCGAAGCGTGGCAGCAGTGCCTGCGCCACCCGCGTGTCGAGCAACGCGCGCACCGGGCGCCACTGCCCCACGCGCAGCAGGTCGGTGACGAACGCGACGCGGTCGCGATGCGGCAGGACCGAGCGCAGCACCCAGTGACCGAGCATGCGCAGCGGCGTCGCGCGTCGCCAGCGCCGCGCGAGCTGGCCGCGGGTGGACTCGAGCAGTCGCGAGTACGGCACCCCGGCGGGGCACACGGTCTCGCACGCGCGGCAGTCGAGGCAGCGATCGAGGTGCGAGACCAGCGGGTCGTCGGGCGAGACGCGACCTTCGGCGAGTCCGCGCATGAGGTAGATGCGCCCGCGCGGCGAGTCGGTCTCGACCTTGAGCGTGCGGTAGGTGGGGCAGGCGGTGAGGCACAGACCGCAGTGGATGCAGGTCGCCAGTTCGTCCGGACGCGGTGCGTCCTCGCCGTCGAACCACGACGGCAGGACGGGGAGCTCGTGCGGGCGGTCGGTGGGGTGGGGGGCGCTCACGCGCGCAGCATAGCAAACGCGTTGCACGCGGGCGGGTTGCGGGGTTTCGACCGGTGGGGGGCTCAAGTCCGGGGCCTCGGCACCGATGCTCCATGACGTCGGACGAGGTCGCGGAACGCCAGGAGGGCGGGCCCGCCACGGACGACCGAGGTCGGGAGCGGGCGTACGTCGTGGTTCGTGACGGGCCCACGATGACGCCATCCCGAACGGATACGGACGCTGCGCTCGCAACGGGCGACGGATGCGGCCTCGACGAAGGGACCGACCCGTGGGGAAGCGGGTCGCCCGCGCGCGGGAACACCCCCCAGCGCGCGAATCGCGAGCAAGGATGCTCGAACACCGGCCGGACGCTCCGCGCGTACCGGCCGGTGCGTTCTCCTACGGCACCAGCACCACCTTGCCGAAGTGCGCGCGCGCCTCGATACGCTCGTGTGCCCGGCGTGCCTCGGACAGCGGCAGCACCGAGTCCACCACCGGGCGCAGCGCCCCGCGCTCGACGTGCGCGAGGGCGGCGAGCAGGTCGGAGCGGCGGCCCATCCACGAGCCCAGCAGCGTGAGGTGGCGGCCGAACAGCAGGTTCACGTCCAGGGTCACGCGCGCGCCCGTGGTCGCACCGCACGTCACCAACCGGCCGTCGCGTGCCAGGGCGGCCACGCCGGCCTCGAACACGCGGCCCCCGACGTGCTCCACCACCACGTCGGCGCCCTTGCGGCCGGTGAGCGCGCGCACGCGCGCCGCGACGTCCTCGGTGGCGTGGTCGATCGTCTCGTGCGCGCCCAGTTCGCGCGCGCGCTCGGCCTTGGCGGGCCCGCTCGCGGTCGCGATCACGCGCGCCCCGTGCAGGCGCGCGATCTGGATCGCGGCGCTGCCCACGCCGCTGCCGGCGCCCATCACCAGCACGTCCTCGCCGGGACGCACGCCGGCGCGCGTCACCAGCATGTGCCACGCGGTCACGAACACCAGCGGCACCGCGGCCGCATGCTCCCACGTGAGGTTCGCGGGGTAGGGCAGGCAGTTCACCGCGGGCACGCTCACGAACTCGGCGTAACCGCCGTTGCGGCAGCGGCCCAGCACGTCGTGGGCACGGCACAGGTGGTCGTCGCCGTTCGCGCACGAGGCGCACACGCCGCACGACAGCGTGGGCAGCACGAGCGTGCGCGCACCCACGGTGAGGTGCGTCACGCCGGGGCCCACCGCGACGATCTCACCGACCACGTCGTTCCCGAGGATGTGCGGCATCTCGGGCTCCAGCCCGGGCAGACCGCCGCGCACCCACAGGTCGAGGTGGTTCACCGCGCACGCACGCACGCGCACCACGGCCTCGCCGGGACCGGCGACCGGCTCCGGCCGCTCGCCGTGCGTGAGCACCTCGGGACCGCCGAAGCGCTCGAAGTACACCGCCCTCATGCGTGTCCTCCGCGCGGTCGCGCGCGCTGCGGCGCGCACCGCCTCGTCGTCACTCGTCGTAGAGCACCGTCGGCTCCTCGTAGAAGCGCACCTCGCGCTTCGTGAGCCGTTGCTCGGTCCACTCGGCCAGCCACGCGTTCTTGCGGTCGAGCGTCAGGGTGGCGTCCTCGCACATCGCGACCGGTACGTTCACGCGCAGCGCGCGCCAGCGGATGAGGTGGCGCGTGATGCCCGCGGGCAGGAACTCGCCCGCGCTCGCCAGGTCGATCACCTCGGCGGGGTCGAAGCGCGGGAAGATCACGAGCGCGCGCACCTCGGGGTGCTCGCGGCGCGCGGCGGTGAGCGAGTCGCTGGTGACGCGCGTGTACGGCACGCGGTCCTGGTAGAGCTGCACGACCGAGTTGAGCAGGTCGTTGCGCTCGTGCAGCGACCGGCCGCCCAGCACCACCAGCACGTCGTCGTCGTCGAGCACCACGCACGCGAGCGCCTCGCGGCGCGCGAGCAGGGCGCGCGCGTGCACGCGGTCGTGGCGCTGGGTGTCGATCCCGGGCAGGCCCGCGAGGCCCTGCTCGAGCACGACGCGCGCGTCGGCGGTGAGCGCGTGGTACCAGGTGTTCAACTCCACCGACGGGGACTCGTAGCGCACCACCTGCACGAGCAGGTGCGGCCAGCCCGCGGCGCGGGCGGCGGTGCTGCGGTTGGCGCCGTCGAGCACCACGTAGCGGGGCTCCACGCGCATGCCGTCGCCGACCTGGGTCACGATCGGCGGGTTCTTGAGCGTGGCACTCTCGCGCAGGCGGCGGACGAGCGGTTCGGTGCGCTGCAGGTCGTGGTACTCGTGCGGGTACACGGCCTCGGTGGGCACGAAACGCAGGTCGGGCAGTCGGAAGTCGGGCTGGCTCATGGCCTTGCCACTCTAGCGCATGGCCGCGGGTGGGGTGGGCCGGGTCGGGGGGGGGCGCACGTCCCGGTCGCGGTGGCCCGCCACGGGCGGGCGGTTTACTCTTGTCGGGCGCTCCGTCCGCGGGCTGCAACCCGCCGCGGCCCGCACCCGTATCCCACGTTCGTGCCCCGTCCGGCGGCCCCGGCCCCCGGTCCCCTCTGCCCTCGGAGATCCCGCCATGTCGCGCAAGCTGCTCCTCTCGCTCGCCCTCGGGTTGCTGCTCGCCCCCGTCGCGCACGCCCAGACCGTGGACGAGGTCCTCGCCAAGCACTACGAGACGTCGGGCGGTCTCGAGAAGATGAAGAGCGTCTCCACGCGCCGCATGGTCGGCTCCATGGGCATGGGCATGCCCGGCATGGAGGCGCCCGTCACGATGGAGATGAAGCGCCCGGCCAAGCGCCGCATCGAGTTCACGATCCAGGGCATGACCGGCGTGCAGGCGTTCGACGGCGAGAAGGGCTGGTCGCTCATGCCGTTCATGGGCCAGACCGACCCCGAGGTGTCGTCGGACGAGGACAGCGCGAATGAGCGCGACGAGGCCGACTTC
Source organism: bacterium (assembly GCA_046076045.1). GTDB lineage: Bacteria > Eisenbacteria > RBG-16-71-46 > RBG-16-71-46 > RBG-16-71-46 > JAIOPA01. The sequence goes on from JBJTRI010000107.1 coordinate 13,176, forward strand.
GACGGCGTGCTCGTGGACTGGAAGGCCAAGGGCCACACGGTCGAGCTCGCGGGCAAGGAGATGGTCGAGGGCGCCGAGGCTTACAAGCTCAAGGTGACCAAGAAGAACGGCGACCTCGAGTACCACTACCTCGACGCCGAGACGTACCTGCTCGTGAAGACCGAGGGCAAGGTGAAGCGGCGCGGGACCGAGTACGAGGGTGAGCAGATCTACTCGGACTACAAGGAGGTGGACGGCTTCATGGTGCCGTTCGCCATGGAGATGGGCGCCAAGGGTCAGCCGATGCGCCAGAAGATGACGTTCAGCAAGATCGAGATGAACGTGGCGATCGACGACGCGCGCTTCGTCATGCCGGCCAAGGCGACGAAGGACGGCGACAAGAAGGACGCCGAGAAGAAGGACGCGAAGGACGCGAAGACGCCCGAGAAGAAGAAGGGCGAGTGACGCGGACGCGATGACGACGCGGCCCCGGCCCGGGGACCCCCCCGGACCGGGGCCGCGCTCCATTCCCCCTCCCCACGACGAGGAGCCCCATGCGTGACCCGTGGATGGTGCGTGGCACCCGCCGCGCGATGACGACCCTCGCCCTGCTGCTGTTCGCCGCGGGTGCGGCGCTGGCACAGGACGCGACGACGAACAAGGCGCCCGACTGGAAGCTCGACTCCGAGACGTTCGAGGGCCTGCGTGCCCGCGTGCTCGGGCCGGGCGTGATGAGCGGACGCATCACCTGCGTGGACGGCGTGGCCGGCGCGCGCAACACGCTGTGGGTCGGCACCGCCGGCGGCGGCGTGTGGCGCTCGCGCGACCACGGCACGACGTGGCAGCCGGTGTTCGACGGGCACACCATGAGCATCGGGGCGATCCGCGTGGCGCCCAGCGACGCGCGCACGGTGGTGGTGGGCACGGGCGAGTCGTGGACGCGCAACAGCGTGGGCTACGGCAATGGCGTGTACCGCACGCGCGACGGCGGCGACTCGTGGACGCACCTCGGGCTCGACCGTACCGAGCGCATCGCAGACGTGCTCATCCACCCGAACCGCCCCGACACCATGTGGGTGGCCGCGCTCGGGCCGCTGTTCGCCGACGGCGAGGACCGCGGCGTGTACCGCACCACCGACGGCGGCAAGACGTGGACGCGCACGCTGTACGTGGATGCGCGTACCGGCGCGGCCGACCTGGCGATCGATCCCCAGAACCCCGACGTGCTGTACGCCGCCATGTGGAGCGTGCGCCGTCAGCCGTGGACGTTCGCGTCGGGCGGCCCGGGCTCGGGTCTCTACAAGAGCGTGGACGGTGGCGTGACGTGGCGCCGGTTGTCGAAGGGCCTGCCCGAGGGCGAGTTGGGTCGCATCGGCGTGGCGGTATCGCCGGCGCGTGCCAGCCGCCTGTACGCGGTGGTCGAGTCCAAGAAGACCGCCCTATACATGAGCGACGACGGCGGCGAGAGCTGGACGCGCGGGAACGACTCGAACACCGACGTGACGTGGCGGCCGTTCTACTTCGCGCACCTGGTGCCCGACCCGGTCGCGTTCGACCGCGTGTACAAGGGCGGCCTCGCGCTCTCGGTGAGCGAGGACGCGGGCCGTAAGTTCAGCGGCGTGGGCGGCGGTGGATTCGGCGGTGCGCCCTACCACAGCGACGTCCACGCGCTGTGGATCGACCCCACCGACACCGAGTACCTCGTGCTCGGCACCGACGGCGGCGTGTACGTGTCGAGCGATCGCGGGAACACGTGGCGCATGTGCGAGAACATCCCGGTCGGCCAGTTCTACCATGTCGGCGTGGACTCGCGGATGCCCTACCACGTCTACGGCGGCCTGCAGGATAACGGCACGTGGAGCGCGCCGAGCACGCGCTCGGGCGGCGTGCCGAACCGGCTCTGGGAGAGCCTGCTCGGGGGTGACGGGTTCTGGGCGTTCCCCGACGTCAAGGACGAGGACGTCGTCTACTGCATGTACCAGGGCGGCGAGTTGTCGCGCGTGCGGCTGAGCACGGGCGAGACCAAGGACATCAAGCCGCTGCGCGGTCCCGGCGAGCCCAAGCTGCGCTACAACTGGAATGCGGCCCTGCATCGCGGCCCGAGCGGCGCGCTGTACATGGGCTCGCAGTTCCTGCTGCGCACGCGCGACATGGGCGACACCTGGGAGCGCATCTCGCCCGACCTCACCACCAACGACCCGCTCAAGCAGCAGCAGGACAAGTCCGGCGGTCTGTCGATCGACAACTCGACCGCCGAGAACCACTGCACGATCTTCGCGATCGGCGAGTCCCCGCGCGATGCGGCCACGGTCTGGGTCGGCACCGACGACGGACGGTTGCAGCTGACGCGCGACGCGGGCCGCACCTGGACGGACCTCTCGGCGCGCCTCCCCGGGGTGCGCGCGAACGCGTGGATCACGTCGGTCGAGCCGTCGCCGCACGACGTGGCGACCTGCTTCGTGACGGTGGACGACCACATGCGCGGCGACTTCCGCCCGCACGTGTTCGTGACCCGCGACGGTGGTCGCACGTTCACCGCGCTCGCCGACAGCACGCTGCGCGGCTACGCGCACGTGGTGCGGCAGGACCCGGTGAACCCGGACCTCGTGTTCGTGGGCACCGAGTGGGGGCTGTGGGGTTCGCTCGACGGTGGGCGCACGTGGGCGCGCATCAAGGCCGGCATCCCGGCGGTCGCGGTGCGCGACCTCGTCATCCACCCGCGCGAGGGTGACCTCGTGATCGCGACCCACGGTCGCGGCATCCACGTGATCGACGACCTCACGCCGCTCCGCTCGCTCACGCGCGATCGGCTCGCCGAGGACGTGGCGTTCCTGGGCACGCGCCCGAACCGGTTGCTCATCCCGCGGCAGGAGCAGCGCTTCAGCGGCAGCACCGACTGGCGAGGCGACGAGCTGCCCGAGGCGGCGGTGGTGACCTACTACCTGAAGAAGCGCCATCTCATCGGCGACCTCAAGGTCGAGGTGCTCGACCCGCAGGGCAAGGTGCTCACCACCATCCCGGGCGGTCGCCGTCGCGGCATCAACCGCGTCGAGTGGCCGATGCGGCTCAAGGGGCCCAAGCTGCCGCCGGCGGCCAACCTGGTGCCCAACTTCTTCGCGTTCGTGGGGCCGCGCGCACCCGTGGGCACGTACACGGTGCGGCTGACCAAGAACAAGCAGGTGCTCACCGGCACGTTCGACGTGGTGCCCGATCCGCGCTCGACGCACACGGTCGAGGACCGCGCCGCGCAGGTCGAACTGGTGAACCGCCTCTACGGCGACCTGACCCGGCTCACCTACACGGTCGAGAGCCTGCAGGGGTTGCGCGACTCGGCCCGTGCGCAGGCCAAGGCGCTCGAGCGTGCGCCGCTGGCGAAGCGGCTCGAGGCGTTCGCTGACGAGCTCGAGACGTTGCGCGGACGGCTCGTGGCCGCCAAGCCCGGGGGGCGTCTCACGGGCGAGGAGCAGTTGCGCGAGCAGATGGGTGACCTCTACGGCAAGGTGAACGGCTACGACGGTCGTCCGACCGCGGGTCAGGTGGCGCTCTCGGGCGTGCTCGAGGCCGAGCTCGAGAAGGGCGTGGCCGACCTCGACGCCCTCGTCGCGCGCTCGCTGCCGGGGCTCAATGCCGCGCTCACCGCAGCCAAGCGTCCGGTGCTCGTGCGCGAGACGCGCGAGGCGTGGGACGCGCGCAACGCCAAGACGGAGTCCGGCGGTGCGGGCGGCTTGCTCGGCGTGCGCGGGTGGCTCGAGTTGCAGGGCCTCGAGGTGCCGGGCGAGCACGACTGACGGCCGGCCGCAGGTCACGAAGGCCCCGCTCGTTCGCGCGAGCGGGGCCTTCGCGTCACGTCGTGGTGGGGATGACGCGTGCGAGCACGAGCGCGTAACCCAGCGTGTCGCGCGCCCAGCGGTCCACGAGGTCCGACCACATTCCGATCCGGCGCTCGAACGCGGCGCGTTCCGGCGCGTCGGGGTGCGCGGCGCACCACGAGCGGATGCCGTTCGCGTACGCGCGTTCGTAGGCGTCGCACGCCTCGGTGGACGACGCCTCGTGGGCGAGCACCTCCCAGCCGTGCCCCCGGATCGCGGCGAGCGTGTCGGGGAGCGAGGCGTGGTGGTCGGCGCTCGCACCCAGTGCCGCGAGGAACTCGGGCGCGGGGACCTGTCGCCAGTACGGCGTGCCGAGGAGCGCGAGGCCGTGCGGCGCGAGGATCGCACGCAGCGCCGACAGCGTCTCGTCGAGCCGTCCGAACGCCTGCAGGCTGCCGGTGCAGAGCGCGAGGGTGAACGGTCCCTGCGGGGGCGGGGCGTCGGACCAGCACCGCGTCTCGATCGTCAGGCGCCCGGGTCCGAGTGCGGCGTGCGCGCGTTCGCGCGCATCGCGTGCGAACGACGGGTTGGGTTCGACGCCGACGCCGTCCCCCGCGAGGTGGTCGAGCAGGCGCACCGCCCACTCGCCCTTGCCGCAGCCCACGTCGAGCACGCGCGCCGGGTGCGGGCCGTGCGCGGCTACGACGCGCTCGACCCACGGGCCGACGACCGCGTCGGGGACGGGGCCGAGCACGCGCAGCGCCTCGTGGCCCGCGGTCGTGAACCCGAACGGGTCGGTGGGCGTGGGGCTCGCGGGCGTCTCGCTCACGGGTGCTCCGGGGGTGTGGATGCAAGAGGAGGGGCGCGGGAGCGAATCGCCCCCGCACCCGTGCCTCGCGTGCGCCGCGATCAGCCCTTGGCCGCGGTCGGCTTCTCGCTCGCGCGGCCCTGCTCGATGTACGCCTTCCGGAGCCGGGTCATCATGTCGTCGCGGCGGTCGTACAGTCGCTTGCGCGTGCGCGGTGCGTGCTTGGCGAGCGCGTACGCGGTGAGCAGCGGCAGGCCGATGGTGGAGTCGGTGTAGCAGATCACCGTGCCGGGCAGCTGGTCGGGGTCGATCTTGCCCCAGCTCACGGCCTCGGCCGGCGTGGCCCCCGAGAGCCCGCCCGTGTCGGGGCGCGCGTCGGTGACCGCGAGGAAGTAGTCGTGGCCCTTCTCGGCGATGCCGAGCACCTCCTGGATCTGCGGCTCGGTCTGGAGCAGGAAGTTCTTGGGGCTGCCGCCGCCGAGGATCCAGACCGCACTCTTGCCGCCCGAGGCCTTGGCGTCCCACACGATACCGGCGGTCTCGTTGACGTCGGCGTTGACGTCGAGCAGCAGCTTGTTGCCCTCGAGCGCCTTGGCGGCCACGTTCATGCCGATGCTCGAGTCGCCCGGCGACGAGGTGTACACCGGCACGCCGTACTCGTAGGCCGCGGCCAGCAGCGAGCGGTGCTTGAGGCCCAGCTTCTCCTCGCGCGCGCGCAGGTACTTGCCGCACAGGTGGTGGAACTCGGCCGTGCTCATGGTGCGCTGGAACTCGGGGCCCGCGATGATCTCGCGGAAGAAGGCGTCGGTGTCGAGCAGCACCTTGTAGTCGAAGAAGATGTCGTAGATGCGGACCACGCCCTCGTCGCGCAGTTCCACGTCGTCGACCTGGAACGTGCCCTGGTGCATGGCGAGCCCGAGGCCGAAGTGCGCGTCGTGGTAGAGGTTCGCGCCCGTGGACACGATCCAGTCCACGAAGCCGGCCTCGAGCAGCGGGATGAGCGAGCTCATGCCGAGCCCGGCCGGGGTGAGCGCGCCGGTGACCGAGAGGGCCACCGTGACGTCGTCCTCGAGCATGCGCTCGGTGAGCAGGCGCGCGCCCTCGCGCAAGCGCGCGGCGTTGTAGGCGAGGAACGACCGGTCGATGAGCTCGGCGGCGGTCTCACGGCCCGTGATGGCCGGCGGGTCGATGCGCGTGCCGCTCAGATAGCGGTGCGACTTGCGGGCAGCGGACATGGTGGTCCTCTTCGGGGTGACTGGGGTGTGCGTGAAGGGGCGCAGCATAATGCGCCCGCCCGTGCGCGTGAAGCACCCCCGGCCGCCGTGTGCCAAAGCGAATGCCCCCGGCGGGCGCGAGCCTCACCGGGGGCGTCAACGATGTTCGCCACTCGACCCGAGTGCGCGATCAGCGCGGGCGGATCTCCTCGGGACCGGGGACCTGGTTCGGGCCCGGCACGAAGTCGGGCAGCAGCGCCGCGGCCACGTCGAGCGCGCCCGCACCGTAGTCGCGGGTCCGCGCACCGGCGGGGACGGAGGCGAGCGTGCGCGCGGTCGTGGCCAGGCGGACTTCGGTCTCGTCGAGACCCCACTGCGGGTGCTCCTCGGCGAGCAGGGCCGCCGCGCCGGCCACGAACGGGGCCGACATGGAGGTGCCGGTCCACAGCCGGTAGCCGCCGCCCGGGTAGGTGCTGCGCACGGCCACGCCGGGTGCCGACAGCGTCACGTCGCCGCCACGGCTGCTGAACGCCGCGCCATTGGAGTTGCCGTCCACGGCGGCGATGCACAGCACGTGCGACGAGCGACCCGGGAAGTCCACCACCGAGTCGGTGCCCCAGTTGCCGGCGGTGGCGATCACGATGACGCCGGCATCCTTCGCCTCCTCGAGCACGTCCTGCAGCGCGTCGCAGCGCGTGGTCGTGCCGAGGCTGAGGTTGATGACCTTGGCGCCCTGCTCGATCGCCCAGCGCACACCGGCGGTGACGTTGACGATGTCGCCGCGGCCGTCGGCGTCGAGGACTCGGATCGGCATGATGCGCGCGCCCGGGGCGACGAGGGTCACGATGCCCGCGACGTGGGTGCCGTGGCCGTAGGCCTCGTCGGCGCGGCCGTCGCGGTCGTTGTCGATGAAGTCGCGGACGTCGGTGGGGTTGGGGTCGTTGCCCACGAAGTCCCAGCCGGCCACGAGGCGGTGGCGCAGCGCGGGGTGCTTGAGGTCGAGGCCCGTGTCGATGATGGCGACCTTCACGCCCTGACCCGTGGCGGTGGCGTGCGCGTGGTCGAGACCGAGCTGGGTCATCGAGGCCTGGTCCGCGAACGTGCCCGCGTTGCCGAAGCCGTCGTCGAACGCGAAGCTCTGCTGGCGCGCCTCGGCCGGCTCGATCCAGGCGTTGGGCTCGGAGGTCACGACGCGCGGGTCGAGCAGCAGGCGGTCCATGAGCGCGGCCGGCGACTGCCCGGGCAGCGGACGCAGCGCGGCGGTGCGACCCTCGGCCTCCTGCGTCACCACGATGGCGCCGTAGTCACGCGCGATGCGCGCCGCGTCGGTGCCCTCCCGGAACACGATGGCGACCTGATTCTCGAGGCCCTGCGTCGCGAACGCGTCGGCGCCGTAGCGCGTGCGGTCCACACCGGACTCCGGTGCGGTGGGCAGCGCGCGGCTGCACGACGTGGCGGCGAGCGCGATCGCGGCGATCGCGAGCGCGTGGACCTTCGCGGAACGAACCATGGACGGGCGCATGGGCTGTTGCCTCCTGTGAAACGGGGGACCGACTTCCATGGTCCCATCGATGCCTTGTGGCCACAACCGGATTCGGGTCAAGAAACTGTTGTGTCACAACGAGTTGCGTGCTAGCGAACGGGGTTCGGCGTCACCTCACCGCGTCGCGGCGTTCGGCACCGGGACCGTGCGGAACGCCTGCTGCGAGAGCAGGCGCGGCCCGCCCAGTACGGCGAACCCGGCCCAGTCGATCGGGTGCTCACCGGCCTCGGCGCACGCCGCCTGGGCCTGCGCGAGTGCGGTCGGGAGCGGAGCGTCGTTGGCGAGGCGGGCGTAGAGGTCGGACATGAGGCGCGCGGTGGCCTCGTCGTCCACGTCCCACTGCGCGGCCACCACGGCGGAGGCGCCGGCGAGCAGGAAGGAGCGCGCGAGTCCGAACCACTCCTCGCCCGGGCGCACGAGCGCGCGCGCGGTGTGACAGGCCGAGAGCGTGACCCAGCGGGCCGCGAGCGTGACGTCGGAGAGCTCACCGGCGAGCAGCCAGCGATCGTGCAGGCGCAGGCCCGACGCCTCGGGGGCGTCGGCGCGCCAACCGCCGTGACCCGCGAAGTGGATCCACTCGGCGTTCGGCGCGAGCCGCAGGAAGCGTTCGGTGGTGGCCTCGGGGCCGGCGAGCACGGTGGCGTTCGGGAACGCAGCGAGCACCGCAGCGGTCTCGCTGTTCACGGCCGCCAGTTCGCCCGCGTCCACCGCCACCACCAGCGGGGCCGCCATCGGGCCAGGGCGCGTGGTGCGAGCGAGCCCGAGTCGGAGGCCCGGCACGATCACGGTCTCGCCGGCCTGGCACAGCAGGCGGCCGTCGGGCAGCGGCGTGGCCGCCCACGGCATGCGCGCGAGCGGGCCCGTGGGCGCGAGTGCGAACGCGCCCGGCATCTCCCGCAGCAGCGGCCACAGCACGAGCGAGGCGATCTCCTCGATGTTCTGCTGCAGTTCGAGGTCGGTGAGGCGCTGGCCCGCGGGCGCGAACGCCGCGCTGCGGAGCGAGAACAGCACGTGGTTGACGAGCGCGGACAGGCGTTCCTCGTTCACGAGTCGGGCGCGCGCGGCGAGCCCCTTGCGGCGCACGGTGATCGCGCCGAGCGCGCCGTCGTGCGTGAACCAGTCCAGCAGCGCGGCATGCTCGGGCAGCGCGCGCGCCACGTCGTACGAGCGGATCTCGCGCGGAGCGCGGGTGGCGAGCGCCGACCTCAGCGCCGGTTCGAGCCGCTCGGCCGGTGCCAGCGCGGCCGAACGACGGCGGCCGTCCTTCGACGACGAGCGCTCGCGCGCGGTGCGCGAGGCGGTCCAGCGCCGCACCGAGGCGGGCAACGCACCCTTGGCACGCCGCGACCTCGCGGGGTCCACGAGCGCGCGACCACGACCGGCCTCGAGCGCTTCGAGCGCCTCGGCCACGCGACCCTCGCGGATCTCGAGGGCGGCGAGTTCCTGGTGCGGCCAGCCCCACTCGCCCCAGAACGTCGAACGCCACTCCTCGTCGAGGATGCGCGCGGCGAGCCGCTCGGCCTCCTCGGCGGCGCGCTGCAGCAGGCGGCGCGCGGTGGCGGTGTCGCCCTGTGCCTGCGCCAGCGCGGCGCGTGCGGCGAGCGCGAGGTGGTGCAGACGGGCGGAGCGGCGCTTGGGCGGCACGCGGTCGAGCGCGCGCAGACGCGAGGCCGCGACGCGCGGGGCGCCGCAGGCGATGAGCGTGCGCACCTCGAGCGCTGCCGCGCAGGCGTCGCGTTCGCGGTCGCCCGCGACCTGGAAGCGACGGCGCGCGGCGGCGATGAGCGCGGCGGCGGCGCGGGCGTTGCCCTCGCGCGACCACAGCGTGGCGAGCCCGAGCAGGCTCTCGCCGATCCAGACCTGGTTGCCCTCGGTGTCGAACGTCGCGAGCGCGCGCTCGATCGCGGCGCGCGCCGCCTCGATGCGCCCCATGCGGAACGCGGCGAGGGCCCCGAACAGTTCGGCCTTGGCGGTCTCGTAGCGCAGGCCCAGACGACCGCAGGTCACCACGGCGTCGTTGGCCTCGCGCAGCGCGTCCTCGTGCGCGCCCAGACGCAGCAGGATCTCGGCGCGGTCGAGCCGCGCGAGTGCGGCCAGCGACGGGTAGCCGCGCGCTTCGGCCTCGTCGCGCACGCGCGCGAGTCCGGTGAGCGCCTGCTCGTGTCGCAACTCGAGGAAGTCGAGGTAGGCGAGGTTGTACTCGGCCGACAGCTGCTCGTTGGCGTTGCCCGACTCGAGCTGCGCCTCGCGTGCCTGCGTGTAGTGGCGGCGCGCCTCGTCGCAGCGGCCGAGCAGCGACAGGCAGTTGCCCACGTTGGTGCCGATCATGAGCGCACTCGCCGGGTCGCCCGCGCGATCGAGCGAACGCACCGCGGCGCGGTAGCTGTCGAGCGCGCGCTCGGGCAGGTCGAGCCGGTGCCAGAGGTTGCCCTCGTTGTTGAGCAGACGCGCGAGTGCGGCGCGGTCGCCCGCGCCCTCGAGCAGGCGGCGGCCCGCAGCGGCGGCGCGGCGCGCCTCGTCGTAGCGGCCCAGGTACATGAGCGCGTCCACCAGTCCGATCGCGCACCGGCCCTGCTCGCGGCGGTCACCCGCCTTGGCGTACCAGGTGGCGGCGCGGCGGTAGGCGGCGGCGGCCTCGCGGGTGCGGCGCAGGCTGCGCAGTACGTGCGCACGCAGGCGCCAGAGCGAGCCGCGTCCGGTGGCGTCGGCACGACGCACCGCGTCGGCGAAACCCTCCTCGAGCCGCGCGAGCGCGGCGGCGGGTTCGGAGCGGCGGAGGTGCTCGACTTCCGAGACGAGCGCCTCCACGATCAGGGCTCGATGGTCGGGAGGCGGAACCGCTCGCCGCCGTAGCCGACCGTGAGGGTGAGGGGCGCGAACGGGAGCCGGTCGATCGCGAAGTGACCGTGGGCGTCGGGGCGGACCGAGCGACGCTCGCCGCCGGCCTCGACGCCGATCGTCCACAGGTGGGCGTCGGCGGCCGCGAGGCGACCGCGCACCGACATGCTGCTGGCACCCTCGCGCTCGAGTTCGAGGTCGATGGCGTGCGCGCCGAGCTTGAAGCAGAGGCGGCGGGCCTCGCCGACCGAGCGGCGGGCGGCCGCGGTGAGCGGCTGCGACGAGGAGTCGAACAGGAGCTCGGCGACGGCGTCGGCGAGCTGGCGTGCGATCGACGGCTGCTCGACCGGGACGAAGACCGAGAGCGCCCGGGCGTGCAGCGCGGCCGGCACGGGGCCGACGCGGTCGGCGCGCATGCTCGCGATCATCTCGCCCAGTTCACGGACGCGCTCGCGGCACGTGGCACAGGGCCGACCGAGGTGCTCCTCGACGCGGCGCCGGTCCGACGCCCCGAGACGCTGCTCGAGGAAGTCGAGCGCGGCGGCGGTGTCGAGGTGGCGATCGCGGTTCGGGGCCTTCACGGTGCGGGCCTCCATGCGCCCCAAGGGGTGGGCGCGGTGGGTCTCGGTGCTTCCGGTCAGAGAGGTGGGGGGTCAGTCCTCCCTGATACCTCCCTCATCACCCTGCACCTGCTCGAAGTTTCCTCTGAGCTTCTCCATGCACCGGGCCCGGGTCGGGCCCAGCGACCCCATGGGAACCCCAAGTCGTTGCGAGAGTTCGGTATAGGAGGGAGTGGGGTCCTCGTAGTAGAGCGCCTCGAGCAGCCGTTTGCAGCGCTCCGAGACCCCGGCGAGGGCCATCCGGACGCGATGCTGGCGCTCGAGCTCCTCGAGGTTGGCGCCGACCTCGGGCCCATCGTCCTCGAGCCGGTCGAACGTCAGGTCCGAGCGGTCCTCGCGGGCGTCGGCCCGGCGGCGCCGGAACGCCGTGGTCCGGGCGATGCGCTCGGTCGTGCTCGACAGCCAGCGCACGAGGGTGCGCCCTTCGCGCAGCCGGGGCAGCCCCTTATATAAGGCGGTGAAGACGTCCTGGAACACGTCGGCCAGGTCGTCGTCGTCGAGCCGGTAGGAGCGGCCGATCGCATACACCAGTCGCTCGTGGCGGCGCACCAGCGCCTCCCAGGCGCGGGCGTCCCCTTCGATGCAGCGGGCCACGAGGCGGGCGTCGAGTTCGGGATCCAGCTCCCCGGATCCAGGCAGTCGCATGGCACCAGCATAGCCCGGGCCGCGCCCGGCCGCCACGACCGCACAGCCTTGTGCCCTGTTCGCTGTCTGGAATTGCGGTTTGCACGGGCTAATCGAAGCTGTTACGCGATTCCGAACCGCACCTTGACGATATCAGCGGTATCAAAACCGGGAGCACGCATACTTGTCAGGGACCGGCCGACCCCCTGCCGGATCCCTCCCCCATGGAGTCCAGATGCTCTCTCACTGGCTGCTCTACTCGTACGACGCGCTCGGTCTGGGTCATGCCCGCCGCATGACCGGCATCGCGCGCGCCGTGCTGCCGAGCCGTCCCGACCTGTCCGCGTTGCTCGTCACCTGCTCGCCGCAGATCGACGCGCTCCCGGTTCCCGCCGGCTTGGACTACGTGAAGCTGCCGAGCGCTCGCAAGCTCTCCACCTCGCAGTACGCGGCCCGCACCATGCGGTTGGGGCCCGATCGCCTGCGCGACCTGCGCGCGACGATCCTCGAGGAGGTGGCGCGCTCGTTCCAGCCCGACTTCTTCCTGTGCGACAAGACGCCCAACGGACTCATGGGCGAACTGGCGCCGACGCTCGACCGGTTGCGCACGGACTCGCCGTCCACCCGCATGGTGCTGGGCTGGCGCGACATCCTCGACGCGCCGGAGCGCATGCACGCCGAGTGGCGCAAGGACAACGTACTCACCTACATCGACCGCTGGTACGACGAGATCTGGGTGTACGGTGACCCCGCGCTCTACGACGTGCGCGAGGAGTACGACCTGCCGCCCCACCTCGCGGACCGCGTGCG
>JBJTRI010000108.1:0-6963 GCA_046076045.1 bacterium
CGGGTCGCGCCCGAGGACGCCGCGCGCATCGTCGAGGCGGTGGGGGGCGGCCACCCGGTCGCGGTCATGGTGGGCGTGACGCCCGCCGAGGCGCTCGACCTCGCCCGCCGCGCGCGCGCCGAGCGCGTGCAGTTGCACCGCGTGGACCCGGCGGGCTGGCCGGACGACTTCCCGCTCGCGTGCACGTTCGCCATGGGCGTCACGCCGGAAGGCGGCATCGTCGGGCGCGAACCCGCATCGAACCACCTGTTGCTGCTCGACACCGCGTCCGGCCCGCTCGCGGGCGGCACCGGACGCACCTGGCCGTGGGAGGTGGCGCGCGCCGTCGTCGCGCGCCGTGCGGTGATGCTCGCCGGCGGCCTCGACCCCGACAACGTCGCCGAGGCGGTCCGCGCCCTGCGGCCGTTCGGCGTCGACGCCTCCTCGAGGCTCGAGACCGCTCCCGGCTGCAAGGACCCCGATCGCGTGCGCCGCTTCGTCGAGGCGGTGCGCGCCTGCGACACCCGAACCGAGGACGCCTGATGGACCCCATGGTGAGCGGACCCGACGCGACCGGACACTTCGGCCCCTACGGCGGCCGGTTCGTGCCCGAGACGCTGGTGCTGGCGCTCGAGGAGCTCGAGCAGGAGTACACGCGCGCGCAGGCCGACCCGGCGTTCCGCGCCGAGCTGGAAGCCACGCTGCGCGACTTCGCGGGGCGGCCCACGCCGCTCATCGAGGCCAAGCGGTTCTCGGAGCGCGCCGGCTGCCGCGTGCTGCTCAAGCGCGAGGACCTGCTGCACACCGGCGCGCACAAGATCAACAACACCATCGGCCAGTGCCTGCTCACCCGGCGCATGGGCAAGCCGCGCGTGATCGCCGAGACCGGCGCCGGACAGCACGGCGTCGCGACCGCGGCGGCGGCCGCGCGCTTCGGACTCGAGTGCACCGTGTACATGGGACGCGAGGATGCCCGTCGGCAGCGCCTCAACGTCGAGCGCATGCGCCTGCTCGGCGCGCAGGTGGTGCCCGTGGACTCGGGCAGCCGCACGCTCAAGGACGCGATCAACGAGGCCATGCGCGACTGGGTCACGCGCGTGCGCGACACGCACTACATCCTCGGCTCGGTGCTCGGCCCGCACCCGTTCCCGCGCATCGTGCGCGACTTCCACCGCGTCATCGGGGTGGAGGCGCGCGCGCAGGTGCAGGCGGGGTGGGGGCGGCTGCCCGACGTGCTCGTGGCCTGCGTCGGGGGTGGCAGCAACGCGATCGGCCTGTTCCACGCGTTCCTCGGCGACACCGGCGTGCGCAAGGTCGGCGTCGAGGCGGGCGGTGAGGGCGTGGGCACCGGGCGGCACGCGGCACGCGTCCCCGAGCACAGCGTCGGCGTGCTGCACGGCACGCGCACGCTCGTGCTGCAGGACGCGAACGGCATGATCCGCGAGACGCACTCGGTCTCGGCCGGGCTCGACTACCCGGCACTCGGCCCCGAGCACGCGTGGCTCAACGACCAGGGCATGGCGAGCTACGACAGCGTCACCGACGCCGAGGCGCTCGAGGCGTTCGAACTGCTCGCCCGGCTCGAGGGCTTGCTGCCCGCGCTCGAGTCGTCGCACGCGCTGGCGTGGGTGCTGCGCGAGGGCCGCCGACTGGGCCCCGACACGCTCGTGCTCGTGAACCTGTCGGGCCGCGGGGACAAGGACGTGGCCGAGGTCCTGCGCGTGACCGGGCGGGAGGGCGCGTGAGCCGCCCGCGGGGCGCCGCAGATGACCGGGCGGCCCGCCTGTGCTATACAACCGTGCCTCTTCGTGCGCCCGTAGCTCAATTGGATAGAGCGTCAGCCTCCGGAGCTGAAGGTTACAGGTTCGACCCCTGTCGGGCGCACCACCTCTCGTGAACCCCTCCACCGACCCCTCGAGCGAGCGTTTCAAGCTCAACGCGTCCCGTGAGATGGCGTCCATGTTCGACGACGTCTCGGGGCGCTACGACCTGCTCAACCGCGTCATGACGCTGGGGCAGGACTCGGCGTGGCGCATGGCGATGTGGGCGCGCGTCCCCGCCCGCGCGCGCCGGGTGCTCGACCTGTGTACCGGCAGCGGCGTCTCGCTGCCCGGACTGCGCCGCCCCGGTCGCACCGTGCTCGGCATGGACGTGAGCCTCGCCATGCTGCAGGTCGCGCACGCCGAGCACGACGAGCCCGGCTGGTCGCCGCGACTCGCGTGCGCCGACGGCTTCCACCTGCCGCTGCGCGCAGGCGCGCTCGACGCGGTCACGGTGGCCTTCGGCATCCGCAACATGCGCCCGCGCCGCGAGGCGCTCGCCGAGATCGCGCGCGTGCTCGTGCCCGGCGGACGTCTGGTGGTGCTCGAGGCCGCGGCCCCCGCGCCGGGTCCGCTCGCCCCGTTCACGCGGGCGTGGATCCGCCACGCCATCCCGTTCGCGGGCCGACTGTCGCCCGACCCGACCGCCTACCGCTACCTCGCCGAGAGCATCTTCGAGTTCGGCTCGGGCCCCGAGTTCGAGGCCGACCTCGCCGCGGCCGGCTTCGAGCGCCGCGAGGCCCGCTCGTTCCTGTTCGGGGCGGCCCGGCTGTGGGTGGCCGAGACCCGGCCGGCGGGTGGTCGGAATCCCGCCGAGACACCCAGCCCCGTGCAAGGCGCAACGCCGGGACCGGGCGATTCCGCGCACCCCGCGCTCGACGCGGGCGTGGCGGCCCGCGAGGCCGCCCGCTGGGCGCTGATCCACGGCGTCACCAGCCTGGCGCTCGCCGGGGCCCTCGCGCACGTCCTCACGCTGTGGCTCAACCTCCGCGACCGCTTGCCTTTGGCCCCGTTCCAGCAGACCGCGCTCGCGGTCCTCGGGGGAGGGGCGCTGGTCGCGTTCGGGGTCCGCGCGGTGCTGCAGCTGCTGCGCTGGTCGGCCCTCCGGTCCGCGGGGCCCCCCGAGCGGTAGGACTTGGCACGGGCGTTGCGTTCACGGAGTGGGATTTCACCCAATTCCGCGAGGACCCCGCCATGTCCGGACGCCAGTCGCTGTTCTCCAACCTCGTCGACCTGACCCGCCGCTCGGGTGCGCGCTCGCGCCCCGAGGTCGTGCGGTCGTCGCTGTCGTTGGCGCTCGACCTCACCGAGGCCGAGGGTGCCGTGCTCGTGCTCGGGTGCGCCCGCCAGTTCGAGCGCTGGGTGTCGCGCACGTCCGACGGGGGAGCGGAGCCGCTCGGCAGCTCGTGGACGCCGGCCCCGTTCGAGGCCTCGCTGCTGCGCGCGCACCTGCCGCGCGTGATCTCCGACCTCGAGCAGTCCGGCGTCTCGCGCGCCGCCGCCTGCCCCGGCGTGAGCCCGGGCCCCGCGCTCTACGTGCCCATGCGCCTGCAGGACCGCCGCATGGGCTACCTCGCCGTGCACCGCCCGCAGGGAGCGCCGCGCTTCACCGCGCGCGACGCGCGCCAACTCGCGCTGCTCACCGCGTGGACCGCCAGCGCGCTCGACAACGTGCGCTTGGCCGAGAACCTCGAGCGCCTCGCGGTCACCGACGACCTCACGCACGTCTACAACTACCGCTACCTCAAGTCGGCGCTCAAGCGCGAGGTCAAGCGCGCGGCGCGCTACCGCCAGCCGCTCGCCATCCTCATGCTCGACGTGGACAACCTGAAGGGCTACAACGACCGGCACGGCCACGTGCGCGGCAGCATGCTGCTGCGCGACATCGCGCAGTTGTTCGCGCGTCAGGTGCGGTCGTGGGACCTGGTCGCCAAGTACGGCGGCGACGAGTTCACGGTCATCCTCCCGCAGACGGACCGCGCCTGCGCGGCCAGCGTGGCCGAGCGCCTGCGCGCGGCGGTGGAGCAGCACCCGTTCGCGCTCACCACGCCCGGGGCGATCACGGTGAGCACGGGCATCGCCTACTTCCCCGAGGACGGGGGCACCGTGACCGAACTCATCGAGGCCGCCGATCGCGCGCTCTATCAGGCCAAGCGCAACGGCCGCAACCGTGTGGAGGGGGCGTCCCAGCGGGCCGCCTGAGGGCCGCGCGGCCGCGCCCCGCGCGGGTCCGGCCGCGTTGACCCCACGGCAGCCCCTGTCTAATCTATTCCGCCCGCGCGCGTATGCGGCGGAACGATCGTCATCGGCCCTCGGCGGCTTCCCTTCGGAGGAGAACCCTTGTCGGAGCGCATCGGCATCTCGGTGGTGGGCACGGGGGACTGGGGTGCGAACCTCGTCCGCAACTTCGCCAACCTGCCCGGAACGCGGCTCGTGAGCGTGTGCGACGCCGACCCGCAGCGGCTGGCGCGGACCGCCGCCCAGT
The DNA here is from genome assembly GCA_046076045.1 of bacterium. Classification (GTDB taxonomy): domain Bacteria; phylum Eisenbacteria; class RBG-16-71-46; order RBG-16-71-46; family RBG-16-71-46; genus JAIOPA01. The sequence continues at coordinate 4,285 of JBJTRI010000108.1, forward strand.
ACCCGGGCGTGCGCGGCGTGGACGACGTGTCCGCGGTCGCATCCGACCCCGAGGTGCAGGGCGTCGTGGTCTCGGCCTCGGCCGTGAGCCACTACCCGCTCGCCAAGGCGCTGCTCGAGGCCGGCAAGGACGTGTACGTCGAGAAGCCGCTCACGCTCGAGGTCGCGCACGCCGAGGAGCTCTGCCGGCTCGCGAAGCAGAAGGGCCGCATCCTCATGGTCGGCCACCTGCTGCTCTACCACCCGGGCGTGCAGTACATGAAGCGCATGGTCGCGGACGGTTCGATCGGCGACCTGCTCTACATCTACTGCCAGCGCGTGAACCTGGGGAAGGTGCGCAAGGACGAGAACGCGCTGTGGAGCTTCGCGCCGCACGACCTCTCGGTCATCCTGCACCTCATGGACCAGGAGCCGGTGGACGTCGCCGCCCGTGGCGCGGCGTTCCTGCAGCCCGGCGTCGAGGACGTGGTGTTCGTGGACCTGCGCTTCGCCAGCGGCCAGACGGCGCACGTCCACGTCTCTTGGCTCGACCCGCACAAGCTGCGCAAGTTCACTGTCGTCGGCAGCCAGAAGATGATGGTGTTCGACGACATGGAAGCGAGCGAGAAGATCAAGGTGTACGACAAGGGCGTGGACCGTGGCGGGCAGGTCGTGTCGTACGGCGACGCGCTCACGGTGCGCAGCGGCGACATCCTCATCCCGCGCATCTCGCTGCAGGAGCCGCTCAAGCTCGAGTGCCTGCACTTCGTGGAGTGCATCCGCGAGCGCAAGCGCCCGCTCACCGACGGCATCGGCGGTCTGCGCGTGGTCAAGGTGCTCGACGCCGCGCAGCGTTCCCTCAAGTCCGGCGGGCAGCCGGTGGCCATCGCGCCGCTGCCGCAGGAGATCGCATGACCAGCGTCATCCATCCCACCGCCAAGCTCGGCGCCGGCGTCACGCTGGGCGAGTTCTGCGTGATCGGGCCCAACGTCACCCTGGGCGAGGGCTGCAAGCTCGGCCACCACGTCGTCATCCACGCCGACACGGTCGTGGGGGCGAACGTGCGCATCGACGACCACGCCTCGCTCGGCAAGGTCCCCATGCGCGCCGCCAACTCGGCGACCACGAAGGAGCAGGACCTGCCGCCGCTCACGATCGGCGACGTCAGCATCGTGGGCACGGGCGTCGTGCTCTACCGCGGCGCGGTGATCGACGGCAAGGTGCTCATGGCCGACCTGTGCACGGTGCGCGAGAACGTCACCGTGGGGCGGGGGACCATCGTGGGCCGCGGCGTCACGATCGAGAACTTCTGCAGCGTGGGGCGCTACTGCAAGCTGGAGAGCGAGTGCTACCTGTGCGCCTACTCCACGCTCGAGGACCGCGTCTTCGTGGCCCCCGGCGTGGTGACCTCGAACGACAACTTCGTGGGTCGCACGCAGGAGCGCTTCAAGCACTTCAAGGGCGTCACCGTCCGCAAGGGCGGGCGCATCGGCGCGGGCAGCGTGACGCTGCCGGGCGTCACCATCCACGAGGACGGGCTGGTGGCCGCCGGCTCGACCGTGACGCGCGACGTCCCGGCGCGTACCGTGGTGGTGGGCAAGCCCGCCAAGCCGTGGCGCGAGGTGCCCGTCGAACAACTGCTCGAGAACCAGGGCTGGGTGGACGCCTGAGCCACCGGCCTCACCGTTGACCGGGGCGCGACGCCCCGCTTCACGATAGGAATCGCACGATGTCCACGAACACGACGATCAAGGTGCCGCTCCTCGACCTCCGGGCGCAGTACGACACGATCCGCCCCGAGGTGGACGACGCCGTGCGCCGCGTCATGGAGAGCTGCTACTTCATCGGGGGCCCCGAGGTGGGCGCGCTCGAGGAGGAGGTCGCCCGCTACTCGCAGGTGCCGCACGCCATCGCGTGCGCCTCGGGCACCGACGCGCTCCTGCTCGCCATGTGGACGCTCGGGATCGGCCCCGGCGACGAGGTCATCTCGCCGGCCTACTCGTTCTTCGCGACCGCCGGCACCATCGCCAACAACGGCGCGACGCCGGTGTTCGTTGACGTGGACCCGCGCACCTACAACCTCGACCCGCACCGGCTCGAGGCCGCGATCACGCCGCGCACCAAGGCGGTCGTCGCCGTCTCGCTGTTCGGCCAGTGCTGCGACATGCCGGCGATCAAGGCCATCTGCGACAAGCACCAGATCTGGCTCATCGAGGACGCCGCGCAGTCGATCGGCTCGGAGTGGGAGGGCAAGCGCTCGGGTTCGATGAGCGACTTCGGGACGTTCTCGTTCTTCCCCTCGAAGAACCTGGGCGGCGCGGGCGACGGCGGCATGATCACCGCGCGCGACCCCGAGCTGGCCGAGAAGGCGCGCCTGCTCTGCAACCACGGCGCCAAGCCCAAGTACTTCCACTCGCTGGTCGGCACGAACTCGCGCCTCGACGCGTTGCAGGCCGCCATCCTGCGCGTGAAGCTGAAGCACCTCGACCGCTGGAGCGAGCAGCGCGCCAAGAACGCGGCGCTCTACAACGCCCTGTTCGAGGGCTCGCGCGTCGGACGTCCGTACCACGACCCGCGTACGCGCCACATCTACAACCAGTACGTCATCCGCGTCCCCAACCGCGACGATCTCAAGAAGCACCTCACGGAGCGCAACATCGGGTGCGAGATCTACTACCCGGTGCCGCTGCACCTCCAGAAG
>JBJTRI010000109.1:0-2396 GCA_046076045.1 bacterium
GCACGCTACCGCGCGAACCTCACCGCATGGCGCGACCGGCTGGCGCGCGCCTGCCGCGAGCAACGCGTGGACTACGTGCCGCTCGACACGCGCACGCCGTTCGACCGCGCCCTGCTCGCGTACCTCGAGAAGCGGGCGACGCTGCTGTGATCCGACGCGGCGTCGCGGTGCTCGTGCTGCTGGTCGGGGCCGGCGGACTCGCGGGCGGACTCGTGCTGCTCGGGCGCGCCCCGGGCCTGCCCGAGGAGACGCGCCACCTGCGCGCCATGAAGGACCGCGTCACAGCACCCGCGTCGTATCGTGACGTGGACCTCGACTTCTTCGTCGCGCTGCCGCACCACCCACCGCTCGCCGAGCGCGCACGACTCGAGGATCAGGGCGTGCGCGTGGACGGTTCGGTGCAACTCATCAGCCTGTCGGGCGACGGCGACCTGCACCTCGAGATCGTCGCCGCGCCGCGCGCGGCCGCCGACCGCGACACGGCGTACGTCGTGGGCGAGGTGACGCCGCAGTGGCGCACGGGCTCGCGCGGCTGGTCGTACGACTCGCTGCTCGTGGCGTTCCGCCCCAACCGCGGCGGGCCCACGCCGTGGCCCGAGGGCACGCGCCGCGTGCGCGTCTCGGGCTGGCTCAACTACGACCACCCCTACGACCGCCCCCCCAGCTCGTGGCTGCGCCTGCACGGCGCGCCGCGCCTGACCGGCTGGGAGATCCATCCGGTGACGCGCATCGAACTGTGGGACGCGACCACGATGACGTGGCAGGAGCTGGCACGATGAGCGCACCACGCGCCGGGAGCGTCGCATGAACTTCCTGAACCCGTTCTTCCTGTTCGGGCTCGGAGCCGCCGCGCTGCCCGTGCTCATCCACCTGTTCACGCGTCGGCGGCCGCGCGAGGTGCGCTTCCCGTCGCTCGAGTTCCTCACCGAGGTGAACCAGAGCGAGATCCGGCGGCTGCGCTTGCGCCAGTGGCTGCTGCTCGCGCTGCGCACGCTCGCGGTCGCGGCCCTCGCCCTCGCGATGGCGCGCCCGACCGTGCAGGGCGGACCACAGGGCGGCGCCGCGAGCACGCTGGTCGCGCTCGTGGACGTCTCGGGTAGCATGGGCGCTCCCGACGCCGAGGGGCGCCCGCTCACCGCGACCGCGCGCCGCGTCGTCGAGAGCCTGCTCGCCACGCTGGGTCCGAGCGACGCGTTGCTGGTGGTGCCGTACGACCGCAACCCGCACCCGGTCTCGAACGAGCCCACCGGCGACACGGGTCGGCTGCGTGCGACCGCGCAGGCGCTCGCCCCCGGTGCGGCCGCGACCTCGCACACCGCCGCGCTCGAACTGGCTGCCCGCACGCTGCGCGAGGCGCGGTCGCTCAACCGCGAGTTGTTCTGGGTCTCGGACTTCCAGCGCAGCGGCTTCCCCGAGGACGGACTCGCGCTGCCGCCGGGGCCGTGGACCGAGGCGCGCACCTACCTGGTGCCGCTCGCACCGCGCAGCCGTGCGAACGCGGCGCTCACCGCGGCCGCCCCCGCACCGTCGGCCGATCCGGCCGCGCCGCCCGCGCTCGAGGTCGAGGCGACCGCGTTCGACGCGGTGGAGGGCGGCAGCATGCAGGACTTCGCGCTCGAGGCGCGCGAGGTGCGCCCGGGCGACGCCACGACCGCGGCCACGCTGGGACGCGGGTTCGTCGCGCTGGGTGCGCGGGGAGCGGCGCGCGCGCTCGTCCCGCTGTCGGCCACGCCCGAGGTGGGCGGCGAGGTGCTGCTGCCCGACGACGCGCTGCCGCTCGACAACCGGCGCGTGTTCGCGGCCGGACGCGCCGGCACGCTGCGCGTGATCGTGCGCGAGGACGGTGGGCCGTCGCCGCTCCGTCTGGCGCTGGCCGCGGGTTCACCCGCCTCGGGGCTCGAGGTTCGTGCGGTGGACGCGGTCGGGCTGGCGCGCGGCGTGGGCGACGCCGACCTGCTCGTGCTCGGCGACCACGAGCAGCCGGGGCCGAACGAGCTCCAGGCCATCCTCGACTTCCACCGTGCCGGCGGTGGCCTGCTGCTGGCCCCCGGACCGCGCGCGAATCGTCAGGCGTGGAGCCTGCTACTCGAGCAGCTCGGTGCCGGGCGGCTCGAGGACGACGACACCGCGGCACCGGGTAGCGCGTGGCGCCTGCTGCGTGCGGTCGCGGGCCACCCGGTGCTGGACGGCTTCCCGGCCCGCCCGGGTGAACCACTCACGCAGGCGCGCTTCACCACCGTGCCGGCGTTCCGCCCCGCGACGAGCGCCCGCGTGCTGTTGCGCTTCGACGACCGTCATCCCGCGCTGGTCGAGACCCCGCGTGCGCTCGTGCTGCTGGCCCCGCTCGACGCCGTCCGCGGCGACTTCGCGGTCTCGGGTGCGTTCCTGCCGCTCGT
>JBJTRI010000110.1:0-11525 GCA_046076045.1 bacterium
TGGACGAGCGCATCTCGTCCCTGCTGGGCCAGACGCTCACCTACCGCATCGACGAGAAGCAGCCCCCGCGGCCCGCCGGCCGATGCGGATGGCCGAGCGGGCCGGCCCCCGCCCGGGCCGGCGCGGGTTGACGGGCGGGAAAGCCGCACGACGCCACGCCCCCGCCAGCCGTGCCCCTCGTGTGCCCCCAGAGGCCCCGGCGGGGCCCGCCGCAGCCGCCGGTAGGCCGGTTCAGGCGCCCCGAACGCGCGTTCACCTGCGCCGCACCCGGGGCGCGAAATTGTTTGCACTCTGCAATGTGTTGACTATCCTATCCGCTAACTTCCGTCCGTCCGCCACGAGGGCAGCCCGACCATGCACCTTCCGCGCCTCCCGCACCTGCGCCGCATCCTCGGAATCGCCGCACTGATGCTCGCCGTCGCCTCCTCGGGGCACGCCGTGGTCGTGTCCGGCGTCAAGGCCGAGCACCGCAACGGGCAGACGTTCATCACCTGGGACAACCTGCCCGGCACGGGCTGGCTGTACCGGGTCGTGCGCTCGGGCGGCCCCATGCAGAGCATCGACTCCGACGACGTCGTCGAGATCGCGCAGGTCGGTGGCAACAGCGCTGTGGACGAGCGCATCTCGTCCCTGCTGGGCCAGACGCTCACCTACCGCATCGACGAGAAGCAGCCCCCGCTGCCCGCCACCAAGGGCCTGTTCGTCCACACGCCGCGCGAGAACACGCTCCACCACTACTCGGTGTTCGCCGAGAAGGTGGGCCTCGGCACGGACTACACCATCGTGCCCGGCCAGAACTCCACCCTCACCCCGGTCGTCGAGGCGGTGACCAAGCCGCGGCCCGTGTGGCAGCGCTCGCTCACCTCGCCGCGCGGCGAGGACTACGTGCTGTGGACCACCAACGTGCGCACCCCGGCATTCCCGGCCATGGGCAACACGCCCGGCCGCGCCTGGCACGTGGGTGTGATCCCGGGCGCTCGCAACGGCGCGTTGGTGCTGCACGGTCACGGTCGCGGCGGCAACTTCTTCAACTCGTTCATCGGAACCGGCATGCCCGGCGAGTGGGTGCTGTCGATCGACGACTACCTGCCCACCGGCGACTTCGCGAGCTTCTACTTCGGCTACGAGGAGAACTACGACCTCGAGCAGCCGATCAACGCGGTGCGCAACGGCGGGCTCGTGGTGGACTACACCGAGCAGCGCGTGCTCTACCTGCTCGACTGGGCCAACGAGACCATGCCGCACGACCCCAAGCGCGTGTACGCGATGGGCGTCTCCATGGGCGGCTCGTTCGCGTTCTTCCTCGCGTGGCACCACCCCGAGCGCATCGCGGGCGCGCTCTCGGTGATCCCCAAGATCTGCCTGGGCTACCAGCCCGACGTGTTCCCCGAGCTGCGCTCGTCGCTCGACCGCATGTGGGGCTCGCCCGACATGGACCTGCCCACCACCGCGGGCCCGCGCGTGTTCCAGTGGATGGACGGCCGCGAGCAGGCGCGCATCGCGCGTCACCGCGGCTCGGCGCCCATCGTGGCGTTCGCGGGCATCAACGACGACATCGTCGGCTGGCAGGAGAAGGTCGCCTACTTCCAGCAGATGGAGCACAACAAGGCCGGCGGCGCGTGGTTCTGGGACACGCGCGACCACTACACCACGCACGAGCAGACCGAGTGGTTCCCCATGATGGCCACCCGGCAGCTCTACAAGTACCGCAACGACCAGAGCTACCCGGCGTTCTCGAACAGCTCGGCGAACAGCTCGTACGGCGACGGCGACCCCACGAGCGCCGACCCCATCGGCAACCTGAACGGCGCCCTCGACTGGGACGAGTTCACGATCGACGAGATGTGGGTGCACTGGGACGTCACCCTGCGCACGAAGTCGCTGCGTACGATCGACGGCATCATGGCGGCGCCCGAGTCGGTCACGGTGGACGTGACCCCGCGCCGCCTGCAGCGGTTCCTGGTCGCGACCGGCGTGAACTACAAGTACGAGGTCCGCACGCTCGACGACGGCCGCATCCTGCAGCAGGGCCAGGTGATGCCCGACGGCGACGCCGTCCTCACCATCCCGGGCGTCAAGGTGTACGCCGAGGGCGTGCGCCTGACCGTGTACCCGAGCAGCACGGCCGGGGTCACCCCCGAGGGCTCGGCCCGGTTCCGCCCGCACCTCGCGCTGTCGCGCAACCCGGTCGCCGGCAAGGCCTCGCTCACGATCGAGTGGCCGGCCGCGGGGGACGCCGTGGTCGAGACCTTCGACATGCAGGGCCGCCGCGTGCGCACCGAGTTCCGTGGCCACGCCGAGCGCGGCTTCACCGAGCACACGTTCCGCAGCGACGGCCTGGCACCGGGCCTCTACATGGTGCACGCGCGCATGGGCAAGGCCACGGCCACCCGCCGCGTCACCGTGCTGAACTGACGCCCGTCCCCCGCTGCCGCACGAAGGCCCGGAGCGCCACGCGCCCCGGGCCTTCGCGCATCCGGTCCCGCCCTACAGTTCGTTGCGCCGGATGATCTGGGCGTAGCGCCAGGCGCTCGGGCGGATGCGGCGCTCCTGCGTCTCGAAGTCCACCTCGACCAGCCCGAAGCGGGCGCCGTAGCCGTCGGCCCACTCGAAGTTGTCGAGCAGCGACCAGTGCAGGTAGCCCACCACGTCCACCCCCTCGGACACCGCGCGCGCGACCTGCCACAGGTGCATGAACAGGAACATCCAGCGGTCGTCGTCGTTGCGCGTCGGGATGCCGTTCTCGGTCACCAGGATGGGCAGGTCGTAGACCGCGTACTCGCGCATGAACTGCGCCAGACCCTCGGGGTAGATCTCCCAGCCGAGGTCGTTCGCCTTGCCGCGCTGCATGCGGTGGTCGCGCTTGGCGAAGTCGCCCACGAACCCGGGTAGACTGATGCCGGAGTTCCGCACGAAGTCGCGCGTGTAGTAGTTGACGCCGATGAAGTCGAGCGTGCGCTTGAGCGGCAGGTTCTCCCAGAACAGGCCCGGCACGCGCAGCATTCCGGTGTGCAGCGCCTCGACGAACAGGTGGTTGAACAGGTGGCCGCGGACCTTGACCGACTGCCGGTCGAGCCAGCGGTTCGGGTCGTCGGGCGACAGCGCGAGCGCGTGCTTGGCGATGCTCACGCGCGCGTCGGAGCGGTGCGCGTGGATGACGTGGTACATGCGCACGTGGGTGCGCAGCATGTGGCGCAGCACCTTGAGCGCCGTGCCCCACGCCCGCACGCGGCCCGGCGGCCACTGTCCGAGCAGCCAGCCCTTGAAGACCTGCACCACGGGCTCGTTGAGGGTGATCCACCACTTCACGAGCGGGCCGTACTCGCGCATCACCTTCTCGGTGTAGCGCTCCATGGCGACCTCGATCGCCGGGTTCTCCCAACCGCCCTTCTCGGCCATCCACTGCGGCAGCGTGTAGTGGAACAGCGTCACGACGGGCTCGATGCCGCGCTCGCGCAGCGCCAGCAGCACCTGCCGGTAGTGCTCGATGCCCTCCTCGGACCAGCGCCCCTCCTCGGGCTCGATGCGGCTCCACTCGATCGAGAACCGGTGCGCGTTGTGCGACAGCGCCTGCGCGATGTCGAAGTCCTCGCGGAAGCGGCGGTAGTGGTCGCAGGCGAGTCCGCTGGGCTCGGCGGTGCGGCCGGCCTGCTCCCACGCCCACCAGTCGTTGGCCTTGTTGTCGCCCTCGACTTGGTGCGACGAGGTCGCCGCGCCCCACAGGAACCCCTCGGGGAACCGGAAGTTGCTGGCCGCGCTCGCGTCGTCGTCGTGCGCGTGCTCGCGCGCGTGCGCGTCGGGCTCGGACGCATGGGCGTCGCGCGCGTGGGCATGCGCGTCGGGACCGTGGGGCGCTGCCCCCGGTCGCGGCGCTGCCGACTCACGCTCGTGGATGCTCACACGCCCCCTCCCTGCGGCGCGGTCGAGACCGCGCGTGCCCACGGATGGGTCTTGACGGGCGCTCCGCGCCTGGCCCACCCTGCTCCCCGACACCGGAGGTATCGGCCGCAACCGCCCGTCACTCAAGGCGGCCTCTCGCCGCCCCTCGCCGGTCCCGCCCCCCTTACGGAGCCCCCCATGCCGACCCCGCGCCCCAAGACCTGGGACCTTCGCCCCGCCCGCGGCCGCTCCCGCGAGGCCATGACGTTCCTCGCCCAGATGGACGACCTGCGGGCCCTGCTGTGGGCCGACCTGCGCGGCGCCACGGCGGCCGAGCTGGAGTGGCAGCCCCGGCGTGGGACCAACTCCATCGGCATGCTCCTCGCCCACCTGGCCGTGGTGGAGACCTACTGGATCGAGGTCGCCCTCGGCCGGTTCTCGCCCGCCTCGCTGCGGACGGTGGGGGGCGACTTCGAGGTCATGAAGGAGCGGTTCCTTCGCCCCGTGCTCGGCATCCACCCCGACGACGACGGCCTGCCGCTGCCCCCGAACGGCCGCCCGCCGGCCGCGCTGGCCGGGTGGACGCTGGCCCGCCACCGCAGGCTCTCGGACCGGGCGCGCGCCCACGTCACCGCCGCGGTCCGCGCCCTCGGCGACGCCGACCTCGACCGGTTCGTGGTCCGCCAGCGCATGGACGGGTCGCGTACGCGCATCCGCGTGCGCTGGATCCTCTACCACATCGTCGAGCACTACGCGGGGCACTACGGACAGGTGCTGCTGCTGCGCCACCTCTACCGCGACCGTCGCCGCCGCCCTTGAGACGCCCCCCGTCCCACGACGCTCGCCGTGGGCACGACGCGGGCCGCACCGCCGCGGCCTGACGACCGTGGCCGGGCCTGTCCGGGAACGACGACGCCCCGGTGGGAGGACCCACCGGGGCGTCGCGAATCCACGGGGACGTGTGCGGACTACGTGCCCTCGCTCCAGCTCGCCAGGTACTTCACCTGCTCCGGCGTGAGCGTGTCGATGGAGGTCCCCATGCTCTTCAGCTTGAGACGGGCCACCTCCTTGTCGATCGCCTCCGGCACCACGTACACGTTCTTCTGCAGCTTCGAGGCCTTCTTCTTCAGGTACTCGACCGACATGGCCTGGTTCGCGAACGACATGTCCATGACCATGGCCGGGTGCCCCTCGGCCGACGCGAGGTTGATGAGGCGACCCTCGCCGAGCAGGTAGAGGCGCTTGCCACCCTTGAGGCGGAACTCCTCCACGTAGGCGCGGGCGACCTTCTTACCCGACGACAGACGCTCGAGCGCCGGGATGTCGATCTCGACGTTGAAGTGGCCGCTGTTCGCGATGATGGCGCCGTCCTTCATGGCGAGGAAGTGCTCGCGACGCAGGACCGACTTGTTGCCCGTCACCGTGATGAACAGGTCACCCTTGGACGCGGCGTCCTCCATGGCCATGACCATGTAGCCGTCCATGGCCGCCTCGAGGGCGCGGACCGGGTTGATCTCGGTCACGATGACCGTGGCGCCCATGCCCTTGGCGCGGGCCGCGAGACCGCGACCGCACCACCCGTAGCCGGCGATGACGACCGTCGAACCCGCCACCAGCATGTTCGTGGCGCGCAGCACGCCGTCCATGGTGCTCTGGCCGGTGCCGTAGCGGTTGTCGAACAGGTGCTTGGTGTCGGCGTCGTTGATCGCGATGACCGGGTACTTGAGCGTCCTGTCGGCGGCCATGGCGCGCAGACGGGTCACGCCCGTGCTGGTCTCCTCGGTGCCGGCGAAGACGTCCTTGAGGAACTGCTTCTTCTTGGTGTGCAGCACCGTCACGAGGTCGCAGCCGTCGTCCATGGTGATGTGCGGACGGGCCTCGATGCAGCTGACGATGTGCGAGTAGTAGGTCTGGTGGTCCTCGCCCTTGATGGCGTAGGTCGGGATCCCGTAGTGCTGCACGAGCGCCGCGGCCACGTCGTCCTGGGTGCTGAGCGGGTTCGAGCCGCACAGGAACACGTCGGCGCCACCCGCCTGCAGCGTGCGGGCGAGGTTCGCGGTCTCGGTGGTGACGTGCAGGCACGCCGCGATGCGCAGCCCCTTGAGCGGGCGCTCCTTCGCGAAGCGCGCGCGGATCGCGCGCAGCACCGGCATGTTGCGGTCGGCCCACTCGATGCGGGCCTTGCCCTCGCGGGCGAGCTTCATGTCCTTCACGTGGCCGGGCGTGGCGCCGGTGTCGACCGAGCGCTTGACCGCGGTCTTCTTGCGAACCGCCATGGGGACTCCTTGGGTTATGGGTGGGTACGGACCGCGTGATGATGCCGCACGCCCGGTGCGCGCACAAGCGCGCCGACCCGACCCTGCGCACCGCCCTTGCCTTATGTTATGCTTACTCATATGAAACGCACGACCCTGCAGCTGGACCCGGCCCTGCTCGCCTCCCTCCGTCAACGCGCCGCCGCCGAGGGTCGCACGCTCACCGAGACGATCGAGCGCACCCTGCGCGCCGGTCTTGCGGCGGACCGAGGCGCGCGACGAGCACGCGTCGCCCTGCCCTCGTTCGACCTGGGGCCGTTCCTGCTCGACCCCGCGCGCCCGGGGCGCACGCCCCGCCCCACGGAGGAGTCGTGATCGCCGTGGACGCCGGGTTGCTCGCGCTCGCCGCCAATCGCGGCGCCCCGGGGCACGCGCGCGCGGCCGCGCTGCTCGAGTCGCTGGCCGGGGGCGAGTCGCCGTGGGTGCTGCCGTGGAGCGCGGTGCACGAGTTCCTCGGGTTCGTCACCCACCGTCACGCGGTCGCCCGACCACTCCGCCCGGCCGACGCGTGGGCGTTCGTCGAGGCCCTCGTGCGCTCGCCGCAGGTCCGCCTCGTCGGGCCCACCGAACGCCACGCCACGGTCGCGGCCGAGGTGCTGGCGCGCTTCGACGGTGGCGGTGCCACCACGCTCGACCGCTCGTTCGAGTTGGCGGTGGTGCTGCGCGAGCACGGGGTCCGCGAGGTGCTCTCGACCGACCCCGGCCTCGCGCGCTGGACGTTCCTCGAGGTGCGCGACCCGCTCGAAGGCGAACCGTGGACACCCGGCGGCCCCCCCGCGAGCCGCTATCGCACGCTCACGCGCCGCCGCGCGCGCGCCTGACCCCTCACCCGCTGCGCGCGTGCCACGCCGCGAGCACCTCGCGCTCGCGCTCGGCCGACAGGACCGGTGACGTTGGGCGCGCACCGGGGGCGAGCGAGCGCTCCCACTGCAGGGTGTCGCGAGCGGTCGCCGCGAGCGGGCGCGTGCGCAGTCCCTCGGCGAGTGCGCGCGCGTTCGACATGCGCACGAACGCGTCGTCGGCCGCGGGCACCCACAACGGCAGGCCGACCCACGGCACCACCTCGTGCGCGAGCAGGAACGCCTCGTCCACCCACGTTAGCGCCGGGTCCACGCCCACCCCGGCGGCGATGTGCGTCAGCGCCTCCGCCATGGTGAATGGTCGCTCGGGCCCGACGGCGTTGAACGTCCCGGCGCGGTCGCGCTCGAGCAGGTCCAGCATCCACGCCGCGAGGTCGCGCGCGTCCACCATCTGTACGGGAGCCTCGGGGCGCCCGGGGGCCAGCACCTCGCCGCCGCGCGCGAGTCGGCGCGGCCAGTACGGGAACCGGTCCGTGGTGTCGTGCGGCCCCACGATGAGCCCCGGCCGCACCACCGTGGCGCGGGCCCCGAACACGGCCGCCACCTCGTCCTCGCACAGGGCCTTGAGCCCGCCGTAGGCCTCGGGCGTCCCGTCGCTCACCCCCGGATCGGCGAGCCGGATGCGCGGCGCATGCTCGTCGGCCCCGGGCATGAGGGGCTTGGCGTGGACCGAGATCGTGGAGACGAACAGGTAGCGCCCCACCGCGCCCGCCAGCGCCCGCGCCGAGGCCGCGACCACCCCGGGGCGGTACCCGGACGGGTCCACGACCGCATCCCAGGTCCGCCCGGCGAGCACACCGAGGTCGCCCTCGCGGTCGGCGATCAGGTGCTCGGCCTCGGGGAACGCCGAGGCGTCCGAGCGCCCGCGGTGGAGCAAAGTCAGGGCATGCCCGCGGGCGAGCGCCGCATGGACGAGGTGACGACCGAGGAACCGCGTACCGCCGAGCACGAGGATGCGCATGGGAGGCCTCCGGGGAGGTCGCAGCCTCGCACGGCACGCCCCCGCGGTCACGTCCGCGGGCATTGCCCGGGCCCCCTCGGCTCCCGTAGCATGGCCCGGTCCGGTCCGCCCGGGCGCCTGCGGGGCGCCAACGCCCGCCCGCGCCCCTCCGCGCCTCGTCCCGCAGAGCCCTCGTGAGGTATCCCGCATGTACGGCATGGTGAACATGGCGGTCCGCTCGATGATCGTGGACCGGTTCGGGGAGTCGGTGTGGCAGGACATCCGGCGCAAGGCGGGCGTCGAGGTGGACGAGTTCGTGGCCATGAACACCTACCCCGACGCGGTCACCTACTCGGTGGTGGGCGCAGCGTCCGAGACGCTCGACATCCCGGCCGACCAGCTGCTGTGCGCGTTCGGCGAGTACTGGGTCACGTACACCGCCGCCGAGGGCTACGGCGAGATCATGGACTTCTTCGGGCGCGACTTCCGCACATGCCTCAAGAACCTGAACGGCCTGCACACCCACATGGGTTCGGTCATGCCGCACCTGAACCCGCCTCGGTTCACGGTCGAGGAGACCGGCCCCGACTCGCTGCGCGTGCACTATCACTCGACCCGCAAGGGTCTCGGCCCCATGGTGAGCGGCCTGCTCTCGGGCCTCGCGAAGAAGCACGCCGTGAAGGTCGCGATCGAGCACATCCCCGCCGGCACGCGCTCCGACCACGACGAGTTCGAGCTCCGCATCTCGGCCTGAGTCCCCCGTGACCCCGTCCGAGCCGTCGAGCGCCATCGTCCTTCGCGTCCGTTCCGACCAGTGGGACGGCATCTTCCCGTTCGGGCTCGTCACCGACGGCGACGGCACGCTGCTCCACGTCGGGCGCTCGATCCACAAGGTGTTCCCGAGCCTCGCGGTGGGCCGCCACTACGCGGAGTTCTTCCAGGTCCATCGCCCCACCGGGCTCGACGACCGGCCGCGCCCCGAGCGCCTCGTCGGGGACCTGCTGCTGCTGGGGCCGCGCGACGACATGCCGACCGCGGCCGACCTCTCGCCCCCCGACATGCGGCTGCGCGGGCAGGTGATCCGCTCGGGCACGGGCGACGAGCAGTTCCTGTTCCTGCTGCGCCCCTCGCTCACCTCGCCCGACCGCATCACCTCGTGGAACCTCGACTTCAGCGACTTCCCGGTCGGCGACAGCATCTTCGACTTCCTCATGCTGCTCAGCTCGGAGCGCACGGCGCGCGCCAAGACCGAGGGCGTGCTCGCCCGCCTGCAGTGGGAGCACCGGCTCTCGGACCTGCTCCACCGCGTCTCGGTGGCGGCCTCCAACCTCACCGACATCCGCCCCGCGATCGAGTTGGTGTTGCGCGAGGTCTGCCTCGAACTGGGTTGGAACATCGGGCACGCGTTCGTCGTGAACCCCGACGACCCCGAGGAACTCGTGTCGTCGGGCATCTGGTACCGCACCGACGCCGCGCGCTACCGTGACTTCGTGCGCGTCACCGAGGCCACCGTCGTCCGCAAGGGCAAGGGGTTCGTGGGCTCGGCGCACGAGACCGGGCAGTTGCAGTGGCTCGACGACGTGCGCCCCTCCGAGAAGTTCCGGCGCCGTGCCGCGTTCCAGGGCTTCCCGCCCGTCTTCGGCGTGGCGCTGCCGGTGCAATCCGGTGGCCAGGTGGTCGCGGTGCTCGAGTTCTTCGCCGAACGCGAGCAGCGCGTCGACCAGAACCTGTTGCGGTTCTTCGACACCGTCTCGCGTCAGATGACGACCGTGCTCGAGCGCCAGCAGGCGGTGCAGCGCGAGCAGGAGCAGCTCGCGGTCATGACCATGTCGGCCAAGTTGGCGTCACTCGGCGAGATGGCCGCGGGCGTGGGGCACGAGGTGAACAACCCGCTCACCGGCATCCTACTCGGCACCCAGCAGCTGCTCGAACTCGTCCACGAGGGCGAGGTGGACCGCGCGCTGCTGGAGCGGGGCCTGCAACGCACGCTCACCGCCGCCGAGCGCATCGCCCGCATCGTGGCCTCGCTCAAGAGCTTCTCGCGTGAGAGCTCGCGCGACCCCATGGTGGAGACCACGCTCGACCGCATCGTCGAGGACACGCTGCAGCTGTGCGAGGCCCGCTTCCGCCAGAGCAACGTGCGGCTCGAACGCCTCCCTCCGCCCGCACCGGCCGTGCTCCGCTGCCGTGCGGTCGAGATCTCACAGGTACTGCTCAACCTGCTCAGCAACGCGTTCGACGCGGTGGTGGGTCAGCCCATGCCATGGGTGCGGCTCGAGTGGAGCGAGCACGACGACACCGTGGACCTGGTGGTCACGGACTCCGGCACGGGCATCCCCGAGACGGTCGCGGCCCGCATGATGAGCCCGTTCTTCACGACCAAGGAGGTCGGCAAGGGCACCGGGTTGGGGCTCAGCATCTCGGCCCGCATCGTGGACGCCCACGACGGCACCCTCACGCTCGACCGGAGCAGCCCCCACACGCGGTTCGTGGTGCGACTGCCGCGCGGCGCGGCACGCGGCTGAGGCGGGTCAGTCGCGCGGGATGAACGCGAGCTCGTCGAGCGTGACGATCGCGGGCCCCCAGCGGCGACGCGCCGGGTCCTCGAGGTAGCCGAACTCGATCCCCGCTCCCGCGTGCAGGCCACCCACGGACTGCTCGCGCCGCCAGCGCACCACACCCACCCCGGCCAGCGGCGGCTCCTCGGCGGGACCCAGATGGACCTGGAACGCCACCGTGCGCCCCTCGGCCGGAACACCGGTGGGGTCGCCGGTGAAGAACCCGCCCCGCCCCAACGCGAACGCGTGCTCGGCGCGCGCCGCGGCCGGGTCCGGATGGGCACGCACGATGTCGGCGTACACCTCGCGCGCCGAGGGCGGGACCGCGAGCCGCTCGAGCACGGGCAGCGCCAGCCGCTCGACGACCGCGAGCAGCGCCTTGCGGTCGAACGGCTTGCTGAAGATGGCCTCGACGCCCATGTCGTAGGCGTCGGCGTGCGTGAGGTCGGTGAGCGCGGTGATGAAGATGACGACCGGCAGGCGGATGTCGTGCGCCTTGATGCGCTGCAGCAGTTCCACCCCGTCGCCGTCGGGCATGCGGACGTCGGTGACGACCACGTCCACGGGGTTCGCCGAGATGAGCTCGAATGCCTCGTGACCGTTGGCGGCCTCGACCACCTCGTGTCCGCGGCGTCGGAACTCGAACGCCAGCACCTCGCGCAGGATCTCCTCGTCGTCGGCCACCAGCACTCGCAGCTTGCGCTCCGGGCTCACGGGGTGCCCTCGGGCGGGCGGCTCTCGGCCTGCAGGGCGCTGCGGCGGGCCTTCAGCATGGTCGCGATGCGCTCGGTGAGCGAGAGCGCCAGCTTGGCCTGCTCGGCGTTCTCCGAGCCCTCGCCGAGGTCCTCGACCAGGGCCGCGAGCGTGATCTGCAGCGCGGTGACCGGGCTGGCCAGGTCGTGCAGGAAGGTGCGCTCGGGATCGGACGACATGGCGGGCCTCGAACCGGGACGGGGGGATGACGGCGCGGACC
>JBJTRI010000111.1:0-4109 GCA_046076045.1 bacterium
TGCCCAAAACCCCAGTCAAAGCCACAAACACCAACGCATAAAACCGCGAAGCCATAAACGTTCCTCAAGGAAAAAGTAGAAAGGCAAAAGGAAAAAGTGAGGGAGTCTTGGGGCTTTCGAGCGCGATTACATCTCAAACCCTACGATCCGCACAGTCAATATATCACTAAATTTTCTTGCGTCCCCATCTCCCCGATTTTTTTAAACATGTTCACCTGCGCCGAACACCGGTACGGTGTGGAACAACATCGTACGATACGACCTCACCCCGAGGTCGCCCGTGGTGAACAAAGTTCCTTGTGACTGCGACCGGAGGGACGAGTTTCATGGAGCGCGATGTATTTCAGTAGGACATTACCCACCTGAGGGAACGGAATCGTCTCGCGATTCCAGTCCCATCCCGGGTGGCGAGTGCGCACGACCCCACGCGTCACGTGCCCGACCGCCGAATCCGTTCATCCCGGAACCAGGGGGTTCTCCGATGAAGAAGTCGTCCCGCATCCTCCGCCTCGCCATGGCGCTGCTGGCCATGGCCGCACTCGCCGCACCCGTCCACGCCGATCAGGAGCGCGGCCGTGGCCGTGGTCACGACCCCATCCCCGCGGCCGAGCCCACGCTTGCGGTGAAGTGGAACCAGACGCTGCTCGAGGCCGTGCGCCTGCAGCGCCTCGGACCGCCCATGACGGCGCGCGCCATCGGCATGGTGCACACCGCCGGCTTCGACGCGTGGGCGTGCTACGACGAGGTCGCGGTCCCGACCCTCGCGCGGCCCGGCTTCCGGCGCCCGTTCGCGGAGCGCGACGCCGCGCACCGCGAGAAGGCCTACAGCTACGCCATGTACCGCACCCTCCTCGACATCTTCCCCGCTGGGCGCGACGTGGCCCGCGCCCGCATGGCGTCGCTCGGCTACGACCCCGACGACCTCGGCACCGACGTCGCGACCGCACAGGGTGTCGGCAACCTCTGCGCCCGCACGCTCACCGAGTTCCGTCACGGCGACGGCGCGAACCAGTTGGGCGACCTGCACACCGGCGCGTACAGCGACTACACGGGCTACACGCCGGTGAACACGCTCGACGAGATCGTGGACCCGAACCACTGGCAGCCGCTGCGCTTCTCGAACGGCGCGGGTGGGTTCGTGGCGCCCGGCTTCATCGCACCGCACTGGGGCCACGTGAAGCCGTTCGCGCTCGCGACCGGCGACGCACTGCGTCCGGCGGGCCCCGCGCGCTGGCCGAGCCGCGACTACGAGCGCCAGGCCGAGGACGTGCTCGCGATCAACGCGCAACTCGACGACCGCGGCAAGGCGATCGCCGAGTACTGGGCCGACGGTCCGCGCACCGAGCTGCCGCCGGGCCACTGGACGCTGTTCGCCGAGGTGGTCTCGGCGCGCGACCGCCACACGTTCGCCGACGACGTGAAGATGTTCTTCGCCCTCGGCAACGCGGTCATGGACGCCGGCATCGCGGTGTGGGATGCCAAGGCCCACTTCGACAGCCCCCGCCCCATCACCTCCGTCCGCTTCCTCTACGCGGGCCGCATGGTCGAGGCCTACGTGCCGTTCGTGGGCCGCACGCTGGTGCGTGGCGAGCAGTGGACGCCGTACCAGCCGGCCACCTTCGTCACCCCGCCGTTCGCCGAGTACCCGTCGGGTCACAGCGCGTTCAGCTCGGCGTCGGCCGAGATCCTCAAGCGCGTCACGGGCAGCGACCGGTTCGGCCACTCCGTCACGATCGCCGCCGGCAGCAGCAAGGTGGAGCCCGGAGTGGCCCCGAGCCGTCCGGTCACGCTGCGCTGGAACACGTTCTCCGAGGCCGCGGACGAGGCCGGGTACTCGCGCCTGCTCGGAGGCATCCACTTCACCGACGGTGACCTGCACTCGCGCGCCCTCGGCCGTCAGGTCGCGGACCTCGTGTGGGCCCGCGCGCAGGAGCACATCCGCGGCGTCTCGGGCCCGGTGGCCGACGACGACGATCGCGACGACGACCGTGCGGTGGTGGCCGAGGCCGCCGGCGCCCTGCGCGTCACCGTGGGCCCCAACCCCACGCCGGGCCGCCTCGCGGTGTCGTTCGCGGTCGCGCGTCCGAGCGACGTGCGCGCCACTGTGCTCGACCTGCAGGGCCGCGAGGTCGCGGTTCTGGCCGACGCTCCCTTCGCCGCGGGCACGCACTCGCTCGCGTGGGACGGCTCGCGTCAGGCGCCGGGTGTGTACTTCGTGAACGTGCGCCGGGGCGGGGCCACGACCACGAGCCGGATCCTCATCGCTCGCTGACGTCGGTTCCCCCCTGGGCCGACGGGACGGCCGCCCCCAACGCATCGGGGGCGGCCGTCGGATGTTGCCGCTCATGCACGCGAGGCCCCCGCGGGTCGCACCGACCCGCGGGGGCCTCGTCCGCTGCGGCCACGTGGGCCGCCATCGTCACTCGCTGCCCTGCGGGAACAACTCCACGCCGAAGCGCTCGCTCAACTCCTCGCGGAACGCGCGCGAGGGCGCATCGCTGCCCGCACGGCGGCGGTACTCGTCCCACGCCGCCATGAGGTCGGGGCCGTGCTGGGCGAACAGGCGGCGGTCGCGCGCCGCGTCGTCGAGCGACCCGCCGAGGCGCGCCGCGAGTTCGTCGAGCACCGCGCGCGCCACCGCGCGGCGCGGATCCACCGCGTCGGAGGGCGTCACCACCGCGCCGTTCACGTCCACGTTGAACGAGTGCGCGCAGGCCGGGCAACGCACCTGCGCGCCCACGTCGCCGAGCAGCGAGGGCGGGAGCAGGTAGCGCGCCCCGCAGCCGGGGCACTGGAGTGGCAGGCCGGTCATGCGGTGAGAGTAGCGAATGGGACGGTCGCTCGTCACGGCGGACCGCCCGCGCGGGGCGTACCTCGCGCCGCGGGCGCGCGCCGGGGCGGCCAGCGCGGCGCGGTCACGCTCCGGGCGTCAGCCCGCGAGCGCCATCTCGAGCGGTTCGCGGAACCGGTCGCGCAGCAACTCGCGCAGCCCCGCGTGCGCGGGCGCGAGCAGGTGCGGGTCCGAGGCCACCAGCGCCCGCGCCAGGTCGCGCGCGGACTCCAGCATGACCGCGTCGCGCACCGGGTCGGCCAGCTTGAAGGCGGGCAGGCCGGCCTGCCGCGTGCCCCACAACTCGCCGAATCCCCGCAGGCGCAGGTCCTCCTCGGCGAGCACGAACCCGTCGTCGGTGCGCGCCATGATCTCGAGCCGCTCCTCGCCGCCCGGACCGGCCTGCGGCCCGGCCACGAACACGCACACCGAGCGGTGCTCGCCGCGCCCCACGCGCCCGCGCAGCTGGTGCAACTGTGTGAGCCCGAAACGCTCGGCGTTGAGCACCACCATGAGCGTGGCGTTGGGCACGTCCACGCCCACCTCGATCACCGTGGTCGCGACGAGCACCTTCAGCGTGCCCGCGCGGAAGCGGTCCATGACCTCCTGCTTCTCGTCCGCCTTCATGCGGCCGTGCAGCAGGCCGACCTCGACCCCCTTCAGGCGCGGGAGCGCGCGCAGGTGCGCGACCTCGGTCTCGGCCGCCTTGAGGTCGCCGCGCGCCCCCTCCTCGATCGCCGGCACGACCACGTACGCCTGACGACCCTCGGCGATCTCGCTCGCCATGAAGTCCACGACCTGCGGGAACCGCGCCTCGCTCGTGACCCGCGTCACGAGTCGCCCGCGCCCCGCCGGACGCCCGTGCAGGAGCGACAGGTCGAGGTCGCCGTAGCACGCCAGTTGCAGCGTGCGCGGGATGGGCGTGGCGGTGAGCGTCAGCACATCCACTTCGGCCCGCAGTGCCTTGAGCGCTTCCTTCTGGCGAACTCCGAAGCGATGCTCTTCGTCAATGATGACCAGCCCGAGATTTCGGAAGCGGATGTCGGCGGACAGAAGCTTGTGGGTGCCGATCACGATATCGATCTCGCCACGATTGATCTTCTCGATGGCATCCCGCGTTTCCGCTGCGGAGCGGAATCGCGAGAGCTCTGCGAGCCGGACGGGGAAGTCGGCGACCCGATCGGAGAACGTTCGGAAGTGCTGCTCAGCGAGAAGTGTCGTGGGGCAGAGTACGGCCACCTGCCGGCCATCAGCCGCTGCGATAAAGGCAGCCCGGAGC
>JBJTRI010000112.1:0-10281 GCA_046076045.1 bacterium
CGATCCGATGGCCCTGCAGCGCCTCAAGGAAGCGGCCGAGAAGGCCAAGTGCGAGCTCTCGGGCACGCTCTCGACCGACGTCAACCTGCCGTTCATCACCGCCGACCAGAACGGTCCGAAGCACCTCAACGTGACGCTGTCGCGCGCCAAGCTCGAGCAGATCGTGGCGCCGCTCATCGAGCGCTGCCGCGGCCCGGTGCTGCAGGCGCTCAAGGACGCCGGCCTGACCCCCGCGCAGATCGACGAGGTCGTGCTCGTCGGTGGTTCGACCCGCATGCCGCGCGTGCAGGAGCTGGTGAAGGAGATCTTCGGCAAGGAGCCGCACAAGGGCGTGAACCCCGACGAGGTCGTCGCCATCGGCGCGGCCATCCAGGGCGCGGTGCTCTCGGGCGAGGTGAAGGACGTCGTGCTGCTCGACGTGACCCCGCTGTCGCTCGGCATCGAGACGCTGGGTGGCGTCATGACCCCGCTCATCACGCGCAACACCACCATCCCGACCCGCAAGAGCGAGACGTTCTCGACCGCGGCCGACGCGCAGCCCACGGTCGAGGTGCACGTGATGCAGGGCGAGCGCCCGATGGTCTCGGGCAACAAGAGTCTCGGTCGCTTCCACCTCGACGGCATCCGGCCCGCGCCGCGCGGCACGCCCAAGATCGAGGTGACGTTCGACATCGACGCGAACGGCATCCTGCACGTCTCGGCGCGCGACCAGGACACCGGCAAGGAGCAGAGCATCCGCATCGAGGCCTCGAGCGGTCTGAAGGACGACGAGATCCAGCGCATGGTGGACGACGCCGCGTCGCACGCCGAGGAGGACCAGCGCCTCAAGGCCCTGGCCGAGGCGCGCAACTCGGGCGAGGCCAAGGCGTACGAGGTCGAGAAGGGCATCTCCGAGCACGGCGAGAAGCTCGACGAGGCCACGAAGTCGTCGCTGCAGGACGGCATCAAGACCGTGCGCGACGCGGTGAAGGGCGATGACGTCCGCGCCATCGAGACGGCGGCCGATACGCTCGCCAAGGCGTGGATGGCCGCGGCGCAGTCGCTCTACCAGCAGGCCCCGCCGCCGGGCCCGGGCGCGACCCCGGGTGCGGAGTCCGCGGAGCCTCCGAAGCGCAAGGGGGACGGTGCGGTGGATGCGGACTTCGAGGTCATGAACTGACCCGACGCACAGGAGTGGGACCGGACCCCGGTGGGCGCGAGCCCGCCGGGGTTCGTGCATGCCGGGCGCGAGCCCGTGACGGGGCTGCGAGGGGCCGCGCACTCGGATAGAGTGCCGCCGATGCCCACCCCCGAACCCTTGGGTCCGCTCGCGATCCTCGCCGGCTGCGGTTACGCCGTCGCGCAACTCGGCCTGCTCGCCTACGCCTCGCACCGCTGGGCGCTCGTGACCGCGCCCGCGCACCCCCCGACGGCTCCCGCGCCGTGGTGGGGCCCCGGGGACGAGCCCGCCGTGCTCGTGCAGTTGCCGGTGCGCGACGAGTCGGCCGTGGTGGGCCGCCTCGTCGCGGCGGTCGCCGTGCTCGACTGGCCGCGCGACCGACTCCACGTGCAGCTGCTCGACGACTCGGGCGAGGCGGCGGCGGCGATCGGTGCCGAGGCCGTGGCCCGCGCGCGCGCGGCCGGGCTGCGCATCGAGCACGTCCGTCGCGGGGCGCGCACCGGGTTCAAGGCCGGGGCGCTGGCCCATGGCCTCGCGCTCGAGGGCAGCCCGTTCGTGGCGGTGTTCGACGCCGACTTCGTGCCCTCGCCCGACTTCCTGCGCCGCGTGCTGCCGCACCTCTCCGATCCGCGCGTGGGGCTGGTGCAGGCGCGCTGGGGGCACCTCGACCGCGACGCGGGCTGGCTCGCGCGCGCGCAGGCGGTGCTGCTCGACGCGCACCTGCTCGTGGAGCAGTCCGCTCGCCAGGCCAGCGGGCGATGCTTCAACTTCAACGGCACCGCCGGGGTGTGGCGGCGGGCCTGCATCGAGGACGCGGGTGGCTGGCAGCACGACACGCTCACCGAGGACCTCGACCTGAGCTATCGCGCGCAGCTCGCCGGGTGGCGGTTCGTGTACGACCCCGCTGTGGTGGTCCCCGCGGAACTGCCGAGTGACATGCGGGCGTTTCGCGCGCAGCAGCACCGCTGGGTGAAGGGCGCGATCCAGACGGCGCGCAAGCTGCTGCCCGCCATCGCGCGTGCGCCGTGGTCGTGGCGCACGCGGTTCGAGGCCGCGGTCCACCTGACCGCGAACCTCGTCTACCCGTTCCTGCTCGTGCTGGTGGTGGCCACCGCGCCGCTGCTCGCGCTGCCCACGACCACCCCCGCGGGGGTGGTCGTGCTCTCGCAGGTCGCGCTGTTCGCGCTCGGGACGCTGCCCGTGGTGCTGTTCCTCGCGCTCGGGCAGTGGCGCGCCGGGCGACGCGGGGCGCGCGCGTGGGCCGACGTCGCGGTGGCACTCGTGCTGTGCGGTGGCCTGACGTGGTGGCTCACGCGCGCGGTGCTCGAGGGCCTGGCGCGCAGCACCGGCGAGTTCGTGCGCACCCCCAAGACCGGCGGTCACGTGCCGCACAAGCGGATCGCATGGGACGCCGGTGGGGCGCTGGAACTGGCGGGCGCGGTGGTGTGCGCCGCCCTTGCGGCGCGCGCGGTCGTGCTCGGCCGTCCCGAGGCCGCGCCGTTCCTCGTCGGGCTCGCGCTGGGTGCGGCCTGGGTGGGGCTCGCCGCGCGACGTACCGCGCGCGCCTGAGTCCCCGCGGGCACCGGGGCGGACGCAGGACGCCCCCGGCGGGCGCGGGGCTCACCGGGGGCGTCGGCGGCGGACCTTCGGGGACTACAGGCGCACGATCTTCGACGAGCGCTTGCCGGCGAGGGCGTTGCGCGTGTCCACCACGCCCTTCGAGTACCGCAGCAGGGCCGAGTAGTCCACGTTCTTGTGCGCCGTTGCGATGATGACGCAGTCGAAGCGCTTGAGCTGGGCCGGGGTGAACGCCACGCTCTTGAGCGTGCCGCCCGCGAACCGGATGCTCGGCACGTACGGGTCGAGGTACTCGATGTGCGCCCCGCGCTCGCGCAGCTTCTCCATGATGTCGAGCGACGGGCTCTCGCGCACGTCGTCGATGTCGGACTTGTAGGCCACGCCGGCGACGAGCAGGCGCGAGCCGCGCACCGACTTGTGCTGGCGGTTGAGCGCCTCGCCGACCAGGTCCACGACGTGGTCGGGCATGTGGCCGTTGACGTGGCCGGCCAACTCGATGAAGCGGGCCTCGAAACCGCTCGCGCGCGCCTTCCACGACAGGTAGAAGGGGTCGATCGGGATGCAGTGACCACCGAGCCCCGGGCCGGGGTAGAAGGGCATGAAGCCGAACGGCTTGGTGGCGGCCGCGCGGATGACCTCCCAGACGTCGATCTTGAGGCGCGAGCACATGAGCGCGAGCTCGTTGACGAGCCCGATGTTCACGCTGCGAAACGTGTTCTCGAGCAGCTTCACCATCTCGGCGACCTGGGTGGAGGTCACCGGCACGACGTGGTCGAGACGCTGGCGGTAGAGCTTGACCGCGACCTGCGTGCAGGTCTCGGTGACGCCGCCCACGACCTTGGGGATGTTGCGCGTGTTGAACTGCGGATTGCCCGGGTCCACGCGCTCGGGCGAGAAGGCGAGGAAGAAGTCCTTGCCGACCTGCAGCCCCGAGGCCGACAGCATGGGGAGCACCAGCTCGTCGGTGGTGCCGGGGTAGGTCGTGCTCTCGAGGATCACGAGCTGGCCGCGGTGCAGGTGCTTCGCCACCTCGGTGGCGGCCGCGACGATGAACGACACGTCGGGGTCGCGCTGCTTGCTGAGCGGGGTGGGGACGCAGATGTTCACGGTGTCGCACTTGCGCAGCACCGAGAAGTCGGTGGTCGCCACGAACCGCTTCTGGCGCACGAGCGCGCGCACGTCGGCGGTGGGCACGTCCTGGATGTACGAGCGGCCGGCGTTCAGCTGCGCGACGCGCTTGGCATCGATGTCGATGCCGTACACCTCGAAACCGGCCTGCGCCAGTTCGACGGCGAGGGGCAACCCCACGTAGCCGAGGCCGATGACGGCCAGACGGGCGGTGCGGTTGTCGAGGCGCTGTTCCAACTGCTGGGCATGGGACTTCGAGCGGGTGCTGCGAGGGGTCTTGGGCATGGTCCGAGGACGGTAGCAAAGCGGTTCCGGGGCCGCCAACCGGGGGGCCGACCAGCATCACGGTGCCCCTGTTCGATGTCATCGAACGCTCAGGCGACGGAATGGCGTGAGCGTGCACTTTCCGGTCGCATCCACGAAGTTTCGCCTTGCGGTCCCGGCGGTGCGAACGGGACCATTGAGGGGCGAGGTCTCCTGTCCTTTGCCGTGCTCTGCCCCCCGAGCCCTCGGGCGACGATTCGGACGTGCCGTCGTCTCCCGCGGTTCCCCCGAGGAACGCACCACGCTCCGGATGGGGCCTCCCAACCATCCCGGTCCGTTCCGGACCGCCGCGTTCGGCGCCGTTTTCCGCTAGTCTAGCGCCGTGAACGCCACGAACCTCCTGGTCCGCTACGTCGCCGACGGCGCCGCCCGCACGGGGCTCGACCGCGGCGACCACCTCGAGCGCTGGAGCGCCGCGCCGTGGGCGGCCGGTGCGCCCACCGGTGACCGCGACGACCCCGCCTCGCCGCGCCTCGCGCCATGCACGCCCGGCATCATCGTGTGCATCGGGCTCAACTACGTCGAGCACGTGCGCGAGAGCCTCACCGTCGCCCCGGGGGCGACCGCGCCGCCGCCCGAACCGTTGTTCTTCTTCAAGCCGCCCACCGCCGCGCTCGCGCCCGGGGGCGCGATCGTGAAGCCGCACGGACTCGAGCGACTGGATCCCGAGGGCGAGATGGCGCTCGTGATCGGCCGGACCGCGAGTCGCGTGCGCGAGCAGGACGCACTCGCCCACGTGGCCGGCGTGACCGCGTTCAACGACGTGAGCGCACGCGACTGGCAGAAGCGCGACGGCCAGTGGTCGCGCGCCAAGGGCAGCGACACGTTCGCCCCCTTCGGGCCGTGCATCGCACTCGGGCTCGACCCGCGCGACCTGACGCTCGAGCTGGCGGTCAACGGCACGGTGCGCCAACGCACGCGCACCTCGCACATGCACTTCGGTCCGGCGTTCCTCGTGAGCTGGGTGTCGCGCTTCGTCACCCTGCGGCCCGGCGACGTCATCGCCACCGGCACACCGGCCGGGATCGCGCCCATCGAGCCCGGCGACGTGGTGAGCGTGACGGTCGAGGGCGTGGGCACGCTCCACAACCCCGTGGTGGCCGGCGAGCCATGAGCCGCGCGCTGCTGGTGGTGAACGCGCGCCCGTGGTCGGGCTCGCCGCTCGCGGCCGACGCGGTGCTGGTGCGGGACGGTGCGATCGAGGCGGTGGGCCGCGCCGCCGAACTGCGCGCCGTGGCCGCCGACGCGCGCGTGCTGGACGCCCGCGGCGGGACGGTCACCCCGGGCATCACCGACGCGCACCTGCACCTCGTGCCGTGGGCGCGTGCCCGGCGCCAGCCCGACCTGCACGGCGCGCCGACGCGCGCCGACGCGCTCGGCGTGGTGGCGCGCGCGCTCGCGGGCCTGCCGCCGGGCGATGTCCCGCTCGTGGGGCGCGGTTGGGACGAGACGGGGTGGGAGGCCGCGCCGCACCGCGACGCGCTCGACGCGCTCGCACCGCGCCGCCCGGTCGTCCTGCACCGGCACGACTTCCACGCGCTGTGGGTGAACTCGGCCGCGCTACGGGCCGCGGGGGTGACGCACGCCACCCCCGACCCCGACGGCGGTGTGTTCGAGCGGGACGCGGCGGGCGAGCTCACCGGTGTGGTGCGCGAGCACGCGGTGCGTGCCTTCGCGGCGCTCGAGGATCGGGCCGCGCCCGCGCTCGACGACGCGCTGCTCGACGACGCGGCCGCCGCCCTGCATGCGGTCGGCGTGACCGCGGTGCACGACTACCAGCGCGAGGCCGGCGACCGTGCGCTCATGCGCGCGCTCGCCGGTCGGCACCGCCTGCGCGTGCTGCAGATGGTCGGGCTCGACGCGGTGCGCGCCGCCGGTGCGCTCGGACTCGCCGCGGGGGCCGGCGACGACTGGTTCCGCATCGGTGGGCTCAAGCTGTTCGCCGACGGCACGCTGGGTTCGCGCACAGCCGCCATGCTCGCGCCTTACGAGGATCGCGGTGGGTTCGGGATGGCGCTCATCCCGCCGGCGGAGCTGCGCGACCTCGTGGGCGAGGCCGCCGCGGCCGGGTTCCCGATCACGGTGCACGCCATCGGCGACGCCGCGGTGCGCGCCACGCTCGATGCGGTCGAGGCGCACCACGCCGCGGTCGCGACGCTGCCGGCCCCGCCGCGCGTGGAGCACGTGCAACTGCTCGACCCGGCCGATCGCACGCGCTTCCGCCGCCTCGGGGTGGTCGCGAGCATGCAGCCGCAGCACGCCACCACCGACGCGGTCGTGGCGCGTACCGCATGGGGCGCGCGCTGCGTGAACGCTTACCCGTGGCGCGACCTGCTCGCCGAGGGCGTCGTGCTCGCGTTCGGGTCCGACGCGCCGGTCGAGCCTCCGGTGCCCGCGCTCGGACTCGCGGCCGCGGTCGGTCGCGTCGGGGGCGACGGGCAGCCGTTCACGCCCGCGCAGCGTCTGGCGCTCGACGAGGCGCTCGTCGCCTACACGCGCGGCGCCGCGCTCGCGGCCGGCGAGCGGTTCGGCCCCGGTACGCTCACGCCCGGCGCCCCGGGCGACCTCGTGGTCTGGGACCGCGACCTGCATGCGGCCGACCTCGCCGCGCTGGCCGCGGCCGCGCCGCGGTTCACCACGCTGGCCGGGGGAATCGTGTATGAATCCCCCGAGCGGTCGGTGCCGTCGGGGCCGTCCAGCGGGGAGGGTGCTTGAGCACGGACTACAAGGGCAGTGGCGACGGCCGGTTGGTCGAACTCGCGCAGGGCGGCGACACGCGTGCCTTCGACGAGCTCGTCCTGCGCTATCGCGACCGCGTCTTCCGGCTCTGCTCGCGCATCCTCCGGCACGACGACGACGCCGCCGAGGCGGTGCAGGACGCGTTCCTGTCGGCGTTCCGCGGCCTGCCGCGGTTCAAGAGCGAGTCCACGTTCTCGACCTGGCTCTACCGCATCGCCACCAACGCCAGCCTCATGAAGCTGCGCCGCCGCCGCGAGGGGCACGTCTCGCTCGAGCAGTCGCAGCAGCCCGAGGGCGAGGGCGAGCCGCTCGCGATCCCCGACTGGTCCACGCAGCCGCTCGACGAGGTGCTCGACTCGGAGCTGCGCGAGGTGCTGGGACGCGAGATCGAGTCGCTGCCCGGCAACGAGCGCGAGGTATTCGTGCTCCGCGACGTCATGGGCGAGTCGAACGGCGACGTGGCGAGCGAGCTCGGGCTCACCGTGGCGGCCGTGAAGTCGCGCCTGCACCGGGCGCGTCTGCACCTGCGCGACCGGCTCAACCGTCACTTCCGCGACCGACCCGTCCCGCCGCGTCGGTCCTGAGTCGTCAGCCGCGCGCCAGCCAGACGACGAGGGCGAGCGCCAGCGCCACGCGGTAGGCCGCGAACACCCCGAACCCGGTGCGCCGCAGCAGGCCCAGCATGAGTCGGATCGCGAGGAAGCCCGAGACCGCCGAGCCGAGCAGGCCGACCGCGAGCGTGAGCGGTGGCACGCTGGTGAACAACCCGTCGGAGTCGAACACCCCCTTGTACACGACCGCCGCGAGGGTGATGGGCATGGACAGCATGAACGAGAACCGTGCCGTGGCGAGGCGCGACAGCCCGCACGCGCGGCCGGCGGTCATCGTGATCCCGGAGCGCGAGACGCCCGGCACGAGCGCGAGGCACTGCGCGAAGCCGACCGCGAGCGCGGTCGGCCAGCCCGGGGCCTTGACCCCGTCCTCGGACCTCGTGGACAGGTGGGTGAGGGACTCGCGTGCGCGCGCCGTGCGATCGACCCACCACAGCAGCACGCCGAAGATGGCGAGCATGGCGGCCTGCAACGGGACCGAGCGCAGCCCCTCGGACCAGTCGTCGAGCAGCTTGCCGGCGATGAGCGCGGGCACCGTGGCCGCGGCGAGCATGGCGAACAACCGCCGCGCCTCGCGCCGCTCGGGGCCCGGGGGCGCGGCGAGCCCGCGTGCCAGCGCCAACCAGTCGCCGAGGAACGCGGTCATGAGCGCGGCCAGGGTGCCGGCGTGCATCGCCACGTCGTACGCCACGCCCGCGTACGGCCAGCCGAGCAGCGTGGGTACGAGGTACAGGTGGGCGCTGCTCGAGATGGGGAGCAGTTCGCTCAGGCCCTGCACGAGGCCGAGCACGAGGGCCTGCATTGGCGTGAGGACGGGTTCCGCGGTCATGATGGCGAGCATGGTGGCGCACGGTAGCACGCAGACGGAGGCACACGGAACCCCGGGGGTGCGGTGAGCGGCACGGACGCGGACACGACGAAGTCGAGCGGGGTGGCGGGGCGCGTGGGCTCGGTGAGCGCGGCGACGTTCCTGTCGCGCGTGCTCGGGCTCGTGCGCGACCAGGTGTTCGCCGCGCTGTTCGGCGCGGGCACGGCGGCCGACGCGTTCAACATGGCGTTCCGCGTCCCCAACCTGGTGCGCGACCTGTTCGCCGAGGGCGCGATGAGCGCGTCGTTCGTGCCCACCTTCACCGAGTGGCGCGAGAAGCACGGCGACGAGGCGGCGTGGGCGATGGCCCGCCAGCTCATGTCCACGCTGCTCGCGGTGCTGCTCGCGCTGTGCGCGCTCGGCTGGCTGTTCGCGCCGCAGCTCGTGGGGCTGCTCGCCGGCGGGTTCGCGGCCGTGCCGGGCAAGCTCGAGCTGACCGTGGACCTGACCCGGCTCATGCTGCTGTTCCTGCCCGCGGTCGCGCTCGCGGCCGCCGCCATGGGCATGCTCAACGCGCGCGGCGTGTTCTTCCTGCCCGCGCTCGCCCCGGCGCTGCTCAACGTCGGCATGGTGGTGTTCGGGCTCGCCCTGATCCCGGTCTGCCGCAGCTTCGGCTGGCCGATCATCACCGCCATGGCGCTGGGCGTGGTCGCGGGTGGCGTGCTGCAGTTCGCGGTGCAGTTGCCCGCGCTCGCCCGACTCGGCTTCCGGTTCCGGCTCGAGTGGCCCACGTGGCACCCGGGCGTGCGGCGCGTCGCGTTCCTCATGCTGCCCGCCACGGTCGGGCTCGCCGCGACGCAACTCAACGTGTTCGTGAGTCAGGCGATCGCCTCGACGTTCCGCGAGGGCAGCGTGTCGTGGCTGCAGTACGCGTTCCGCCTCATGCAGCTGCCGATCGGCCTGTTCGGCGTCGCGGTGGCCACCGTGAGCCTGCCGGCGCTGTCGCGCGCCGCGGTGCGCGAGGACCTGCCCGGGGTGCGCGGCACGCTCTCGGAGTCGGTGCGGCTCGTGTTCCTGCTCACCGTGCCGTCGGCCGCGCTGCTCGCGGTGCTCGCCGACCCGCTCGTGGCGCTGTTGTTCCAGCACGGCCGCTTCCACGGCGGTGACACCGCCAGCACCGCCGATGCGCTCGTCATGTACTGCCTCGGGTTGCCCGCGTTCGCGGCGGTCGGGGTGTTCACGCGCGCCTTCTACGCGCTCGGCGACACGCGCACGCCGGTGCGCTCCACGTTCGTCGCGGTGGCCGTGAACCTGGCGCTCAACCTCGCGTTCGTCGGCCCGCTCGTGGGGATGGGGCTGGGGCACACCGGGCTCGCGCTGGCGACCTCGGTCACGAGCATGGTCAACCTCGCGCAACTCGCGTGGCGACTGCGCGGGCGCATCGGCGGGATCGAGGGCGGGCGCATGCTGCGCTCGCTCGCGCGCATCACGCTGGCCAGCGCGGCGGCCGCGGCCGGTCTGGCGTTCGTGCTGCCCGCCACCGGCGACATCACGGCCGCCTCGGTGCCGGTGCGCGCCGCGGTGGTCGCGGGCGGCGGGCTCGCCGGGCTCGTGATCATCGCGGCACTCCTGCGCGTGCTGCGCGTCGAGGAACTCGCGCTGGTGGGCGACGTGGTGCGCTCGGTGCGGGGTCGCCTCACGAGGCGCGGGTGAGCCCACGGCGTCCGCCGAGCCCGCGGCGTCCAGCGAGCACGCTGCGTCCGGTGACGCGCGCGTGGTGCGAGTTCGCGGCCCGCATGGCGCGGCGCGACGAGGCCGGTGCGACCGCCGCGCTCGCCGCTGCACGCGCGGCCGGTGGGCGGCGGCGCGCGGCCGAGGAGTGCGCGCTCATGCTCATGCTGTACGCCGGATTCCCCGGCGCGCTCGAGGGCCTG
>JBJTRI010000113.1:0-12145 GCA_046076045.1 bacterium
AGCCCGTCCACGAACCACACGTCGTCGAGCGGCACGGCCGTGCCCGACACCTGCGCGCCCCACGTCGCGCCACCGTCGGTGGTGCGCAGTACCAGCCCACCGCCGTTCGTGCCGACCGCGTAACCGACCAGGTAGTCCACCAACTGGATCGCGTTCACCGTGTTCGTGGCCCCGAACGACCCCAGCGCCCACTGCGCCGAGTCGGCCGCGGCCACCGTGAACGCCTGCACGCCCGCGAACCCACCGGCCACGGCGCGCGTCACCGAACGGCGCGACACGCCACGCAGCGACTGTCCGGTGACGGACGGCTGCACCACGCTCCACGATGCACCGCCGTTGCGCGTGCCCACGATGACACCGGACTCGCCCACCGCCCAGCCGTTCGCGGCGTCCGGGAACGAGACCGCGTTGAGTGTCGCGGCGGTCGGGTTGAGGCGCGTCCAGTTGGCGCCACCGTCCACCGTGCGCAGCACGGTGCCGTTCGCGCCCACGGCCCAACCCCGCGCGGTGTCCACGAAGCACACCCCGCGCAGCGCGTCGGTCGTGGGCACGCCGAGCACGCGCGTCCACGTGACGCCCGCATCGCGGCTGCGCATGATGGTTCCGGCATCGCCCACCGCGAACACGCCCGAGGCCGACACGAACCACGCATCGCGCAGCCCAGCGGTGGTGCCGCTAGGACGGATCGCCCACGAGGCGCCGGCGTCGTCGGTGCGCACGATCGCGCCCGTGGCCCCCACGGCCACGCCCACGCGACCGTCGGTGCGGAACGCCACACCGTGCAGGTCGTTGGTGGTGCCGCTCGTCTGGATGTACCAGCCGGCCCGCACCACGACCGCGACCACGGCGGTGTCCGCACGCCCGCCGCTGCTCGCGACGAGGTGCGTCACGCCCTCGCCGAGCGCGGTGACCAGACCCGACGCGCTCACCGTCAGCACGGCCAGGTCGTCGCTCGCCCAGCGCACGGCGGCGCCGGCGATGACCGCCCCCGCGGTGTCGCGAACGATGGCGTTGAAGGTGCGAGTGTCCCCGACCACCAGCGTGTCGGTGGCGGGACTCACCACGACCGACGAGACCGCGGTGGTGGGCGGGGCCACGGTGTCGAGCGAACCGCACTCGCAACCGGTGAAGGCCGAGACGCTCACGAGCGTGAGCAACACGGCGAGCGACGAGCGACGACGAGGCATGACGGGCTTCCCTCGCGGGTCCGGGCGACCCACCCCGGACGGGGACGGGTCCCTGAGGTTATCGGCCGTCCCGGGCCGGGATTCCAGCCCCGCGGCCGGGCCACCCCCGCCCGCGCCGGACGCGGGCGCGAGCCGCACGCACCCGCGCTCGGCGCGGCTTGTCGCCGGCTGCGGCAGAACCTAGTGTCGGTGGCCACTCGGCGCCCCCCGCGGGGCCGGACCCTACCCCATCCCGTGAGGACCCCATGCTCGAGGTCCAGTCCGTCCGCAAGAGCTACGACGACCGCGTGGTCGTGAACGACGTCACGTTCGAGGTCGCGACCGGCGAGATCTTCGCGCTGCTCGGCCCCAACGGTGCCGGCAAGACCACGCTGATCCGCATGATCACCGACATCGTGCGCCCCGACTCCGGCCGCATCACGTTCAGCGGGCGCGCGCTGCGGGGCGGCGACCGGCCACGCGTCTCGTACCTGCCCGAGGAACGCGGGCTGTACAAGAAGCTCACGGTGCTCGACGCGCTCACCTACTTCGGTCAACTCAAGGGCCTGCCGACCGCGCAGGCGCGCAGCGAGTCGGTGGCGCTGCTCGAGGAGTTCGAGCTCGCAGCGTGGGCGCGCAAGCCGGTGCAGGCGCTGTCCAAGGGTATGCAGCAGAAGGTGCAGTTGTGCTCGGCGCTCATCGGGCACCCCGAACTGCTCATCCTCGACGAACCGTTCTCGGGGCTCGACCCCATCAACGTGCAGCTGTTCGAGGACGTGCTGCGCCGTCGCCGCGCCGACGGCACCACCGTGCTGCTGTCCACGCACCAGATGAACAAGGTCGAGCAGCAGTGCGACCGCGCGCTGCTCATCAATCGCGGCCACATGGTGCTGTACGGCCGCGTGCGCGACATCCGCCAGCAGCACGCCGAACACGCCTTCGAACTGCACGCCGACGGCACCCCGCGTCCGGTGCCGGGCGTGCGCACGCTCGAGGCGGCGGGCGAACACTGGGTCGCCACGCTCGAGCGCGACGCGCACCCCTCGGCGGTGCTGCAGGCGTGGCTCGCGCAGGGGCTGGCGGTGCGCGGATTCGTGCCACGCGTGCCCCCGCTCGAGGACATCTTCGTGCACGTCGTGCGCAGCGGCCTCGGGCTCGACCGCGGCCGCAGCGGGCCGCCCACCGTGGACGAGACGTTGGTCGAGGGAGGTGTGCGATGAGCCTGTCCCTGCCCAAGGCGCTCACGATCGCGCGCCACGAGTACCTGGTCACCGTGCG
The DNA here is from genome assembly GCA_046076045.1 of bacterium. Taxonomy (GTDB): domain Bacteria; phylum Eisenbacteria; class RBG-16-71-46; order RBG-16-71-46; family RBG-16-71-46; genus JAIOPA01. Next base: position 2,445 of record JBJTRI010000113.1, read on the forward strand.
CCGCCGTGCTTTCCTGCTGACGCTCCTGCTCACGCCGGCCATCTTCCTGTTGAGTGGCGTGCTCTCGACCCGCCTGCAGATGGACGACGCGCGCACGCAGTTCACCCGAGCACGCGTGGTGGCGCTCGTGGACTCCTCGGGGTTGTTCGCCGAGGGCCCCGCGAGCTTCGAGTACCGCTTGCCCGGCAGTGCGGCCGCAGTGCCGGGCGGCAGCCCCCCGACACCCGCCGTGCTGCCCGTGGTCATGCGGCCGTACGCCGACCAGGCGGTCGCCCTCGACTCGCTCGAGGCCGGTCACGTGCGACAGGTGCTCGTGGTGTCCGAGGACTTCCTCACCAGCGGACGAACGCGCCTCTACGAGCACGACACGCGTGTCTTCACCAGCTCCTCGGACGACCGTCCGCTCCGGCACTGGCTGACGCGCGAACTGCTGCGCGGCCGCGCCGACTCCGCGCGCATCGAGCGCACGCTCACGCTCGGGCGCTCCATGGACCTCTACACGCAGACGCGCGACGGCGCGTGGGCGATCAAGGACGACGCACGCGAGCTCACGGGTTTCCTGCTGCCGTTCGCGGTCAGCTTCCTGCTCGCCATGGCCATCCTCATGGGCAGCCAGTACCTGCTGCAGGGTGTCTCCGAGGAGAAGGAGTCGCGCATCCTCGAGTCGCTGCTGTGCTCGGTGACGCCCGACGAGCTCATGCTGGGCAAGCTGCTGGGGCTCGGCGGCGTGGGACTCACACTGGTGGGCGCCTGGGCTGCGGCGGGCCTGTGGAGCTCGGCCGGAGCGCTTGCCATGGCCAACGTCACGCTGCCCGCCTCGCTGCTCGTCATCGCGCTCGCGTACTTCCTCGTGGGCTACCTGCTCTACGGCGCGGTCATGCTCACGCTGGGCGCACTCGCACCCAACCTGCGCGAGGCCACGCAGATCTCGAGCTACCTCATCCTGTTCAACGTCAGTCCGTTCTGGGTCGCGAGCACGTTCATGAACGCCCCCAACGGCCCGCTCGCCGTGGGGTTGTCGTTGTTCCCGCCCACGGCGGCGACCAGCATGCTCATGCGCTTGGGCACGGCGACCGTCTCGGGTGCGACCATCCCGCTGTGGCAGATCGCGCTCTCGCTCGCCCTGCTCTCGTTGAGCGCATTGCTCGCGGTGATCGCCGGGGCCCGGCTGTTCCGGCTCGGCATGCTGCTGCACGGCAAGACGCCCAACCTGCCGACCATCCTGAGGTTGCTCAAGTCCCGATGACCCCAACCCCGTCGGCCCCCGCCGCCAGCGGCTTCGCGCGCTGGCGGGTGTTCCCCCCGATCGCGCTCGGCGTCATCATGGCCACGCTCGACGCGAGCGTGGTCAACATCGCGCTGCCCACGTTGCAGCGCGACTTCGCCGCCTCGCTGAGCACGGTCGAGTGGGTCGCGCTCGGCTACTCGCTCACCATGACGGGGTTGCTGCTCGCCGCCGGACGGTTCGCCGACGCGCGTGGCCGCCGACGCGTGTACGGCCATGGCCTGCTGCTGTTCACCGCGGCCTCGGCAGCGTGCGGGTTCGCGCCCAGCGCCGCGCTGCTGGTGGTGCTGCGCATCGTGCAAGGCGTGGGCGCGGCACTCGTGTCGGCGAACGGCTCGGCGCTGCTCGTGCAGGCGTTCCCGCCCGAGGAGCGCGGGCGTGCGCTCGGCGCGTTCGGGGCCATGGTGGGCGTGGGGCTGGCGCTCGGTCCTCCGCTCGGCGGCCTCGTGGTGGAACGCGCGTCGTGGCCGTGGATCTTCTTCGTCAACGTCCCGCTCGGGCTGATCGCGTGGCGCCTGCTGCAGCAGCGCGTGCCCGCCGACGCACCGTCGAGCGAAGCCTCGGGCGTGGACGGTGTGCAGCCCGCGCTGTGGGGCCTCGGGCTCGCAGGCGTGCTGCTGGCGGTGACGCGCGCGCCCGAGTACGGCCTGCAGGACCCGGTCGTGCTGGCGGCCGCGGTGGTGGGTGTGGTGCTGCTCGCGGGGTTCGTGGCGGTGCAGACGCGCGTGCGTGCGCCGCTGCTGCCCCTCGACCTCGTCGCGGGTCCGCTCGGCGCCGCGGTCTCGCTCACGTTCATGGGCCAGCTGCTCAGCGTGAGCACCGGGTTCCTCATGCCGCTCGTGCTCGAGGAGACCGGCGGACTCAGCGCCGCGCAGGCCGGCGCGTGGTTGGCCTTGCTGCCCGGGGCGGCGCTCGTGTGCGCGCCCATCGCCGGCCGACTCGCCGATCGCACCGGCCCGCGCGCGCTCACCGTGACCGGCATGGCCCTCACGGCGCTCGGCCTGTTCGCGCTCTCGCAGTTGGGCACGCTGCCCACCGGCACGCCGCTCGTGCTGGGACTGGCGCTGGTGGGCGTGGGACAAGGCCTGTTCGCCATCCCCAACGCCAGCGCCCTGCTGTCGCTGGTGCCGCACGCAAGGCTCGGGCTGGCCTCGGGGCTGCAAGGCACCACGCGCACGCTCGGCCTCTCCACCGGGATCGCGCTCTCGGGCGCGGTGTTGGTGGCGCGCTACCGAGCGCACGCGCACGCCCCGCTCCACATCGGGGCCCCGGGTGGGGTGGACCACGCCGCGTTCGTTTCGGCCACGCACGAGACGTTCCTAGTGCTCGCCGGGCTCGCCGTGGTGGCGACGATCGTGGCCTGGCGGGTTCGCACCACCCCGGCACAGGACTGACCGGACGGCAGGCGGCGACCCTGGGACCAGCCAATCCCATGGGCCCCATCGGCTTGTGGTCCCACCGGACCACGCGAATCGCCCGCCCGGGGTGCGTTACGCCACACGGAGTGGCAGGAATGCGCCAGCACGGCATGGGCGAACTCCCCCATTGAAAGTCGTTGGCCACGCATTCACAATCACTTACGAGCACGATACGGTCGAGGATCTGGAAGGCACGGCCCTTGCAGATTCCCGGCAGTGGAGCAGGACCCGTGAGTCGGCTCCATCGTGCAGCAGGAGCCCTGACCGGCCAGTAAAGACATGGACCCGCGAGGTCCCTGCCGGAACCGGGGTTGGACCGAGAACGAGGCACACAAGAGCCGACACTCCAGGTCTCTCTTGCGCAAGCGGTCGGGCCTGCGGCCCCTCCGCACGAAACGGGATCGCCCGGCACAAGCCGGGCGTTTTCGTTTCCCCCCCCACCCCCTCGGTGCCCGCGGGGTTTGCCAAGCCGCGGGGCGCCCGCCACACTCCGGCCGCATGCGCCTGCTCCGCATCGGTCTCGCCCAGATCAACCCCACCGTCGGTGACCTCGACGGGAACTGTGCCCTCATCGTGGAGGCCATGGGCCGGGCGAGGGCGCTGGGGGTGGAGCTGCTGGCCTTCCCCGAGATGTGCGTCACGGGCTACCCGCCCGAGGACCTGCTCCTGCGCCCCGACTTCATCCAGGGCTGCCTCGACCGCACCGCGGCACTCGCCTCGCACACCGCGGGCATGACCGTCATCGTGGGCACGCTCGACCGCGACGCCGACTTGCACAACGCCGCCGCCGTGTTCCACGACGGCCGGCTGGTGGGCACCGCGCGCAAGCGCCACCTCCCCAACTACGGCGTGTTCGACGAGAACCGCTACTTCATGTCGGATCGCCAACCCCTCGTGTTCGCGCGCCCGGGCCTGGTGTTCGGCGTCAACATCTGCGAGGACATCTGGCTCTCGGGGGGCCCGACCGAGGAACAGGTCGTGCATGGCGGCGCCGAGGTCATCGTGAACCTGTCCGCGTCGCCGTACCACGCGGGGAAGGCCGAGGAGCGCCGCCGCATGATCGCGCAGCGCGCCGCCGACAACCTCGCGGTGGTGTGCTACGTGAACCTCGTGGGCGGTCAGGACGAGATCGTGTTCGACGGCTCCAGCCTGGTGCTCGACCCGCACGGCGAGGTCATCGCCGAGGGCGCCACATTCGCCGAGGACCTCGTGGTGACCGACGTGGACCTCGACGAGGTGTTCAACACCCGCTTGCACGACACGCGCCTGCGCAAGGAGCGCGCGAGCGACGACGCCGAACCGCTGCCGCGCCTCAACCTGTCGGCGATCGCCGCGCCCGCCCCCAAGGCGGTGCTGCCCGCTCGCGTCGCGGCGGCGGAGTCGTCCGAGGAGGCCGAGGTGTACGCCGCGCTCGTCACCGGGGTGCGCGACTACGTGCGCAAGAACGGTTTCACCACCGTGGCGCTGGGCCTCTCGGGCGGCATCGACTCGGCGCTCACGGCGTGCATCGCAGCCGACGCGCTCGGGGGCGAGAACGTGGTCGGCGTGGCCATGCCGTCGCCGTACTCGTCACCCGACTCCTCGGCCGACGCCGAGGAGCTGGCGCGCGCGCTCGGGATGCCGTTCCGCACCTTGCCCATCCGCGACACCATGCAGGCCTACGACGCCGCGCTGGCCGGTACGTTCGCCGGGCGCGCCCCCGACCTGACCGAGGAGAACCTGCAAGCGCGCATCCGCGGCAACCTGCTCATGGCGCTCTCGAACAAGTTCGGCTGGCTGGTGCTCACGACCGGCAACAAGAGCGAGACCAGCGTGGGCTACAGCACGCTCTACGGCGACACGGCCGGTGGGTTCGCCGTGCTCAAGGACGTCTACAAGACGCAGGTCTATGCGCTATCGCAGTGGCGGAACGCGCGCGGCGCGGCGATCCCCGCGCGCACCATCCTGCGCGCGCCGTCGGCCGAGTTGCGCCCGGGCCAGACCGACCAGGACTCGCTCCCGCCCTACGACGTGCTCGACGCCATCCTGCTCGAGTACGTCGAGGAGGACCGCTCGATCGCCGAGATCGCACGCATGGGCCACGACGAGGCGCTCGTCCGTCGCGTCGCGCTGCTGGTGGACCGTGCCGAGTACAAACGGCGCCAGAGCCCGCCCGGTCCCAAAATCACGACGCGCGCCTTCGGCAAGGACCGCCGCCTGCCACTCACCAACCGCTGGCGCGGCTGATCGCCAACACGTCGCCACGAGGGCCCGCTCACGTTCCGTGAGCGGGCCCTCGCGTCACTCCGGTGAATCGCGCGATCAGGGCAGCGGCGTGGACAGGATGTTCATGGACACGCCCACGCTGGCGTGGAACAGGTTGCGCGTGCGCGTGTCGGTGACGACGCGCTGGTACTCGCCACGCACGTCGAAGCGCACCTTGGGCACCACCGACAGGCCCAGCCCGACACCGCCCTGATAGGACACGGCCGAGTCCTCGAAACCCTGGCGCTTGTAGTTGGTGCGGCCGAGGCCCACGTACGGGTACATGCTGATCGGGCCGCCGAAGGCGAGCGCGACGTTGGCGCCGTAGGTGGTGAACTCCGCCCCCGCGATCGTGACCGTGACCGGCACGGGCACCGTGGTCGTGACGTCCTCGTCGCCCAGCGTGGACTTGGAGTAGAACGGCTCGAGCGTGATGAGGGGCACGACGCGGACCGGGACGATGATGCCCCAGTGGCTGCCGCTGCCGCCGTCGGTCTTGTTGGTGGGCGAGGTCACGCCGCCGAGGACACCGATGCCGACGCCGCCGGCGTGGGCGGTGCCCACGAACAGGACGCACGCGAGGACCGCGGACGCGAGGATGCGCTTCATGTCACGACTCCTTCCATGGAGGGGTGGGATGGACCCTTCGACGCGCCCGGCGGGCACGAGGCGCGCGGGGCACGGACCGTCCGAAGGTGGCGAAGCCGGGCGCGGGGGTCAAGTGCGCCGCGCACGGCGCGAGCTCACTGCCGCGTCTGGACGCGGGCGGTGATCGCACCGCAGTGACGCGCGAGCAGGTCGGCGATGCGCGCCAGCGTCTCGGTGAGGTCCGCGACCGGGCGCTCCGACGGGCAGTACATCACCGCCAGCAGCGAGCGCGTGTCGGCGGTCACCTGCGTGCGCCCGGAGTCCGAGGTCGGGGCACCGAAGGCGCCCTCGTCGTCGGCGAGCAGCAACCGCCCGGCGAGCCCCACGAAGTCCTTGCGGATACCCTCGTAGCCCTCGTGCGGCTGGCCGAGGCGCGCGTACACCGCGCCGCGCACGCGCGTGCGGTCGTACAGGCCGAGCGGCAACTGCGACTCGAGCGAAGCGAGGTTGCAGACGTCCACCGCCGGCAGGATGGACGGTAGCCCCTTGCCCTGCAGCACGCGGCGCAGCAGCGCCTCGCTCGAGGGCCGCGTCTTGGTGGGGTCCACGCCGAGACGATGGAACATGCCGCGGGTCTCGGCGACGCCGTGCAGGTCGGCGGCGGGGCGGCCCATGCAACGGCGCATGAGGTCGCGGATGGACTGGTCGCGCTCGGCGGCGAACGTCTCGCCGAGCGGGGCGCCCGAGAGACCGTCGGCCTCGAGCCAACCGATCGCGACGATGCCCTTGAGGGCGTCGTCGAGATCGAGCGCGATCCCTCCGGTGCGGGCCTGCAGCGACATCGGGGTTCTCCTGGGCCGTACCACCGTGTCACGCGACGGCGCAGGGTGGAGCGAGAAAGCGGGCGGCGGGAAATCCTTTTCCGACCTTGGGCCCGGACGCGCACGAGGCGCACCGGGTGACCCTTGGCCTAAACTCTTGTCATCGCCGCCCGCCGGTTCGTGCATCGCTCGAGTGCGCTGCGCAGGTTCGCGCGCATCCCTTCCGGCCGAACCGTCGCGCACGCTGCGTGTATGGTTTGCGCGACAGGCGGTGTGAAACGCGGGCGGAACATAGCGCGGCGCACGCTCGCTGCCAAACGATTTCTTGTCGAATTCGCCGTGGAATTCGGAAAAATTCCGTGGCCCGGACGATCGCGCCGCGGCGCGCGCCACATCTCTCGCACGCCAGGGGAAGCGGCACCTTCGCTCATCCCCGGAAGGAGAGCGTGAGCACGCGAGCGCGGCGCGCACGCGACGACGCGGCGAACCCGCTGCGCGGTCGCGCGCTGGCGCGCGCGGCTCAGGAGGCGCTGGAGGTCGCGGGCGCGGGCGGCACGCGACGCGAGACGGCCTTCACCGTCCACGCACGCGCGACACTGTCCTCGACGAGTTGCACGGTATCGCCGACCGAGTGGCCCACGATCGCCTTGGCGATCGGGGTTTGGTGGGAGATGACGTGGTCGCCGAGGTGGTGCTCGCCGTCGCCGAGGATCCAGAAGGTCCGCGTCTGACCATCGGCCTCCAGGACCACCTCGGTGCCGAGGCCCGCCACGCCGTCGCGGAACTCCGCGTCCTCGACGAACCGGGCGCGCGAGATGCGCGACTGCAGCGAGGCGGCGCGCTTCTGCGCGTTCGCCTGCTTGAGCTTCGCGGAGTGGTACTCGGAGTTCTCCTTGAGGTCGCCGAGCTCGCGCGCCTTCTGGATGGTGGCGGGGATGGTCGTGCGCAGTTCGCGCTCGACCTCCTCGAGCTCCTGCTGCAGGAGCTGCCACGTGACGCGCGTCATGACCGGGATGTCGAACTCCTCGGCCTGCTCACCGACCGTGCTGAACAACGCATCGGTCTTCTTCTGGCGATGGTCGAGCACCCACTGGCGCTCGTCGGGGAAGCCGACCGTGGCCACCGCGTCGAGCGACGGGAACAGGTAGCGGTCGCTCGAGCGCCACTGGCGCAGGAGCACGCGCAGCGTGAGCCGGGTCTCGTTGTCGGGCGTGACCCCCGCCAACATGCGCGGGAACGCACCGCCCTCGGCGATCCACTTGAGCACCTTGTCCGCGGTCGAGGCCTTGGGCTTCTCCTCGATGAGCTGGAGCGCGGCGATGAACAGGCGCCAGGCGTCGGCCGGGGCGGCCGCGGCGTTGAACTCGTCCTCGATGAGGCGCAGCACGGCCGCCGGGTACTGCACGGCTCGCTCGATGAGGGTGCGGCGCAGCGAGGCCCGCCCGGCGTCGTCGAGCCCGGCGCGATCCTTCTCGGCGGCCTCGCGCACGGTGGCGTAGCGCGAGTCGAGCGCCGACAGGATGGCCTCGGACTCCACGCCCGCGGTACGCGAGTCCTCGAGGAACGCCAACTGCTCGTCCTCGTTGGACAGCGTGGGGATGCCGAAGCCCTCGAACGACCACAGGTGACGGATGATGCCGAGCCAGACCTCGCGCTGCTCGGGCATCCAGCGCGCGAAGTAGAGCCCCGCGCGCGCGCGGTCGGCCATCTCGGCTTCGGGGTCCATCGCCACCTTCTGCACGAACCGCGCGAAGCGCGCCTTGAGCGCGGGCTCGAGCGCGGGGTGCTGGGCGAGGAACTTGCGGATGGTCCCGAGGTTGGTGCGGGCGGGCTTGCGGACCTCGAGCGCGGGCAGCGGCGCGTGGTCGGGGCTCGCGGCGGGCTCGCCGGCCGCGGCAGCCGCGACCGCGCCTTCGGGCGCCAGACGGTAGAACTTCTCGAACGCGCGCGAGTGGTCGATGCGCGGGTCCTTCTCGCACGCCGGGCGACCCTTGCTCCAGAACGTCGTCCAGTCCTTCGCCGCGACGAGGTCGGCGCTGATCAGGAACAGCTTGAGGCGGTTGGCGTCGGCGGAGCCGCCCAGGCACTTGAGCGCGGCCACGATGAGGCTGGCGTGGTCCTCGGCGCGCATGCGCGCGACCTCGGCCGGCTGCGTGAAGCGCATGAGCCGGATGTCGTCGTCGGCGACGGGCGTGAGCGTGCGGCGCGCAGCCGCGTACGGCATGCGCTGACCCTTCACCTTGGCGAAGTCCACGACCACCGTGGTGGTGTCGTTGGACACGATGCGGCCCGGACCGAAACCGTCGTGCAGCACACCGCGACCCGGCGCGAGCGAGGCGATGGTGTCGAACGACTCGATGGCCTTGGTGAGCGGCGTGTCGGCGTCGAGCAGCCCGCTCTGCAGCACGGCCTCCTCGAGGTTCGGCACGAGCTTGCCGGGACCCTGCTTGAGCGCGTCGGTGATGGCCTCGCGGAACGGCTCGCCCGCGGCATCGCCGCCGGCGGTGAACGTGAGGGTGACGGCCTTGCGGATGGCGTCGAGCGCCGAGCCGGCGCGGTCGAGGCGCGCCAACCCCGCGGCGCACACGGACGCGATGCGCGCGGCCTCGCGCGCGGAACCCTTGCCCGCGAGCGTCGGCAGCGTGGCGGCGACGTGCTCGAGGCCCTCCCAGTCGTCGTGCTCGGCGAGCTCCCGCGCGGCGGACTCGAGCTCCTTGAGCATGTCCTCGTCGGCGAAGCGCGCCGCGAGGTCGCCCAGCAGCGCACGGCGATCGTCCCCGCGACCGGCCTCGCCCAGACGCCCAGCGAGCAACTGCGCGAGCTCGAGGTCCTCGGGCATGACCGCCCACGCGCGCGACAGCGCGTCGAGACGCTCGGGGTCGCGACCCAGGCCCTCGTGCGCCTGCACCAGCAAGCGCGCGGCGGCGTGCGTCACGACCAGCGACAGCGAGCGGTCGGCGACCGCGACCAGCGGCTCCCACGCCTTGGCGGCGGCGAGCTTCTCGCCCAGTCGGAGCAGCGTCTGCTGCGCGCTCTCGACCTCGCCTCGCAGGGCGTTGCAGGCGGCGAGCAGGTAGTACACGCCGAAGGCCGCAGGCGGGTCGGCCTGCTTGAGCCGGTTCGCGAGCTCCTTGCTCGTCGAGTCCAGCCACTTCTCGGACTGCGCATCGTGCGCGAGGGCCTCGAGCTGGGCGCGCGAGGCGGGGGACAGATCGGCTCCGACTTCGCCTCGGAGCACGGCTGGCAGGTCGTCGCGGACGGGCATGGCCTCACGAGAGGTGAAGGGGTCTGCGGCTCGTCTGAAGGGCCTGCGAATATGGCCCACGGCCGCGCTCCACGCAAGCG
>JBJTRI010000114.1:0-6124 GCA_046076045.1 bacterium
GTCGTGCAGCACCTCGACCGCGCACGCGCGATACGGGAACTCGCGCACGATGCGGTCGAACCGCACCCGCCACGTGCCGCGCACGACCAGCCGGTAGTGGTCGTTCGGCAGCCACTCCACCTCGTCGATCCGCGCCACGCATCCGAGCGGGTGGAACGGCGGGCTCCCCTGGTAGTCGTCCTGCCAACCGGGCGCGAGCGTGGCGATCGCGATCATGCGCTCGGACGAGAGCGCGTCGCGCACCATGGTGCGGTAGCGCAGCTCGAAGATGTGCAGCGGCAGCACGGCTCCGGGGAACAGCACCGTGCCGGGTAGCGGGAACACCGGGACCGGTCGCTTCGGTGCGGGATCCATGGCGCCCTTCGCGGTGCGCCGGGCGGGAGCGTGTCGCCCCCGCCCGATCGCCGACCGCTCAGTCCTCGTCGCGGAGGAACGACAGCACTTCCTCCACGTGGCCGTCCACCTTGACCTTCGGGTACATGGTCGCGATGCGTCCGGTCTTGTCGATCACGAACGTCGTGCGCTCCACACCCATGGACTTCTTGCCGTACAGGTTCTTCTGCTTCCACACGCCATAGGCCTTCGACACCTTGGCCTCGGGGTCCGAGAGCAGGTCGAACGGCAGCTGGTGCTTGAACTGGAACTTGGTGTGCGAGTCGATGGTGTCCGGCGAGACGCCGTAGATCACCGCACCCACCTGCTTGAAGTCGTAGGCCATGTCGCGGAACGCGCAGGCCTCCTTGGTGCAGCCGGGCGTGTCGTCGGCCGGGTAGAAGTACAGCACCAGCGTGCTCTTGCCCTTGAACTGCTTGAGCGAGACGACCTCGCCCGACGTGGACTGCAGCGAGAAATCCGGGGCGGGCTTGCCGACGACCGGAAGCAGATCGGCCATGGGTCCTCCGAGGGGGTTCGGACAAAATCGAGCGGGCCCCGTGGGAAAGGGGGCCCGCAACCGGAATGGGGCCGCGCGACGCGCGGCGAGGAACGGTGCGACTACTTCCCGGCGGTCTGCATGGCGAGCGCGCGATCGAGGTTCGCGGCCACCACGTCCCAGTCCAGGTTGTTGAAGAAGGCGTCGATGTACTTGGCGCGCGCACGACCGAAGTCGAACCAGTACGCGTGCTCGTACACGTCGAGCGCGAGGATCGGCGTGGCGTTCCAGAGCGGGAACGTGTTCTGCGCGTCGCCGACCACCGTGGTCAGCATCTGCAGGTCGTGGTCGTAGGCCAACCACACCCAGCCGCGCGCCGCGAGGCCCGAGGCCTTGAAGTCGGCGAGCCACGCGTCGTACGACGGGAAGTCGCGCTCGATCTGCTCGCGCAGCTTGCCCGTGGGCGCACCGCCCTTGCCGCCGAGGTGCGCGAAGTACGTCTCGTGGTTCTTGAGGCCGCCGATCGCGAACGAGTAGTCCACGCGCAGCGAACGCAGGTCGCTGAAGATCTGGTTGGCGGTCGAGCGATCCACCGCGTCGAGCTTCTTCTGGATCTCGTTCACCTTGGCGACGTAGCCCTTGTAGAGCTCGTAGTGCTCCTCCTGGGTGCGCGCCGAGATGCCGTTGAGTTCGCGGATGGACGCGAAGGTCTTGGGGGTGAGGTCCTTCCAAGCCATGGGACAAGCCTCCGTGGGAGGGAAAAAAACACGGGGCGCGACGGGCCCCGGTGGGTGGTCCTTGGATGCGGGCAAGGTTAGACCGGGCGGTTCCGCGGTCGCAAGCGTCGCCGGGCCCCGATTGTCCGGTCCGCGTCAGGAAGCGCGCGGGCGTTCCCGGAAACCCTCCGCCGAGCGGATCCGACCGGCCCGGACCGAGTCGTAGAGCGCCCGGGCCCGGGGCCCGCTCACGTCACACGAGGTGTCCCAGCGCCGGCAGGCCGCCAGCGTGTAGCCGCACCCGCAGGTGCACGACCGCCCGTTGGCGATGCGCAGGAACACCTCGCGGCGGTCCTCGGACAGCGCGGCCAGTTCCAGGTCGGGGATGTCGTCCACCCAGCGCGTCTTCTGCAGGCTGTCGGCCCCGGCCAGCGCGAGCGCGCGGTCCACCACGTCGTCCCCGAACCCCGTCGTGTCGGCGGGTGGCAGCTCCAGCGCGCGCTGGGGCGCCGGCGTGGCCGGCACGAACGAGCGCCAGATCCCCCACGCGGCCAGCAGGGAGACGAGCAGCACCAGAGCGGGCGTGACGACACGGAGCGGCGTGCGCATGCCATGAGGCTACCGGAGCCCGCGACCGCGCGCATCCCGAGTCGTGTGTGCACCGACTGGTGCGCGGACGCGAGCGTCGGTCTGTTGACGTCGCTATGGGACCGCGCGGCCTTGGGAGCGAGTGAGGTGTCGCGCACGGGGCCATGCGACCTCTGGGCCGAGTGACGCGTCGCGCACGGGGGCCGTGCGACCTCGGGACCGGGCGCCTGCCGACCTGCGCGGCAGGACGGGTCGCATGGCGCGAGGGGTCGCGTCGCAGCGACCGGGTACGCTCGGCCGCCCCGTCGGGCTCGCGCGCGGGCGCGCGCACCGCGCTCGCACCCGTGCGGTCCGGCGCGTTAGCATGCGGTCCGTCCCGGAGGGTTCCCATGAGCTGGTTGCCGTCGATCCCGCGCGAACAGGCGGACGCACGACTCGCGTCCGTGTACGACACCATCACGAGCTACTCCAAGAGCGGCCGCCTCTCGAACATCTGGCAGGCGTGGGGCGGCGACGCCGCGGGGCTCGAGACGCTGCACGCGCACTACCGCACGCTCATGGGCGACCCCGCCCCGCTCACGCCCGCGCAGGCCGACCTCATCGGTCTGGTGGTGAGCGCCACCAACGGCTGCACCTACTGCGTCACGCACAGCGGCGCGCGTCTGGCCGCGCTGGTCGGCGAACCGCTCGCGCGCTCGGTCGCCCGCGATTATCGCGAGGCCAACCTGACCGCGCGCGATCGCGTACTGCTCGACGCCGCCGTGGCCATGACCTGCGAGCCGTGTGAGCGCACCTCGGCCGACCTCGAGCGCCTGCGCGAGTACGGGTTCGACGACGCCTCCATCATGCGCGCGCTCGGCATCGCGTCGTTCTACAACCTCGTGAACCGCATGGCGTGCGCGATGGGCGTGAAGCTCGAGGACGGCGTCACACCCTGGGAGTACGGCACGCAGCGCTGACCGCTCCCGAACACGAAACCCTGCGCGGCGCGGGCCTCCCCCGCGCCGTTCGGCGTCACCGGGGGCACACCCGGTCGCGCACGGCGCACAGGATTCGGGCCGTCCACGGATCCGAACCCACCGCGCGAGGTTCCCGAGGCGCGCGACGACGTGCGCTCCAAGTCGCGTTCGGGGACGTGCGCGCGCTCAGCGCGCGGCGCGGATCGCGGACTCGTACACCGCGAGCAGGCCGTTCAGGTGCCGCTCGGGCGTGAAGTCGGTGGTCAGACGCGCGCGCGCGGCCTGCGCCCAGCGCGCGGCGTCGGCGGGCGAATCGAGCGCGCGTCGCACCGCGTCACCGCAGGCGGCGCCGTCGCCCGGCGGCACGAGCAGGCCCGAGACCTCATGCTCCACCAGCTCGGGCACCGCCCCGATGCGCGACGCCACCAACGGGCGCGCGTCCAGCATGGCCTCGGCCACCGTGTAGCCGAACGTCTCGGGGAACGTGCTCGGCACCACCGCCACCGTGGCGCGGGTGCGCAGCGCGGCCAACGGGGGGTTCGTGACGCGCCCGAGCATGCGCAGGTTGGCGGGTGCGTGCGCGCGCAACCACGGCGCACTGGGTCCGTCGCCCACCACCCACAACGGCACCGGCGCGATCCGCCGCGCCACCTCGGGCAGCACCGCGATGCCCTTCTCGTCCGACAACCGCCCCACGAACAACGCATAGCGCTCGGGCAGCGGATCGCCCGTCCAGTCGCCCTGCGCGATCGTGTCCACGCCGTGCCCGAGCACCACGAAGCGCGCCGGGTCCGCGCCCATGTGCACGGCCATGTCGCGCGAGTAGCGCGACGGCGCGATGAACGTACGCACCGCACCGTAGGCATCGCGGCGGTCGTGCGTGTACGCCTCGTACGCCCCGATCACGCTCTTGGCGCGCGAGCCCTGCACGCAACCGGTGAGCACGGCCTGCACGTGGTGCCCGCCGCGACAGCGGTCGCAGAACCGCCCGTGCGCGTAGAGCAGGCGGTTCGTGCACCACGGCTTCCAGTCGTGCGACGTCATGACCACCGGCACGCGTTGACGCGTCAGCTCCTCGATCACCGACGGCGTGAGATGACGACTGGGCGCGTGCACGTGCGCGACGTCGGGGCGCCACTCGGCGAGCAGACCCGCGAGTGCGCGGGCCGCGGGCCGCGACCACACCGTGTGCGGCAGCAACGACAGCTGCCGCCACGCGGGCACGTCGGCCCCGAAGTCGGCGGGCGGCGCGAAGTGACGGGCGAACGGGCTCGGCTGGTTGCGCGGATCCTGCGTGGCGAAGTGCGCCACCTCGTGCCCGGCGGCCTCGAGCCAGCGCGTCTCGTCGAACACGGTGCGCTCCACCCCGCCCTTGAGCCAGAGGAACGCGTTCAACATGAGGACGCGCATGGGGCCTCCGCGTGCGATCAGTCGTCGTTGCCGGTCTCGAGCTCGAGCGCGAACTCGGCCAGCACCGTGCCGATGCCGGGCGATCGCTCGTACTCGATCACGCGCCCCGACCGGTCGCCCAACAGGAACCCGCGCAGCACCTCGAGGTGGCGCAGGCCCGCGTCGGGCCAGGCGCGCTCGACCAGCACCGGGTCCACGGTCGCGAGCTCGTTCCAACGTCCGCTGCGCAGCACCTGCAGCACCGCCTCGTCGAGGTCGATCGCCTCGGCGAGGTCGCGCTTGAGGTTGAACGCGTGCTGGTTGAACGACAGCGCGCCGCCCACCACGAACGCCACCTTCTCGGGGCGCGCATGCAGCGCGGTGCGCAGCGACTCGCCCCACGCGCGGTTCTCCTCGCGCGTGCCGGCCCCGATCGAGACCGGCACCACGGGAACGTCGCGCTCGCGCACGAGGAAGTGCAGCGGGATGCTGATCCCGGTGTCGGTGCCGCGGTGACCCACCGCCGCCCGCACACCCACGCGGTTGGCGGCCTCGACCAGCGCGCGCGCCATGACGGGATGGCCGGGGCAGTCGTAGCGCGGCTCCACCCCGAATCCCGGCAGGTCGATCACGCTGCGGTGCTGCGGGGAGTCGTCGGCCAGGAACGGACCGTTGCTGGTCCAGCGCGAGCTCACCGCCACGACGACCTCGGGGGCCTCCGCCGCCAGCCGACGGCCGGCCTCGGTGAGGGCCTCGATCATCTCGGTGAAGTCGCCCCGTTGCTCGTCGATGAGCATGGTGGGGACGCTGGGCAGCAGCAGTGCGTTGGACGTGAGCATGGGGACCCAAGGTGAGGCAGCCCGCGCGGAGCGTCAACCCGCGGGCGCGATGCGATATGCTGCCGCGCATGACCACCGACTGGGACGCGCGCTACGCCATGGCCGGCTGGGCCTTCGGCACCGAGCCGAACGACTTCCTGCGCGAGCGCACCCACGACCTCCCGGCGAGCGGGCGCGTGCTGTGTCTGGCCGAGGGCGAGGGCCGCAACGCGGTCTGGCTCGCCCGCCACGGCCACGCGGTGACCGGCGTGGACACCGCGGGCGTGGGCCTGGCCAAGGCGCACGAGCTCGCGGCCACGCACGGCGTGACGATCACCACCGTGGTCGCCGACCTCGCGACCTACGACCTGGGCGACGCGGCATGGGACGCCATCGTGAGCGTGTTCGCGCACGTGCCCGCCGACGTGCGTCGCCGCGTGCACGCCGCGATCCCGCGCGCCCTACGCCCCGGCGGCGTGCTGCTGCTCGAGGCCTACCGCCCGCAGCAACTCGGCGAGGGCACGGGCGGCCCGCCGGACGACGCCCGCATGATGGACCTGGAGCGCCTGCGCGCCGAACTGCACGGCCTCGACTGGGAGCTCGCGCGCGAGCTCACGCGCGACGTGGTCGAGGGCCGCTTCCACACCGGGCGCGCGCACACCGTGCAGCTGGTGGCGCGGCGTCCGACCGGCCGGGACTGACGGGGCGCACGGCGGTCGCTCCGAACCGCGAGACGCAGCACCCGGCGGCGGTCGTCGTGCATCACGTCGTGCATCGCGTCGT
>JBJTRI010000115.1:0-11088 GCA_046076045.1 bacterium
GGTTCCGAGCGTGCCCGAGCCCGAGGCGCTCCCGGTGAGCACGGCGGCGTCGCACAGCACGCTGCCGTTGCCGGGGGCGTTGCTCAGGACCGACTGGAAGAACGAGCCCGACGGCCCGAACGGGAGCAGGGTGCCTCGAGAGGCCGAGAGTGCCTGCAGCACGGACGGGTCGAAGTTGAGCTCGATCTGGAAGCCCTTCAGGTCCGACACGCCGCTGGCCTCCATCCTGAGCACGATCTCGTCCGCCACCGTGATGCTGCTGTCGGCGGGGACGAGCGCCACGGTGGCCGCACGCGACTCGCCGGCTCCGAGGAGCGCGGCGACGGTGGCGACCACGAGTGCGAGGCGTCGGATGATGTGGGTCATGACGTTCGGTCGTTCCCTCGATGGCCGTTCGGCCGGCCGGGCACCGATGACCCGTGGGGGTCACCGGTGCCCGAGACCGGCGTCGAGCGGCGCGTGAGTTACTGGATGCGGACGACGGTGCGGCTGAAGTTGCCGTCGCGGGTCGTCAGGCGGGCCCAGTACAGACCGGGGTTCGCCATCGAACCGTTGTCGTCACGGCCGTCCCACACGATCGGGTAGTTGCCCGCCGCGTAGGCGCCGTGAGCCAGCGTCTTCACCCGACGACCATCGACCGAGTAGATGGCCAGTTCGATCGCGCCCGCCTTCGCCAGGGCGAAGTTGAGCGAGTGCTTGCCGTTCGAGGGGTTGGGGCCGACGAACGACAGACCCGAGCGAGCCGGGGCGGCCTTCGGCGGCGTCGAGGCGCTGGCACCCAGCGCGATCGCACGGTTGTCCGTGCCACGACCCTCCGCCGACTCCACGCGGATGGCCGCATCGCCCTTGCCCTTGACGCGGAACGTGACCTGCGCGGCCTCGCCCGAGCCGGCGAGCGCCAGCCCGTTGCCGAACACCGCGATGTCCACGTTGCCGGGCTCGGCCGACAGCGCGAACGTCTCACCCATCTGACGGGCGAGCAGCTCACCGGCCTGCACGCCGACCGGCTCGACCACCGCCGGGTCCCACGCCAGGTCGAGGCTCACACCCTGCATGTCGCCCGCGGCCTCGAGGTTCACCGAGACGGTGAACGTCTGGCCCACGGCCGGCAGCTCCGGCACCGACAGCGCGACCGCGTTGCGGTCGGCGGCCTGCGCGACGGGGCCACCCGCCGGCATGGACACCTGACCGTAGTTGATCGCGAACATCATCAGGTCCTCGAACCCGATCTTGTTGTCGGTCGTCGGACGGGCGTTGACCGAACGGTCCGTCGTCGGGCCGACGTCGAGACGGGCGCGAGCGTCCGAGGCGGACAGCGCCGCACCGTAGTTCGAGCCGAGGTCCGAGATGTCCGCCGTGTTGACGAGGTTGTCCACCGTGGCCGCGACGTCGCCGAGGTGGTAGTTCAGCGTGCCCGAGGTCTTGTTCGAGACCGCCGAGATGTTGCCGCAAGCGTCCTTCGTGAACACGACGTAGTAGTAGAAGTCACGCGTCGCGAGCTCGTCGGTCTGACCCGACGCCGTCACGCTGGTGAGCGTCCAGGGGGCCGCCGGCGGATAGCTCGGCGTCGCCGGGGCCGAACCGCCCGCGTCGTCGTACTCGGGGTAGTTGCCGAAGCCGGCGCGGTACACCTCGACCACCGCGGCGTCGCCGGGGGCCGTGAACGACAGCGTGATCTTCGTGGTGCCGTCACCGTCGTTGGCGCTCTTCACCTGCGCGGAAGCCAGGTTCGAGATGGCCGCCGGGTTCACGTTGTCGATCGTGATGATCGACGACGTGCCCGCGAACGCGGTGATGAGGTTGTTGTCGCAGTCGCGCAGGTCCACCGACACGATGCTGACCGTGTCCGTGGCGCCGGCCGCGCTGCTCTGGACGCTGAGCGAGAACAGCTGGCCGCTGCCCGCGTTCTGACCACAGGGCAGGCCGAGCAGCGAGACGTCCACCGTGTGGGTGCCGTCACCGTTGTTCACGGCCTGGAAGAACGTCGTGCCACCGGCGAGACCGCTGAAGTACGTGCCCGCGGCGATCGCACCGTTGAGCGACAGGTTGCTCGACAGACGCACCACGACGCTCGCCGAACGCAGCGAGGCCGCGTCGAGGTTCGCGATCGACACCGGGACGGTGACGTTCGGGTTGACCGACGAGATGCACGTCGCCGGGTTGGACGCCGACACGCTGTTCACCGGCAGGCTGGCCGCGTTCGCACCGACCGCCGCGACCTGAGCCGAGGACATGCCGGTGGTGGTCACGGTGATGCTCGAGCCACCGACGAAGCGGGCGATGATCGCCGCCAGCCCCGAGGCGTTCGTGAACGGCGTGCTGCTGTCGATGACGAGCTGGCCGTACAGCGCCGGCGGGGCGACCGCCGCGACCATCGTCTCGCTGCTCTTCAGGCCCTCACCCGCCGCGAGAGCGGCGTTCAGGGTGGTGTACTCGCTGCCGGCCACGCCGACGATGAGCACGGTCGCATCGGAGAACACGAGCTTCTCGGTGTTCACGACCGAGTCCGAACCATCCGCGGCGGTGGCCACGGTGAGGGTCGCGGAGCCCGAGATCGCGCCCGAGACCGAACCCGCGAAGGTGGCCTGGTCGATGCCCGCGCCACCGTCGATGGCGTCGTTGCCGGCGCCGCCCGTGAGGGCGTCCGCACCGGCCGCGCCCGCGAGCGCGTTCACGCCCGAGGTGCCACCCATGGTGTTCGCATTGCCGTTGCCGGTGACGTCCACATCACCCGCACCCGCCAGCGAGAGCGAGTTCGCCGAGCCCAGCGTGATGGCCAGACCGCTGGTGCCGGCCTGCGCGTCCACCGTGATGCCTTCCGCGTTGAGCGTGCCCGCACCGCCAGCCGCGTACGAGCCGGCCTTGAAGTGCGAGGTGTGGCCGCTCAGCAGACCGTCGAGACCGCGCTGGACGCTGGCGGCCGACGTCGCCGCGGGCGCCCAGAAGCTGTTCGGCGTCACGTAGCGGTGGTTCGCCTTGAGCGTCACGGTGCCGTAGTTCGACGCGTCCACGATGTCCGCCACCATGTCGGTGAGCGAGAACAGGTCCGCGTCCGACGACGACGAGCCGAGCGAGATGCCGTTGAACACGTTCGGCGTCGCGTGCACCGCGTTCAGCGAGGTGCCGAGGCTGCGCTGCGAGATCGCCGCCGAGGGCAGCGCGGTGAAGCCGCTGTTGGTGAACGTGTTGCCCGAGAGCGTGATGGTGGCAGCATCCACGCCCAGCGTACCGGCGACCGAGACGCCGCTCGAGTTGAGACCGGGCTGCACGTTGAGGCCGATGATGGCGGTGACACCCGACGCCTGCGCGACGTCGTTGTACGTGATGTTGTTGCCCGACAGGGTCGAGTTGGTGGTCGACTGGAAGTACGTCTGGTCCGTCGGCTTGCCACCCGAGAGCACCAGCGCCGAGCCACCCGCGATGCGGCGGATGGTGTTGTTGTTCGCGGTCGAGTTCACGAGGCAGAGCGTGAGGCCGCTGCCCGCCGTGATGTCCTCGACGATGTTGTTGCTGAAGTCGCTGTTCGTCATGGTGGCCGCGATGCTCACGCCGCTACGGCCGTTCTTGAACGTGTTGCCGGTGAACACCATGTTGTTCAGCGTGGTGCGCAGCTGCGACTGGAACATCACGGTGTTCGAAGCGATGATCGTGTTGTTCGTCACGGTGAAGTTCGAGTAGCGGAACGACGCCGTGTCGCCAGCCGCGATGACGCCCTGGAACTGGTTGCCGAACACCATGCCGCGGGGGCCGCCCGAGGTCGCCGTGTTGAGCACCTCGATCCAGTTGCCGGTGATGGTGACGTTGGCGCACTCGGCGCGCAGCGGGGCCGAGGGGGAGTTGTTGTTCGGCGACTCGCCGAACGTGATGCCCTGCTGCTGGCCCGTGAGGGCGAAGATCTGCGAGTAGATCCAGTTGTTGCGGATCTGCACGCCGGTGCGGTAGGCGCCGATGGACGCGTCGCCCGGCTTCGCGACATGGTCGTTGCGGACGTTGATGCCGTCGCGCGCGAAGCGGGTGGTGTCCGACGGCTGCTTGCGCAGGCGGATCGAGAAGCCGTCCAGGATGACATTGTCCGCCTGCACGTGGACGTTGAACGACGAGCTGCCGCCGGTGCCCTGGAGGAGCGACTCGCCGCCGGCGCGGGCCGAGCCCGAGGCCGCGATGCCGTACTGCGCGCCGCGCAGCTCGAGCTGCTTGTTGACCGTCACGATCTCACTGTAGGTGCCGACGGCGACCTGGATGATGTCACCGTTCGCCGAGGCGGCGATTGCGGCGGTCACCGTCGCGAACGCATCGGTGCCGATCGTGGCCGAGGCGGCACCGATGGACACCGACGTGCCGGCCGCGAAACCGGTCCAGTCGTCGTCCACGTAGAGGGTGGCGGCCGACGCGGTCGTGGGCGCCAGGAAGGCGGCCGTGACCACGGCGAGCATCGCCGCGAACAGGTTGCGGATGTCACGCATGGGAGGAACTCCTCGTGTTGCGGGGGGACATCGCTTCGATGACGTTCCCTGCCCGAAGGGGAACCTGTTCGCGGGCTGTGGGGCCCGCCGGGGAGTCAAACAACCGTTGAGGTCATGCGCTCCGTGCCCATCGGGCACAGGCCGACGCGCGGCGAAGCCGCATGACGCGAGTCGTGGGGGCCGGGCGAGTGGTCGCGCAGGGGACGCGCGTGATCCTCTCGAGCGCACGGCGAGGAGGGGCGACCGGCTCGACCACGGCCACGCCCCGCTCGACCGACCGCGAGGTCGGGAGCGTCGGACGATGCGAGGGACGCACGAGCAGCGCGTCCCGACCGGGGATGGGCAAGGAGCAGAGCAAGGGGCTTCGGTCGATGAAAGTTGTGAAGTGGGAGATGGAGCGCGATCCAGTGAGGGGCGCGCACCGGCACTTCGTTCCTGACGAAGGGAGGTGGCCCCATCACTATGGGCGACATGGAACCACAACTGGGCCGATAACTGAAGGGAGAACAGCATGTCAGCTGGCGGTCTGAAGGTTTGGGCGGTTGGTTCAGCAAACACCAAGGACTTTGTACTGCATGGGTTTGCTCGTTCGGAAGAAGCGCTGGAGGATGGCTGGTGGTACCGTGTGGATAGGGGAATGCTGCCACCCGAATCACGCCGTTGGACCCCACTACACTATGTACTGCAATGCGTTAGTGATTCCGATGGCCCATGGTGGTCGGCCTCTGGCAATGTTTGCCGCAATCCATCCAGTCTGAGCCCACGCACCTCCCGAGGATCGTGACCATGACTGCAAAGCTGACTCGCCTGATGCCCCACAAGGATGTTTACGCTCGGATCGGACGGTCGCGAACGCATGGGGTCGGGGTGGTGGCCATCCGCGACATCCCGCCCGGCACGCGGGTCTTCCAAGGGGAGTGTGAGCGCGTGGTCTGGGTGTCCCGGGCGGCCGTGCGGCGTCTGCCCCAGGCGTACCGCAGCCTGTACGAGGACTTCGGGATGGTGTGGGGCGATCGCATCGGGGTCCCGCGGTCGCTCAACCGGCTGTCGGTCGGTTGGTATGTGAACCACTCCGACCGCCCGAACCTCGTGGCTGGTGACGACGGGCGGTTCGTGACGCTGCGCCGCGTGCGCGCGGGCGAGGAGCTGACCGCCGACTACCGCACGTTCGTGGACGAGCCGTTGCCGTTCCGGCCGCGCAGGCGGAAGCCCACCGGACGTCGAGGGGCCCGCTGAGCCCCGCTGCTATGCTGACCGGGTCCACCAACCGAAGGGGAGGGCTCATGGCGGGGCTATCGCAGGCGAGTTGCGTGCCGTGTCGAGGGGGCGTGCCCACGCTGACCGACGAGGGCATCGCGGGGTTCATGCCGCAGGTGCCGGGTTGGCAGGTGGTCGAGCTCGAGGGTGTGAAGCGCTTGCGGCGCTCGTTCGAGTTCACGGACTTCCGTGAGGCGATGGCGTTCGCCGTGCGCGTGGGCGAACTCGCGGAGCGTGAGGGGCACCACCCCGACCTGCACATCGCGTGGGGGCGGGTCACGATCGAGATCTGGACGCACAAGATCCAAGGCCTGCACGAGAACGACTTCATACTGGCGGCCAAGTGCGACCTGGTGCCGAGGACCGCGTGACCCCGGCCGACAGCACGCCCGTGGGCGAAGGGGCGCAGGCGTGACCGGGCGTTCCCTCGCGATGCTGCTCATGGGGCTCGGGGTGCTGTTGGTGGCGGTCGGCGCTCTGGTGTGGGTGGGTGGGCTGTCGTGGTTCGGTCGCCTCCCCGGCGACATCCGCATCGAACGCCCCCAGCTTCGCGTGTACGTGCCGCTCACTTCCATGCTCGTGGTGTCGGTGGTGGTCTCGGGTGTGCTGGCGCTCCTCAAGCGCGTGCGGTGAGCGTGCCCTGAGCGGTCGCTCGTTCCGTCGAGCGGGTGCGCGAGTCCATGTCGAACGCTTGCGGGGCCACGTCCGCGCGCATTCGCGCTTGAACTCGCGCCGCATTGCCTGCACATTGCGGAGCATCGAGGTCCCCGTTCGCGTCGGCTACGCGCCCTCGGTTCCCCCGATCGCAGCATCGCACGCATGGAGGCGCCCCCTTGTCCGAGGTCTCCCCGGAACTCGAGTCGCTCGCAGCCCTCACTCCCGGCACCGATGGTTGGTTGCGTTGCGGTTCGGACCTCGTCGCGATCGAGGAGCGGGAGGGGCACCGCCGACTGGTGGCCCGCTGCGCCATCCCCGCCGGGACGCCCATGTTCCCCGTCCTCGGGCGCGAGACCGCGCTCCCCACGCGCTACTCGGTGCAGGTGAGCGCCACGCTGCACCTCGATCAGGACTGCGCGCTCGACGAGCAGGACCTGCTGGCGCGCTACTTCTGGCGCTACCTCGACCACGCCTGCGAGCCCACGGTTCGGATCGTGGACCGTACGGTGGTGGCGGTGCGGGACATCGCGGTCGGTGATCCCGTGACCTTCCACTACTGCACGACCGAGTACGACATGGCCTCGCCGTTCTCGTGCCACTGCGGTAGCGCCCGCTGTCTGGGGATCGTGCGCGGGGCACGGCACCTGTCGCCCGTGCAGCGGCGTCGGCTCGAGGCGTGGCTCCCCGACTACCTGCGCTGAAGGCGTCACGGCCGTGGGCCGTGCCCCCGGTGGCATGGGCGGCCGCACTCGCGGCGGCCTTCGCCTCGCTCTGGGTGTTCCGGGGCGCGCTCGGGTACGGGTTCTCGCAGGACGACTTCCTCGGGCTCGCGCGCACCATGGACCTCGCGCCGCGCCTGCCGTTCGGTTGGCGCTGGCTCTCGCACCAGGCGTACTGGGACCTCGTGGCCGGGCCGCTCGCGGGCGACGCGCGTGCGGCGCACCTCGTCTCGCTCGCGCTCATGGCGTCGCTCGCGGCCACGCTCACCGTGCTGCTCGAGCGTCGTGTGGGGGCGGCCGCGGCGCTGGTGGGGGGTGCGTTCGTGGCCACGCACCCGGCGGCGTTCACGGCCGTCCACTGGGCCGCCGCCAACGGCGACCTCGCAGCATCGTGGCTCGCGCTCGTCGCGTTCGCGTGCCTCGCCTCGGTGCGGGCGCGCGCCGGCGCGGCACCGGCGTTCGCGTTGGCCCTGCTCGCCAAGGAGTCGGTGCTCACGTTCCCGCTCGCGTGGCTGGTCGCGCGCATGCTGTGGCCGCAGGGGCTCGGCCACGCGCCGTTCCCGTGGCGTGACCGTGCGTGGTGGGCGTGCGTCGCGGTCGCGCTGGTCGCCGCGGTCGCGCTCGTCGTGGGCGCGCGTGCGGGCGTGGGGGGCGAGGCCTACGCGCTCTCGCCCGCCGCGGTGGGGGACAACCTGCTCACCTATGTGGGCTGGGCCACGAACCGGTGGTTCGCCACCGTGAAAGGGTTCGGCGACGCCGTGGATCGGGCGGTCTTCGCATGGGGCGGGGCATTGCTCGTGTTCGGTGCGGCGGGGGCGGCGCTGCCCGCGTGGCGACGCACGGGAGTGCCCGCGGCGGCGGCGACCCTGGTGGTCCTGCTCGCCCCGGTGTTGCCGCTCGCCCACCACACCTACCACTACTACCTCGTCGCGGCGTTCCCGGCGCTCGGCTGGCTCGTCGCAGCGCTCGTCGCGCCCGCGTTCGCGCGACTGCCGCGAACGCTCGGGGGCGCGATCGCGCTGGGGGTCGCGACGCTCTGCGGGCTCGACGGGGCGGCGCTGGTGGCCAAGGTCGAGACCGTGCCGTTCCGCTACCCCGAGTTGCGCGCCGACCCCACGGTGGACCGCGCGCGCATCGCTGCGCATGCACTCGGCGACCTGCAGGCGGCGGCACTGCCCGCGGGCACCGTGCTCCACATGTGGTCGCCGCAGGCGCAGGGGATGGCGGTGCGCGAGGGGGGTGAGCCCGACAGCGAGGGCTACTACGAGCGCAACGTGCGCGCGGCCCTGCTCGACGGGCTCGCGGTGCGGGTGCGCGTGCCCGCGGTGGACTCGGTGGCGTTCGTGCGTGCGTTCGCGCCCGCGCGCGCGGACGAGCGCTGGGCGGTGTACCGCTACGACGGCCACCTGCGGGTGCTCACCGCCGCCGAACTGGCGCAGGTGATCGCGAGCGCGCCGCGCTAGCGGTCGAGTCGCGGACGTCGTCCACCGTCGGGGCCTGATCCGACGGGAGGATGGCAGGTCGTCGGGACCACCGTGTGGCCGGGTCCCGTCGTCGTGGCGTCGCCAGCGTCGCCAGCGTCGCGGCCACGCGGTCCCGAGGGTGCCGAGTGCAGCCCTACGAAGCGACCGGTGGTGCTACCGAAGGACACCCCCGCACCGCTTGACGCGCATGGCAGGGGCGTCCAGCATGGCCGGGATTCGGCAGGATGTGTGTGTGACCCCGCGTTGGGTTCGCCGACCCGCCGTGGAGCGCCCCGCGCGTCGTGCGAGGGTCCGCGCCCCACCGTTGGGCCGCCGGTGGCAGCCCCCAGCGCCGTGCGCTCCAATCCAGCGCGCCCCCGGGATCCCCACGGGCGCTCGAAGGGATTCGAATGGGACTCGTGATCGGCATCCCGACCGAGGTGTACGCCGGTGAGCGCCGTGTCGCCACCGTGCCCGAGGTGGTGCAAAAGCTGCTCGCACTGGGCTTCGCGGTGAACGTGCAGAGCGGCGCAGGGGCGGGGGCGAGCCTCGACGACGACAGCTACCGCGCCGCCGGGGCGGGCATCGTGGCGACCGCCGCCGAACTGTGGGCCGGCTCCGACGTGGTCTTCAAGGTGCGACCGCCGTCGCTCGACGAGGTCGCCATGCTCAAGCCGGGCGCGACCCTGGTGTCGTTCGTTTGGCCCGCGCAGAACCCCGAGCTCATGCAGGCGCTCGCCGCACGACAGGCCACGGTGATCGCCATGGACAGCGTGCCGCGCATCTCGCGTGCGCAGAAGCTCGACGCGCTCTCGTCCATGGCGAACATCGCCGGCTACCGCGCCGTGATCGAGGCCGCGCACCACTTCGGGCGGTTCTTCACCGGCTCCATCACCGCCGCCGGCAAGGTGCCGCCCGCCAAAGTGTTCGTGATAGGCGCGGGCGTTGCTGGGCTGGCCGCCATCGGCACCGCGTCGGGGTTGGGCGCGATCGTGCGCGCCAACGACACGCGCCCCGAGGTCGCCGACCAGGTCGTCTCGATGGGCGGTGAGTTCGTGCCCGTGGACTATGTCGAGGAGGGGAGCGGCGTCGGCGGTTACGCCAAGGTGATGAGCGAGGGCTTCCAGAGGGCCCAGCGCGAGGTGTTCGCGCAGCAGGCGAAGGACGTGGACATCATCGTCACGACCGCGCTCATCCCCGGGAAGCCCGCACCGCGCCTCATCACCGCCGACATGGTGCGCTCCATGCGCGCCGGAAGCGTCATCGTGGACATGGCCGCCGAGCAGGGCGGCAACTGCGAGCTCACCGAGCCCGGGCAGGTCGTGGTGCGGCACGGCGTCACCATCATCGGCTACGCCGACCTGCCGAGCCGTCTCCCGCGGCAGTCCAGCACGCTCTACGCCAACAACCTGCTGCGCTTCACCGAGGAGCTGTGCAAGGCCAAGGACGGTCGGTTCGACGTCAACATGGACGACGAGGTCATCCGGGGCGCCACGGTGATCCACGGCGGCACGGTCACGTGGCCGCCGCCTGCACCCAAGCTGTCCGCCGCCCCTGCGGCCACGGCTTCGGCCCCGACAGCCGCCGCCAAGCCGGCCGAGCGGCCCAAGGCGCACGGCCACAACGAGCCCAGCGCGCCGCCCTCGGCCGCACGCACCGCGGTGGGCTTCGCCATCGGCGCGGTCCTGCTGTACGTGATCGGCATGGGGGCGCCGACGGCGTTCCTGTCGCACCTCACCGTATTCGTGCTCGCCTGCTTCGTGGGCTACATGGTGGTGTGGAACGTCACGCCCGCGCTGCACACGCCGCTCATGAGCGTGACGAACGCCATCTCCAGCATCATCGCGCTGGGCGCGCTCGTGCAGGTCGCCCCGCCGATCGCGGGTGACGCGGCGGTGATGGCGCGGCCGACGGGCTGGATCCAGGGGCTCGCGATCGCGAGCCTCGTCATGGTCACCATCAACATGTTCGGCGGCTTCGCGGTGACGCGACGCATGCTCGACATGTTCCGCAAGTAGGGGAGGCCGACATGGTCCTGGACTCGAGCCTCGCCACCGTCGCCTACCTGGGCGCCACCATCCTGTTCATCATGAGCCTGGGCGGGTTGTCGCACCCGGTCACGTCCCGACGCGGCAACCTGTACGGCGTCATCGGAATGACGCTGGCCGTGCTGGCCACGGTGTTCGGCCCGCGCGTCACGCCGGCCGGCTATCCGTGGATCGTCGGCGCGCTCGCGGTCGGCGGCGGGATCGGCCTGTACGCCGCGCGCGTCGTCAAGATGACGCAGATGCCCGAACTGGTCGCGCTCATGCACAGCCTGGTCGGTCTCGCGGCGGTGTTCGTGGGCTATGCCAACTACATCGACCCCGCGGCCTCGGCGGCCTTCACCGGGGCCGAGCTCACCATCCACCACATCGAGATCTACGTCGGCGTACTCATCGGCGCGGTGACGTTCTCGGGCTCGCTGGTGGCGTTCGGCAAGCTGGCCGGCCGCATCGGCGGCAAGCCGCTGCTGCTGCCGGGGCGGCA
>JBJTRI010000116.1:0-6797 GCA_046076045.1 bacterium
GACTACGTGCCCGACTGGCGCAAGGCCTACGGTCGCGACGGCTTCATCCAGGTGCAGTTGTTCGTGCCCGACGCGCACGCGCGTGCGGTGTTCACCGAGGCGCTGCAGCGGTGTCAGCGGCGCGGCGTGGTGTCGTACCTGGGCGTGTTCAAGCGGCATCGCGCCGACGACTACCTGCTCTCGCACGGGCTCGACGGTTGGTCGTTGGCGCTCGACTTCAAGGTGCCGCGCGACGCGCAGCGACTGTGGGACACGGCTGGGGACCTCACGCGCCTCGTGCGCGAGGCCGGCGGACGCTACTACCCGGCCAAGGATCAGGTCGTGGATGCGGCGTCGTTCGCCGCCTCGCTGGGCACGAACCTCGAGCGATTCCGCGACGTGCGTCGCACGCTCGACCCGCACGCGTTGTTCGCCAACGATCAGGCGCGTCGCCTCGGACTCGTCTGACCCGCGCGGGTCAGTGGTCCGACTGGCACATCTCGAGCAGCACGCCGCCCGTGCTCTTGGGGTGCAGGAACGCCACCTGCGTACCGTGCGCACCGGGGCGCGGTGCCTCGTCGATCAAGCGCACGCCGGCCGCTTTGGCCTGCGCGAGCTGACCCGCGAGGTCGGCGACCTCGAGGCTCACGTGGTGCAGCCCGGGACCGCGCGTCTCGAGGAACCGGGCCACCGTGTGATCCGGGCGCTGCGGCTCGAGCAGTTCGAACGTGACCGGGCCCGCGTGCACGAACACCACCTTGAGCCCGCCGTCGTCGAGCAACTCCTCGCCGCCGCGCGTGGCGCCGAGCGAGGCCAGCAACGTCTGCACGAGCGGCTCGGCCTGGTGTACAGCGATGGCGATGTGCGACAACGCGCGGACGGGTGAGGCGGACGGCGTCGGGTTCACAGCTTGTCCCCCGGGCGATGCACGCCGAACACGGCGCGCAGGGTGTCGCACACCTCGCCGAGCGTGGCGCGTGCGGTGAGCGCCGCGAGGATCGGCGGCACGAGGTTGGCACTACCGCGCGCGGCGCGCTCGAGCTGCGTGAGTGCGAGCGTGCAGGCGACCGCGTCGCGGCTCGCGCGCCAGTCGGCGAGGAACCTCGCACGGTCGGCCTCGACCGCGGGGTCGATGCGGAACGGCGGCGCGGGGATGTCCTCGTGCGTGCCGAAGCGGTTCACGCCCACGACCACGCGCTCGCCGCTCTCGACCTCGCGCTGCCACTGGTAGGCGGCGAGGTGGATCTGCTCCTGCACCCAGCCCTCGGCGATGGCGGCCAGCATGCCGCCGTGCCGGTCGATCTCGTCGAGCACGCCGCGCGCGCGCGCCTCGAGGTCGGCGGTCATGGACTCGACCCAGTAGCTGCCCGCGAGCGGGTCCACGGTGTCGGTCGCGCCGCTCTCGTGCGCGAGCACCTGCTGCGTGCGCAGCGCGAGCAGCGCGGACTCCTGCGACGGCAGCCCGAGCGCCTCGTCGTAGCTGTTCGTGTGCAGCGACTGCGTGCCACCGAGGATCGCGGCGAGGCCCTGCACGGTGACGCGCACCACGTTGTTGAGCGGCTGCTGCGCGGTGAGCATGGAGCCCGCGGTCTGGGTGTGGAAGCGCAGCTTGCGCGCCTCGGCGTCGCGGATCCCGAACCGCTCCACGAGCAGGTCGGCCCACAGCTTGCGCGCGGCGCGGAACTTGGCGGCCTCCTCGAACAGGTGGTTGTGGGCGTTGAAGAAGAACGACATGCGGCGCGCGATGCGCACGAGGTCGAGTCCGCGCGCGTGGGCGGCCTCGAGGTAGGCGAGCCCGTTCGCGAGCGTGAACGCCAACTCCTGCACCGCGGTGCTGCCGGCCTCGCGCATGTGGTAGCCCGAGACCGAGATGCTGTTCCACTGTGGGACCTGGTCCGCGGTGAACTCGAACACGTCGGTGATGAGCCGGAGCGAGGCCTGCGGCGGGTAGATGTACGTGCCGCGCGCGATGTACTCCTTGAGCACGTCGTTCTGCACCGAACCGCCGAGAGCACTGCGCGGCGTGCCGCGCGCGTCGGCGACCGCGACGTAGAACGCGAGCAGCAGCGGCGCCGTGGCGTTGATCGTCATGCTGGTCGTCACGCGGTCGAGCGGGAGTCGGTCGAGCAACTGCTCCATGTCGGCGAGGCACGAGATCGCCACGCCGACGCGCCCGACCTCGCCGCGCGCGAGCGCGTGGTCGCTGTCGTAGCCCATCTGCGTGGGCAGGTCGAAGGCGACCGAGAGCCCGGTCTGGCCCTGGCCCAGCAGGTAGCGGAAGCGCTCGTTCGTCTGCGCCGCCGAACCGAAGCCCGCGTACTGGCGCATGGTCCACAGCCGCGAGCGGTACATGGCGGGGTGGATGCCGCGCGTGTACGGCGGCTCGCCCGCGGGCGGGGTGCGGCGCGTGAGGTCGCGCGGCAGGTCGGCCGCCGCGTATGCGACCGCGACGGGCAGGTCGGACGGGGTGGTGCGCGGCGGCGCCTCGGGTGCGGGGGCGGGCGTGGCGCGCGCCCGGCGCGGGGCGGCCGCGCGCGGGGTGGATGAGGACCGCTTGCGTCGTGGCTTCACGCTTCGCCTCCCGCATCGGCCGGTGCCAACCGCACCAGCGCCTGTCCCGCCGCGACCGCGGCGCGCTCGCCGACCAGCACCTCGGAGACCACGCCGTCGTGCGCAGCGGTGAGTTCGTTCTGCATCTTCATGGCCTCCACGACCACGATCGCCTGTCCGGCACTGACCGCGTCACCCGGCTGCACGCGGATCGCCACCACCACGCCGGGCATGGGGGCGGTGATCGTCTCGCCGCGCGTCGCGGCACGCCCGCCGCCCGACTGCTGCAGCATGCGTTCGAGCGGGTGCTTGACCTCGACCGGGATGACCGCGCCGCGCAGTTCGACCTCGAGTCCCTCGGCCGCGGGCGAGACGCGCACGACGTGCGAGCGGCCCTCGATGAGCAGCGAGTACACCTCGCCGTCGGGCAGCGGCACGAAGTCGGCTTCGAGGTGTCGCCCCTCGGTCTCGAGGATGAGGCGGTCGCCCTCGGTGCGGAACGTGACCTCGGTCTCGCGACCCTCGAGCGTGACCCAGAACCTCATCGGCCACCTCGCTGGACACCGGCCCACTTCCACGTCGAGCGCGTGCCCGCGTCGTCGCGGGCGGCCCCGACCTGCACGCGCTGGCGTTCGGCGCGCTCGTGCAGGGCCGCGGCCAACAGCGCGGCCGAGGTGGCCTCGGGGCCGGGCTTGAGCGCCGCCGGCTTCCAGTGCTCCTCGAGGAAGCGCGTCGAGAGGTTGCCCGCCGCGAACTCGGGGTGCAGCGCGAGCCACGCGTGGAACGCGATGTTGTGGTGCGGGCCCTCGAGCACGAACTCGTCGAGCGCGCGCACCAGTCGCAGGCGCGCCTGCTCGCGATCGGAACCCCAGACCACGAGCTTGGCGAGCAGCGAGTCGTAGAACACCGGCACCTCGTAGCCGCGGTAGACGCCCGAGTCGTTGCGCACGCCGGGGCCCTGCGGGAAGCGCACGCGCTCGATCGCGCCCACGCTCGGCATGAAGTTGCGGGCCGGGTCCTCGGCGATGATGCGCGCCTCCATGGACCAGCCGCGCGGCTCGGGCGGGTGATCGCCGAACGACAGTTCCTGGCCTTCCGCGACGCGCAGCTGCTCGGCCACCAGGTCGAGCCCGGTGACCATCTCGGTGACCGGGTGCTCGACCTGCAGGCGGGTGTTGACCTCGAGGAAGTAGAAGCGGCGCTGCTCGTCGAGGATGAACTCGACCGTGCCCGCCGAGAGGTAGCCGACCTGCTTCGCGACACGGCACGCGGCCTCGCCGAAGGCGCGGCGCGTCTCGGCGTCGAACGCCGGGCTGGGCGTCTCCTCGAGCAACTTCTGGTGCCGGCGCTGCACCGAGCACTCGCGTTCGCCGAGGAACGCGACGCGCCCGGTGTGGTCGGCGAGGATCTGCGCCTCGACGTGGCGCGGCCGCTCGATGAAGCGCTCCACGAACACGCGCGCGTCGCCGAACGCCGCCAGCGCCTCGCCGCGCGTGAGATCCCACGCCGCGTCGAGTTCGGCGTCGCTGCGCACCACGCGCATGCCCTTGCCACCGCCACCCGCCGCGGCCTTGAGCATGAGCGGGTAGCCGATCCCGCGCGCGAACGCCTTGACCTCGTCGCGCGTCTCGAGCGGTCCCGGCGAGCCCGGCACCACGGGGACGCCCGCGGCCAGCGCGGCCTTGCGCGCCATGAGCTTGTCGCCGAGCGCGTCGATCGTCTCGGGGCTGGGCCCGATGAACACGATGCCGGCCGCCGCGCAGGCGCGCGCGAACGTGGCGTTCTCGGCGAAGAACCCGTAGCCCGGGTGGATCGCGTCGGCGCGCACGCGCTTCGCGGTCTCGATCACGCGCTCGAGGTTGAGGTAGCTGTCCTTCGACGGGCCCGGGCCGATCGCGTAGGCCTCGTCGGCCATGAGCACGTGCAGCGCGGTGCGGTCGGGTTCGCTGAACAGGGCGATGCTGGTGCGGCCGGTCTCGCGCAGCGTGCGGATGATGCGCACGG
This sequence comes from bacterium, assembly GCA_046076045.1. Lineage (GTDB taxonomy): Bacteria > Eisenbacteria > RBG-16-71-46 > RBG-16-71-46 > RBG-16-71-46 > JAIOPA01. Next base: position 4,534 of record JBJTRI010000116.1, read on the forward strand.
CGATCTCGCCACGGTTCGCGATCAGGACGCGATTGAGGCGCGCCATCAGTCCTCCAGGACCACGCACGCCACGCCGAGTCCGGCGTCGTGCGACAGCGACAGGTGGGAGCGGGTGGCGCCGATCGCCTGGAAGCGCTCGAGCGCCGCGCCACTCAGGCGCAGCGTGGGCACGCGGCCCCCGGGCTGCACGACCTCGATCTGCGTCCACGACACGCCGCCCGCGAGCCCGGTGCCGAGCGCCTTGCTGGCCGCCTCCTTGGCCGCGAACCGCGCGGCCAGGTGGGGCATGGGGTCCTTGAAGCCGCGGCAGTAGGCCAGCTCGTCGGGCGTGAACAGGCGGCGCTCCATGCGCTCCCCGAAACGGGTCAGCGACTCGGCGATGCGTTCGACCTTGCAGACGTCGATACCGATGCCGCGCACGGGCACGGGGGCCTCCGGGGAGTCGTGGGGGAGCGGGATAACCGCTGGAATCTAGGGACCTTGCGCGCGCGGGGTCAAGGCCGCGACGGACCCCTCCCAACCGTACGGGCCGAGCGGCCGTCCCATGGGATGCGGACCCGTTCCGCGGTCGTGCGCTATCCTTCACGAGCGCCCGGGCCGCACCGGGTCGTCGGATGCCCTGGCCGGCACCGCGGGCTCCGCGCCCGACCGTACCGGGCGGTTCCCGGAGGAGATCCAGCCATGACCCGCTCCCTGCGCGCGGCGCTCGCCGCCTCGCTGCTGTTCCTGCCGACCCTCGTCTCGGCCCAGCCCGCACCGCCGCCGCCCCCGCCGTTCCCGTCGAACGCGGTCGAGGACGACGGCATGTGGGTGGACGACGACCTCATGGCGCTCGGGCTGTTCGAGGACTTCCTGTTCGACGAGCAGGAGGACCTCGAGGGTCTGGACGACGGCGGGCTCGCCGGCCCCGCGGGCGCGGTGGACGGTGTGGAGCGCCGCGTCGTGACGCGCCGCATCGGGGGCCCCGGCATGGCGGGCCGCGAACTCGAGGTGCACGTCTCGCCGGGCATGGGCCACACCCGCGGGCAGGTGCGTGGGCGCATGGGCATGGTGCGGCGACACGGCATGGCGCTGCGGCTGGCGCGCCTCGACCTCACCGACGCGCAGCGCGATCGCATGCGCGGCATCCACGAGGCTCAGCGTCGCAAGGACATCCAGCGCCGCGCCGACCTGCAGCTCGCCGCCATGGACCTGAATAAGCTCATGCGCGCCGAGAAGGCCGACCCGGTGGCGGTGAACGCGCAGATCGACAAGCTGTCGCGCCTGCGCGCCGACGCCATGAAGTCGCGCTTCGACACCCGGCAGCAGGCGCTGGCCGTGCTCACGCCCGAGCAGCTCAAGCGTCTGCGCGAGGGTGAGGCGCGCGGGGGTGGCCCCGGTGCTCCGGGTCGCGGCCCCGGCGGACCGGACGGCCCCGGTCGCGGCCCCGGCCCCGGCGGTCCTGGTGGCGGCTGGCACTGACGGTCGTTTCGATCGCTCCCTTCGGCGGCGGTCGGTCCCCTCGGACCGGCCGCCGTCCGCTTACCCGCCCTTGCGCCTCGCACGCCCGCCCGCTGCAGGGTGCACGGCGGCCACCCCCGAGTGGCCCCGTCGGAGCGCGCCGGGAGGGGGCCTCACCCGACCGGTCGAACAGGATCGGGGCGCTGCTAACCCGCTGCGCCCCAGCGAGAAAGCCGAATCGCTCCGGTGTGGGCGGGAGCCATCCGACGATTCCACAAGCGGTTGGCTCGGTTCTTCCTCTATGGGGAAGCAGTCCCGATCGTGGGGAGAGGGACGAGGTCGCGATCGACGCAGGGGTCGTTCTCGGCCGACGTAGGGTCGGTGTCGTGTGTCCTTCCGCGCCGGCACCCGAGGAAGAGAGGGCCTCGGGGTGATGCAGATGCACATCGGTGAGCGTCGGCCACGGCCGGGTTCACCGCCCGGGAGCGCTCCGGGTGAGCGGCCACCACGCGAAGGCGTCGGTGGCCGCAGCGCTTTCGGTCCCGACCCTTGTGCTTCGAAGATTGTGGGCGGGCCCATCACCGCCCCGGACGCGAGACGGCTTCCACGTCGCGACAACGACTTAGGCCGACGGGGCCGGTCCGGACCGTGAGCGATCCGGGGCGCCCACAATCTTCGAAGCACAACCAACCGCTCTGCCGCCCCCGCCACTTGACCCCGCCCCCCCCGCCCTCTACCGTCGAGGGAGTGCGGCGAAGATCGTCGATGGCCGTGGATCGGCCGTCATGAGCCTCCCGGCACCTGGCCCGCCCACGCAATCGCAA
>JBJTRI010000117.1:0-49279 GCA_046076045.1 bacterium
CCGACCAAGGGCTTATGAGTCCCCTGCTCTACCGCTGAGCTACCCTGGCGAAGGTCGGTGGACGCGGCGCGGACCGGCTCGGGTCCGGGTGCTTGTGCACGAAACCGCAATCACTTATGACGCCACGAGCAGGGCGAGGGCCCGGCTCGGACCGGCGCGGGAGGGGCCCTGCGAGAGCCACCGGCACCCGACCGGACTGGGCAAGTTAGGCAGCCCGCCGGGGGCTGTCAAGCCCGCGGCGCGGTGGCCTCGAGCCAGCGCCAGACCACGCGCATCGCCCACAGGTCGTCGGCGTTGTAGCGCGCGACCTCGTCGAGGATGGCCTGCCGGGCGGCCGGGTCGCTGGTGCGCCGGGCGCGCGCCAACTGCGCGATCGACCACTCGGCGTCGGCCTCGGGGTTGCTCCACGCGAACCCCAGCCACGGCGCGACCTGCTTCACCGAGGTGCCGCGCACCGGCAGGCGCACCGAGCGCTCCACGGCCGCGTGCAGGTCGAACATCGCCCCCGGCGAGCGAAGCGCCTTCACGAACGCCTCGGGCGCACCGTGCCGGGCGACGTAGCGGTCCACCCACATGGTCTCGGCATTGTGCCAGTGCACCCACAAGGCGTCGGGGTGGCGCTCGTGGATCTCGAGCGCGCGCGCCACGAACCGCTGCCATGCGAGGCGGTCGCCCGCGGGCGTCAGCTCGGCCATGATGGGTTCGAACGCCGCGTCGCCGTGCTCGACCGCGAGTCCCCACAGGTACACGGGCACCGACGAGCGCTCGCCGTCGGCGTCGGATTCGACGTCGAACCACACCAGCGTGCGCTCGCGCGGCAGTCCGGGGTCGCGCAGCCAGAGCGGCACACCGGTGGACCACGCGGTCGCCTCGGCGTGCAGGATGCGCTCGGCCTCGCGCAGGTCGTGGTGGTGCAGCCGTCCCGGCGGCAGGGCGGCGAGTTGGTCGAACGTGTGCACGCCCTCGGCGTGCAGCAGTTCGGCGCGCCGTCGCGTCACCGCGGGCAGCACCTCGATGCGCCGCTCGGCCTCGGCGCGGTCCCAGCAGTGCGCGTAGTGCTCGCAGTCCTGGCAGTGCGAGTGCCCCATGAGCAGCGTGGGCTCCGGGCTCGCGGGGTCGAGCAACTCGACGGCGCGCGCGACCAACGCCTCGATCTCCTCGTCGGGGATCGGGTTCACCTCGGCGATGCCGCCGAGCCCGTTCACGATCTCGAGCCGCGCCACCTCGCGCCCGCTCAGGCGGCGCGCGAGCCAGCCCGCGAACGAGGTGCGCACGCGGTGCTCGCGCTTCTTCTCGGGGCGGTGTGCCAGCCGCACGTCGCGGATCACCAGCGCCTCGCCCTCGCGCAGGATGAACGCCGGGGCGGCGACCACGCGGCCGTCGGGCGACAGCAGCGCGGGGCGGCGCAGCGGTGCGTCGGTCTCGCGCAGCAGTCGCAGCGTCTCGGCGGCGGCCTGCTCGAACGTGACGCCGCTGCGCTGGATGGGGCCGATCATGCCGTCGGCGTCCACCGCGGCCCGGTCCTCGAGCGACCTGCTGCGGTCGCCCAGCACCTCGTCGTGCTCGTGGCGCGGCGCGCCCGCGGCGCGGCGGTGCTCCGAGAGCCACAGGCGGCGCTCGCAGTCGAGCATGCGCTTGAGCGCGCCACCGCTCACGCGCGGTCCGCGGGACGGGGTGCTCATGCGGGGCGGCGCGCCGGGATCAGCCCGCGGTCCGTGACGTCGCGTCCGTGGGCGGCGCGGGGACGGGCTCGTCCTGCGGCCGGATGCGGAAGATGCGCGACAGCTCCGAGCGCAACTGGCCCTCGTCGAGGCGCGGGTAGAGCACGCCGCGGTGCGCCACCGAGATGGCGCCGGTCTGCTCGCTCACGATGATGACCGCGGCGTCGGTCTCCTCGGACAGGCCGAGGGCGGCGCGGTGACGCGTGCCGAGCGAGATGGCGGTGAGCGGGTTGCTCGACAGCGGCAGGATGCAGGCCGCCGCCACGATGGTGTCCTCGCGCACGATGACCGCGCCGTCGTGCAGCGGCGAGCCCGGGCTGAACAGCGTCACGAGCAGCTCGGCCGAGACCTTGGCGTCGATGCGCGTGCCGGTCTCGACGAAGTTGCGCAGACCGACGTTGCGCTCCATCACGATGAGCGCGCCGTGGCGGCGCTGCGCCAGGCTCTCGACCGCGCGGATCACCTCGCCCAGCACGCCGTAGTTCTCGCCGCGCAGGAAGCTGCGCACGTAGCGCGTGCGGCCGAACTGCGCGAGCGCGTGCCGAAGCTCGGGCTGGAACAGGATCACGAACACGATCAGCCACACCGTCTTGAGGCTCGAGACGATCCAGCGCACCGCGAGCAGGTCGAAGTAGTTGGCGACCATGCCGACCACCACGATGACGAGCAGCCCGACGATCATCTGCGCGCTGCGCGTGCCCTTCACCAGCGACATGAGCCGGTAGAAGAGCGCCGCGACGATCAGGATGTCGAGCACGTCGAGCAGCCAGAGTTCGTGGACCGGGGTCATCGTGCCGCCCACGTTAGCAGATGGTCGCGCGTCACGTCTCGCCTACCGCCGCGCGTCGCGCGCGGCCACCGCCACGCGCATCGCGCGCACCGTGTCGGCCACGTCGTGCACGCGCAGGATGCGCGCCCCGCCCAGCACGGCGAGGGTGGCGGCCGCGAGGCTCGCGGCCAAGCGCTGCTCGGGCGGTCCGTCGTCGCCGGTGAGGCGCGCGAGGAAGCTCTTGCGCGAGGCACCCACCAGCACCGGCCGACCGGCCCCGGTGAGTTCGTGCACGCGCGCCAGCAGTTCCAGTGAGCCCTCGGCCGACTTGCCGAACCCGATCCCCGGGTCGAGCGCGATGCACTCGGTCGGCACGCCCGCGTCCTGCGCCTCGTGCCGACGGTCGGCCAGGTGCGCGGCGACCTCGGCCACCACGTCGTCGTAGCGCGTGTCGTGCTGCATGGTCGCGGGCGTGCCCCGCATGTGCATGAGCACCAGCCCCGCGCGCGCACGCGCCACCACGGCGGCCATGCGCGGGTCGCCCAGCGCGCTCACGTCGTTCACGACGCGCGCCCCGGCCGCGAGCGCGCGCTCGGCCACCGTGGCGTCGCGCGTGTCGCACGACAGCACCGCGTCGGGGCGTTCGGCCGTCAGTCGAGCGATCACGGGTTCGAGTCGCCGCCACTGCTCCTCGGCGGGCACCGCCGGCGAACCCGGGCGCGTGCTCTCGGCCCCCAGGTCGAGCAGGTCGGCGCCCTCGGCGAGCAGGGCGTGGCCGTGCGCCACCGCGGCCTCGGGCTCCAGCCAGCGCCCGCCGTCCGAGAACGAGTCGGGCGTCACGTTGACGATGCCCATGACGAGCACGCGCCCGGACAGCTCGTACTCGACGTCGCGGCAGCGCCAGATCACCGGACGAGCGCCGCCTTGAGGGCCGCGATCTGGCGGGCGTGGCCGTGCGCGTGCTCGGCGTAGATCTCGAGCCAGCGTTCGGCGTGGTAGCTGCCGGACTCCGTGTGCCAGCCGTGACGGCGCCAGTCGGTCTCGCTCATGTGCGCGAACAGCTGCGCGGTCGCCTCGCGCGCGGCGCGGAACGCGGCCAGCGACGGACCGATCGGGCGCTCCTGATAGTGGAGCTTCACCGCCCACTCGTCCTGGTCGTAGCCCGGGAGGACCGGGTAGGGCTCGGCCAGCAGGCGGCGCAGGCGGATGGCGGCCTGCATCTCGCTGTCGGCCAGGTGGTGGACGATCTCGGCGGCGCTCCACTTGCCCGGGAACGGGCGGGCGGACAGCCGATCCTCGGGGAACCCGGCGAGCGCCCGCTCCACCTCCTCGTAGCCGGCGAGGTACATCTCGATCAGGGTGCTGCGGGTGTCGGCGTCCATGGGGCGCTCCCTGCGGATAGGGCCGCGCCCATGGCGGGCGGGGCCGCTGGAGGGGCCTTCGGGGGCGGGCCGGGGCCGTTGACCGGCCGGGGGCCGGATGCTACCACTAATCGGCTCCATCCATGGCGCGCGACATCATCCTCCCGTGGCATCGGCGACCTTCGTCGCCCCCGGGTCTCGCGCCGCATCCGTCCGCACCGGGTCCCGGAGGTCCGTCCGTCATGTCCGGCATCAAGCGCTTGCTGTCCCTCGCTCTCCTGACCTCGTGCGTGGCGGTCCCCGCCTTCGCGCAGGTCGCCGGCCGCCCGATCGAGGCCACCCTCGGTGGCGGTTGGACGATGCCCGACGGTCGCGACGAGCTGAACTACGGTCCGAACCTCTCGACCTCGCTCGGCTACCGCTGGTCCACCGGCCTCACGTTCGAGGCCGCGTACCTCAACGCCCCGACCCAGCGTCGTCTGGGCAACGGCGTCGAGACCGACCACAGCTTCAGCTGGCTCGGGCTCGACCTGCGCTGGACGCTGCGCGACCCGTCCGAGAAGGTGACGCCGTACCTCCTCACCGGCTTCGGCATGGGTCGTTCGCACGACCCCGACCTCGGCCTGCTCGCGCGCAACGGCTCGGCGTCCATCGGCGCCGGCGTGATCATGAGCCTCATGGGTCGCGAGCGCACCCACCTGCGTCTGCAGGTGCGCGACGTCATGTTGCGCGAGGTCGGTGCCGACGGGTTCTCGAACCACCTCGTCGCCACCGCTGCGGTGCAGTTCACGTTCCGCGGCAAGTCGAAGGACTCCGACCTCGACGGCGTGCGCAACTGGCTCGACCTCGCGCCGGCGACGCCGATGGGCGCCAAGGTGGACGCGGCGGGTCGCCCGCTCGACACCGACGGCGACGGCGTGTTCGACGGCCTCGACAAGTGCCCCGGCACGCCGAAGGGCGCCAAGGTGGACAAGAACGGTTGCCCGCTCGACGCCGACGGCGATGGCGTGGCGGACGGCATCGACACCTGCGCCGACACGCCGAAGGGCGCCAAGGTGGATGCGGTCGGCTGCCCGCTCGACACCGACGGCGACGGTGTGTTCGACGGCCTCGACCAGTGCGAGGGCACGCCGAAGGGTGCGGTCGTGGACAAGACCGGCTGCCCGGTGGACAGCGACGGTGACGGCGTGGCCGACGGCCTCGACCAGTGCCCGAACACCCCGGCCGGCCGTGCGGTCGCGCCGAACGGATGCCCGACCGAGCCCACCGCGCTCGAGGCCCAGATGCACGACCTCGGCCTGTTCCGGCTCGCGAATCTCGAGTTCGTGACCGGCAAGGCCGCGCTCAAGCCCGAGAGCCTGCCGATCCTCGACGAGGTCGCCGCGCTGCTGCTCCAGTACCCGACGCTGCAGTTCGAGGTCGGCGGCCACACCGACAACGCGGGCACCAAGGTCGCGAACGTCAAGCTGTCGGAGTCGCGTGCGAAGGGCGTGCTCAACTACCTGCTGCAGAAGTTCCCGACCCTCGAGGCCGGCAACTTCACCACGGTCGGCTACGGCCCCGAGGTCCCGGTGGCCTCGAACGCCACCGCGAAGGGTCGTGCGAGCAACCGCCGCATCGAGTTCAAGGTCACGAACCCCGACGAGCTGAAGCTCGAGGTGGAGAAGCGCCGCGCGGCTTCGAACTGACCCGCTCCGCAACGCATCGGACCCCGGCAGGCCATGGCCCGCCGGGGTCCGTCGCATCCGGGTCCCGAGGTCGGGGTCTCGGTCCGCTGGCGTCCGTCCCATCCCGATCCCGAGTTCGAGGCCTCGGGATCCTCACGGCGTCCGCCCTGCACGGATCCGAGTCCGTGGGGACGCGCCACGCGCGCACTCAGGTGCGCTGCTTCTTCTTCTCGGCGGCCGGGAACAGCACGTTGTTCAGGATCAGCCGGTAGCCCGGTGAGTGCGGGAACTGGTCCAGCTTCGTCTCCGGATCCCCCACCATGTGCTGGTAGTCCTCGGGGTCGTGCCCGCCCAGGAACGTGAACGTGCCCTGCCCGAACTGGCCGTGCAGGTACTTCACCTCGTCCGCGCCATCGACCTCGCCGAGCACGGTCACGCCGGCCTTGAGCTTCGAGCGCCGGAACCCGGTGCTCTGGCCCAGGAACTCCGCCACGCCCGCGACGTGATTCTGCACCAGCATGGTGGGCACGGGGTCGTTCTTGGCGCTGAACTCGAACAGCGTGAACTGCTGGTTCGGCCCGCGCTGCGCGGCCTCGGCCGTCACGTCGATGTCGCTGAAGCGGTACACGACCGGATCCATCTCGAGCCGGAAGTCCTTGAACGCGAGCGTGCGCGAGAAGTCCAGCTTGCGCTGCGCGAGCGGGTCGGGGCCGTCGCCGTCGTACACCACGTCGGCGATGTCCACACCCTGCGCCGCCAAGGCGATGTCGTAGGTGTCGGTCGCCGAGCACATGCCGAACATGAACCCGCCGCGCGCGACGTAGTCCTTGATGCCGGCCGCGACCGCGCCCTTCAGTTGGGTCACCTTCGCGAACCCGAGTCGGCGCGCCATGGCCTGCTGCGTGCGCTCCTCCTCCTGATACCACGCGAACTGGTGGTAGCTCGCCCAGAACTTGCCGTGCTGCCCCGTGAAGTCCTCGTGGTGCAGGTGCAGCCAGTCGAAGTCCTTGAGGTCGCCGCGCAGCACCTCCTCGTCCCACACCTTGCGGTACGGGATGTCGGCGTAGCCGAGCGCGAGCGTCACCGCGTCGTCCCACGGTGGCGTGTTGGGGGGTATGTACACGGCGATGCGCGGGGACTTCTCGAGCTTCACCGACTCCATGTTCTCGTCGGCGATCGTGGCGCGGATGCTCGCCAGGTCCGCGCCCGAGAGCGGTTCGGTGGTCACGCCGCGGATGTTCGCCTCGCGCAGCGTGGCGGGGTCGTCGGGCAGCACGAACGAGCCCCCGCGGTAGTTGAGCAGCCACTCGCACTGGATGCCGCGCTCGAGCACCCAGAACGTGAGCCCGTAGGCCTTGAGGTGGTTGGCCTGTGCGTCGTCCATGGGCACGAGCCGCTTGGCGTGCACGAGCGACGGCACGAGCAGCGCGGCCGCGAGCACGAACGGCCACACGTCGATCACCTCGGCATGCGACTTCTCGTGCGACGGGCGGGTCCTCGGGGTCGCGGCCCCTTCGGCTGTCGCGTCGGGTCCAGCGGCGGTGCCGCCGAACGGGAACCCGCTCCCGCCCATGCGGAACACCTTCACGCGTCGCCGCACGCCGGGCACCAGCATGGCCACGCCGACCGCGATGAGCATGAGGGCGGCCAAGACCACCGCGATCGCGACCCCGCCGACGAGGGCGATCGGGGCGAGCGGCGCCCACTTGCCGCGGCGCAGGAAGCGGCCCGCGCCGTGCTGGAACAGTCGCTTCATCACAGGCGCTTCTCCTTGCGCAGGCGCTCGACGCGGCGCCGCACCTCGGCCGAGTTCCACGCGCGCGGGTAGCGCGCGAGGCACTCCTCGTAGTGGAACAGCGCCGCGGTGTCGTCGCCGAGTGCGGCGTAGGCGTCGCCGGCGCGCTGGCGTGCGAGCGGCGCCAACCGGTCGTCGGGCAGCGAGTCGCACACCACCAGCAGCGGCACCAGCGCGCCGCGCACGTCCCCCGCGGCCACGCGCAACGCGGCCAGTTCGATCCCGGCGTGAGCCGCGTAGTCGCCGCGCGGTTGCTGGCGGCGCCACAGCGAGTCGGCCAGCGTCAGTGCGGCGGTGCGGTGGTTGCGCCAACGTTCGAACGCGATCCGCCCGAGCAGCGGCCGCACCTCGGAGCGCGGGGCCTCCTCGAGCAGGTAGAGGCGCTCGAGCGCGGTCGCGGCGTCCGGATCGTCGGGGCGCGAGGTGACCTCCTCGTAGTGCGCCCGTGCCGAGTCGAGGTCGCCCGCGAAGAACTCGAGTTCGGCGCGCAGGAAGCGCGCCTGCGGCAGCGTCGTCACCAGCGAGTCGAGCACCTGACGGGCGCGCGGGAGTTGGTCCTCGCGTGCGAGCGTGGCGGCGCGCTCCAGCTTGAGTTCGGGCAGACGGCGCTCGAGTCCCGGGTTGGCGGCGAGCAGGGCGCGCGCCTCGCCGACCGCGCCGGTGCGCTGCAACGAGCGTACGAGCGTGAGCACGAAGTCCGCGCCCCAGCGCTCGCCGGGCACGTCGCGCAGCGCCTGCGCCAGCTTGGGGCCCCACTCGGCCTCGCGACCGGACGCCTGCGCCGCGGCCCACAACCGTCGCCCGCTCGCGGCGCGCTCCTCGGGGCGGCGTGCGGTCTCGCGCGCGAGGTCGATCAGCACGGTGAAGGCGGTGGTCGAGTCGCGCGAGGTCGCGGCGCGCATGGACTCGTCGGCGAACAGGATGCGTAGCCCGGGGCGCCCCGAACGGCGCTCGGCGTCGGCGAGCGCGCGCGTGGCTTCGAGCGGGCGGCCGTTCACCGCGTGCAGGCGGGCGAGTCCGATCGCCAGGTCGGTGCGCCACGGGCGCGCGATCACCGCGGTCTCGAGCGCGATCACCGCGAGCTTCGGGTCGGCCGTGGCGGTGCGGAACACCAGCGGGGCGGCCCACGGCCCGTCGGCGGGGTCCACCGTCCAGGCATCCACCGCGGTGCGTAGCGCGTCGCGCGGACGACCCAGCCGCTCCTGCGCCAGCGCGAGCTCCTGCGCGAGCAGTGAGGTGTCGCGCGCCGCGAGTCGTTCGGCCACCGCGATGCGCTCGACCGCGGACCAGTCGTTGCGCGCCACGTGCGCGCGGCCCAGTTCGGTGACGATGCGCGGGTGGTGCGGGAACGCGCGCAGCATGACGAGCAGCGTGTCGCGCGAGCGCTCGGGTAGACCGCTCGTGCGCAGCGCCACCGCGCGCAGCAGACGGTCGGCCTCGGCCGGGGGCAGCGCGAGCCCCGCGTTCGACCCTGGCGCCGGCGCGGGCACGGTGTAGACCTGCACGTTCGCGGGTGGCGGGTCGGCGAGGCGCTGCTGCTGCGCGTGCGCGGCCGACGCTGCGAGCACGGTGAGCCACGCCACGACCACGAGACCGCGTCGGATCACCGCGGGGCCTCGTTGAGCGAGCGCAGGTACGCCTCGATGAGCGCGCGGTAGCGGGTCGGGACGCGATCGGCCTCGGCCTTGAGCAGGTCCTGCCGCAGGCGGTCGCTCTCGCGGAACAGTTCGCGCGACAACGGCGCGGGGGACGACGCGGCCACCTCGCCGGCGCGCTGCGCCTCGCGCTCGGGGTCGTGGTCGCGCCGGTTGAGCGAGCGCGACGCGTCGAGCAGGCGCGATAGGATGCGCGTCTGCTGCTGCTCCAGTTCGGGGTCGAGACGGCCCTCGCGCAACCGCTCCTCGGCGCGCTCCATGTCGCGCTTGGCCTCGTCGAGCCCGCCGAGCAGGCTCCTGCGGGCCTCCTCGTCGCGCCGGATCTGCTCCAGCTCCTCGCGCAGGCGGCGCTGCTCCTCGGCGAGACGACGCATCTCGCCGGCGTCCTGCTCGGCGAGCGTCATCTGCTGCGACAGTCGGCGCGCGACCTCGCGCGAGCGCCGGTTGAGCTGGCTCTGGCGCTCACCGACCTCGCCCAGTCGCTGTGAGCTCGAGCGACCGCCGCTTCCCGCGCCCGGCTGCTGGCACATGGACGACTCGGCGGCGCGCAGCTCGCGGACCGCGGAGTTGAGCGCCGACGACGCGCCGCGCCCGCTCTGCATGCCGCGGTCGCGGCTGCCCTGCGACATCTCCTTGCCCGACTGCGACAGACCGCTCATGGCGCGGCCCAGCGACTCGAGCGCCTTGTTCGAGAGGAACGGCGTCTGCTGCGACAGCGTCATGAGCGAGTCGGTGACGCGCGCCACGCCCTCGGACAGGTCGGTCTGCCCCTCGCCCGCCTCGGCCGACGGCTTGCGCGGGTCGAGGTTGTCCTGCGCGGCCCGCGACAGCGACACGAGGTCCTGCGAGGCGCGGCGCAGCGCGGCGAGGTTGCGCGCGTCCTGCTCCTGCTGCTGCGACTGCGTGCCCTGACGCATGGACTGAGCGGCGCGCGACAGGCTCTCGCTCGCTTGCCGTCCGGCACTCGAGGCGCCCTTCGAGTCGCCCTGATCGCTGCGCTCGCCGGCCTGCGACTGCTGCTGGGCCGCCTGCTGGTCGAGTTCCTTGGCGGCCTGCTCCAACTGCTGGCGCGCCTCGCCCGACTCGGCCTGCTCGGCGGCGCGCTGCGCGTCACGGGCCAACTCGCGCGTCTCCTCCGCGGCCTGACGCTGCCGGATGCCCAGCGTGGGGCGCGCGCTCGAGTCGTTCGTGCGCTCCTGCGGCGAGGGTGTGCGCGAGCCCGACTGCGGCGACTCGCCCTGCTGGTGCTCGCGGTTCATCTCGTCCTGGCGGTCCTTCATCTCGTCGGCCCGCCGCGCCAGCGCCTCGAGTCGCTCCTCCTCGCGCAGCTGCTTGAGCAGCTCGAGGCTGCGCTCGAGCTGGCGCATCATGTCGCGGTTCTCCTGCTGCAGGCGCGGGAGCTGTTCCTCCATGGCCCGCCGGTCCATGCGTTCGAGTGCCTCGCGCATGCGCTCGAGCGACTGCTTGAGCTCGGTCGAGCGGATCTCCTGCATGAGCTCGCTCATCTCGCGCAGCTTGCGCTGGAGCTGCTCCTGGAACGCCTGTCGCTCGGCGGCCTGGTCGATCGACTCCTGCATGCGGCGCGCGGCGTCCTGCACCTGCTGCGCGACCGCCTGCTGGCGGTCGGCGGCGCGCCGCATCTCCTCGGCGCGCTCGAATGACGGCGACTGCGCGGTGGGCGACTGCGCCTGCCGCTGCAGCTTGTCGAGCGAGCGCTGCACCTCGCGCGCCTGCTGGCGGGCCTGCTCGAGCGTGCGCTCGACGCCCTCCTGACGGTCCTCGATCGCCGCGTACAGGTCCTTGAGCGACGGGAACCGGACGCGGAACTCGGCGCTGGTCGCACGCCCGCACGCCCCGCCGCGCGCGTTGTCGAGCGCCACGAACCGGAACACGCCGCTCTCGCCCGGCAGGAGCGCGAGCGGCGAGGCTTCCCATCGCGCCGCAGCGCGCGCCTCGCGCGGGCCGTCGCTATAGCGCGCCAGCGTCACCGTGTTCCACGCCTCGGCGGCGTCCTTGCGCCACTCCAGGCGCAACTCCGACAACCCGAGGTCGTCCTCGGCCGCGATGTCGTAGGGCACCAGCTGGCCCGCGGGCAGGTCGAGGTCGCCCATGGGGAGCGCGACCGACAGCACGGGTGGGGCGTCGGGCAGCGTCGAGAGCCGGTATCGGAACACGCCCTCGCCGGTGGCCGCGCGCGCGCGCAGCTCCCACGGGCCGTCGCCCGCGATGGCGATCGTGCCGCGCCAGCGCCGCGGCGTGAGCGCGCTCCACGCGATCGCGGGGCTCGCGCCCACCGCCGCGGTGAGCGACTCGAGGTCGCGGTCGAACGTCACCTCGATCGCCGCGCGCGAGCCGGCGAGCGCGGTGAGGTCGCCGCGCGTGCCGGCCACGGTCTGCGCGGGCAGGCGCGCGTAGTCGGGCGCGGTGAGCGTGGCCGAGAAGCTCACCGGGCGCGGCTCGCCGGCGAGCGCGATGCGATAGCGCGCGCTCGTCACCGATGCGGCGCGCACGGCGTAGTCGCGGGCGCGCGTCACCGGGGGCAGGTCGAAGCGCCAGCGCCGCGTGCCCTCGCCCTTCGACTCCAGCACGGCCGCGGGCGAGGCGCCCTCGCCGAGCAGGCGCGGCGCGGACTCGCTGCCCGTCACGGTGGCGCGCACCGAGAACGAGGCGCCCGGCACCAGCACGACGCTGCCCGGCTCCACGACCAGCGTGACCGGTGGTGCGGCCGAGGACGGCGACCACAGCGTGCGCCAGGCGTCGAGCGTGGCCGCGGGCGCGAGTGCGAGGGCCGCAGTGAGCGATGCGCTGGCGGCGACCATCGCCACGACCGGGGCGCCGGGGCGCACCGCGGGCACGTGGGTGGCGATGGGCGTGGTCGCGAGCCGACGTACGGCCTCGTCGCGCACCGCGTCCGCCAACTCGGGCGAGGTGTGCGCGGCGGGCGCGCGCTCGAGGTCGAGGCCAGCGCGCAGCCACGAGCGCAGGTCGGTGAAGCGCTCCTCGAGCGACTCCAGCCAGCCGTCGTAGCGCGGCGTCTCGCGCGCCGCGCCGCGCACCGCCACGGCCACGGCGGCCAGCGCGCCGATCGCGAACAGGGCCAGGCGCAGCCCCGCGGTGAGCGGGGTGCGCGGCAGTGCGAGTGCGAGCGTGACCGCGGCCACCAGCAGCACGATCGCCGCGGCGGTCGCACGCAGCGCGTGGCGCAGCGCGATCGCGCGCCGCACGCGGGCATGCACGGCGCGGAGCCGGGTCCCGAGCGGGCCGTGGGGCGGGCGAGCGGTCATGGGCGTGGGGTCCGGGCGGTCGGGGTCAGTGCGTGAGGGCGAGGTTCACGATGTTGATCGCCATGCGCATGGCGGCCTCGCGCTTCTCGGGCGGGTCGCGGTGGACGGTCTCGTCCTCCAGGCCGTCGCCGAGGTCGCAGTCGAACGTGAAGAGTACGGCCAGCCTGCCGCCCCGGACAACGCCGAACGCGCGCGGCGGGCCGCCGTCGTGCTCGTGCACCTTGGGCAGGCCGTTGGGGAACGCGTAGGGCTCGCGGAACAGCGCGTGGTCGAACGGGATCTCGACCAGTTCGGCGTCGGGGAACAGCTTGCGGACCTCGCGCCGGAACGAGGGTGCGAGTCCGTAGTCGTCGTCCACCCACAGGAACCCGCCCGCATCGATCCAGCGCCGCAGGTTGGCGGCCTCGGAGTCCGAGAACTTGATGTTGCCGTGGCCGGCCGCGAACACGAACGGGTACTGGAACAGCGTGGCCGAGCCCGGCTCGACCACCGCCGCGTCGTCGCCCGAGACCGCGATCCCCGTGCGCTCGCGCAATCCGGCGAGCAGGTTCCGCAGCGAGGTCTGGTTGCCGTACCAGTCCCCACCGCCGCCGTACTTGAGACGAGCGATCCCGAACGCACGACTGCCGGGCGCACTCGGGGTCGCCCGCACGGTGGGGGCGAGCACGAGGGCCGCGAGGGCCAGGGCGAGGAGCGGGGTGCGCGACATGCCCATCATTGTAAACGCGAAGGGGGAGGGCCGTCGGCCCTCCCCCGCGCGAGTTGCGTCGGATTTGACGGTCAGCGACCGGTCCGCAGGATCCCGGCCGGCAGCGTCTGGTCACCCGGGAGGCCACGGCCCGGGGCGGGCAGCCCCGCCGCCGCGCGCCGGACGGCCGCGCGCAGGTCCTCGGTCGAGAGCATGGGGCCCGACGGCACGAGCCCGCCGGTCATGCGCACGGCCTCGTCCCACGTCACCACGCCCGGGATACCGCTCGCCCCGGCCTGCGGGCGGTTGTAGCCACGGGGGCTGTACGGGTCGAGCGTCATCACCCAGCCGCCGAGCGGGTCCATCGTGTACAGGTTGTTGCCCGTGTCGTCGCGGCCGGTGTTGCGCTGGATGAAGTCCGACTGCGAGCGGGCGACCACGCGGCCCGACTCGTCCAGGCCGGTGACGCGCACCAGCTTGGTGAGCGGGAACAGGCCCTTGAGGAACGGGACCTTGTAGAGCGGGATGCGGATCGTGGTCTCCTGCCCGCGCAGGACGTAGCGCCACACGTTGTACTGGTGTGGCAGCGCGATCGGCATGGGGATGGCCGACATCACCGACAGGTCGCGCTGGATCACGAGCGGCGTGTAGTCGAAGTACTCGAGCACGTAGAACGCCGCCGCCGGGTCGGGCGTGAACGACAGCGCCAGGACCGAGTCGCGCTGGATGCGACCGATGCTGAGCACCAGTGTGGGGGCCGGGCGCACCCACGGCAGCACCCGGTTGCTGCTCGGGCCCGTGGCGTTCTCGACCCCGTTCACGATGCCGTTCACGAAGTACTCCGACGCGCCTGCCGTGCCGGTCACGTCACGGAGCGTGAACACGTCGATGCCCTCGTTGATGCGGCGGTCGGTCGCGAGCACGTCGTAGTCGAGGAACCGCCGGTACTCGGCGTTGCCCTCGCGTCGGTAGGGCCGCAGGGCGCTCGCCGGCGTGGCATCGAGCACCTGCATGACCGCCGACGTCGAGTCGCCGCCGAACGTGTAGACGCCCGTGTTCAGCAGCACGTCGTCGATCGGGTCGGTCGGCGTGGCCGGGTCGAGCATCTCGAAGTACGGGATGGGCGTGTCCTGGAAGCCGTACAACTGCACACCGCTCGCGCGCGAGCCCGGGGCGGGGTCCACGGGGTTCGAGTCGGAGCAACCGCTCACCGTCACCAGGGCCAACAGCGCGAGCGCGCTCCAGCGGGTGCGGTCCGCGTGCGTGAAGCGAAGCATCGAGATCCTCCTACGGTCCCGGTCGGGGACGGGCGATCAGGACTTGGACGTCTTGGCGGTCGCGGCGGCGGCAGCCTGGTTGCGGTCCACCGACAGCCAGATGTCGAGCGCGATGGCGCTGGCGACGTAGACCGACGAGTAGGTGCCGAACACGACGCCCACCAGCATGGCGAACGAGAAGTCGCGGAGCACCTCGCCACCCCACACGAACAGGGCGAGTGACGCGAGGAACACCGTGAAGGCGGTGATGATGGTGCGCGACAGCGTCTCGTTGACCGCGAGGTCCATGACGCGATCGTGCTTCTCCTTGCGCAGCGCGGACGAGCGTTCGCGGATGCGGTCGAAGACGACGATCGTGTCGTTGATCGAGTAGCCGGCGATGGTGAGCAGGGCGGCGATCACGGTGAGCGAGATCTCGCGACCCGTGAACATGAGCGCGCCCACCGTCACCATGACGTCGTGGAACAGGGCGAGCACGCCGCCGACCGCGAACTTGAACTCGTAGCGGAAGCCGACGTAAAGCAGGATCGCGCCGAGGCTGGCGAGCACCGCCCAGATCGCCTTGCGGCGCAGGTCCGCACCCACCTTGGGGCCGACCGTCTCGTTGCGGCGCAGCTCGAGCGTCACGCCCGGCATGCCCTTGGCGACCGCGTCCTGGACGACCGTGACCGGGTCACCCTCGGTGCGGAAGCGGAGCAGGTACTCGTCGTTCGACTCGCCGGTGAGCTGCTGGATCTCGGCGGCGATGCCCGCACCCTCGAGCGCCTTGCGGAGCTCGTCGGCGTGCACCGGCTTGTCGAGGCGCACCTGCAGCAGCGTGCCGCCCGTGAAGTCGACGCTGTACTTCGGGCCCTTGGTGAAGAACCAGCCGAGCGTGAGCACGAGCACCAGGCCGGAGAACGCGTACGCGAACTTCCGGTACTTCATGAACGGGATGTCGGTCCCGATGAGGAGCTGGAACATGGGATCGGCCTCGCTCTCAGATGCTCAGGCGTTCGACCTTGCCGCGGCCGAGCCAGAAGTCGTAGATCATCCGCGTGAATACCACGGCGGTGAACAGGTTGGCGATCAGGCCGATGCTGAGCGTGACCGCGAAGCCCTTGATGGGGCCGGTGCCGAACTGGAACAGGAACAGTGCCGAGATGAGCGTGGTCGAGTGCGCGTCGAAGATGGTGCGGAACGCGCGGTCGTAGCCCATGCGCACGGCCTCGTGGATGCTGCGGCCGTGGCGGAGCTCCTCGCGGATGCGCTCGAAGATGAGCACGTTGGTGTCCACGGCCATGCCCACCGTGAGCACGATGCCGGCGATGCCGGGCAGCGTGAGCGTGGCGTGGATGTAGGCCATCGCCGCAATCAGGTAGATCAGGTTCAGCACCAGCGCGGCCACGGCCACGAGGCCGGAGAGCTGGTAGTAGATGGCCATGAAGGCGATGACCATCGCGGTGCCGATGAGGCCGGCCGTGACGCCCTGCTGGATCGAATCCGAGCCGAGCGACGGACCCACGGTGCGCTCCTCGATGACCTTGACCGCACGCGGCAGGGCGCCGGCGCGCAGCACGATCGCGATGTCGCGGGCGTAGGTGACGTCGAAGTTGCCGCCCGTGATCGAGGCGTTGCCGTTCGGGATGCGGTCGCGGATGAACGGGGCGGTCTGCACCACACCGTCGAGCACCACCGCGAGCTGGCGGCCCACGTTGGCGCCGGTGACGCGCGCGAACTCGGCGCGGCCCTTGGGCGTCATGGTCATGCTCACGCCCCACGCGCCGGGGTTGGTGTTGTCGAGGCCGACCTGCGCCTCGGCACCGGCGACCGCTCCGCCGGTCATCTCCGCGGCGCGCTTGACGACGTAGAGCGCACGGCCGGAGCCCTGGCCGCCACCCGCGTCGCTCTCGCTGCCCCACAGCACCTCGGTGTCGGAGGGCATGATGGAGTCGATGCCCGGCGTGGCGAGCAGGCGCTGCGCCGTGGGCACGTCCTCGGCGCGGATGAAGCCGCCCTCGGTCATGAGCCCGGTGAGCGGCACGTTCGCGAGTCCGGTGTCGGCCGAGGCCACGCCGCGCGCGGCGAGCCAGCTGTCGAGGCGCGTGAACAGGGCCTGCTGCTCGGGGGCGGTGCGCACGAGCTTGAACTCGAGCAGGGCCGTCTTGCCGATGAGGTCCTTGGCGCGGCCCGGGTCGGTCAGACCGGGCAGCTGCACCGCGATGCGGTCGTCACCCTCGATCTGGATGAGCGGTTCGGCGACGCCGAACTGGTCGATACGGTTGTTGATGATCTCGCGAGCCCGCTCGACGGCGTCGCGCGCCTCCTCGGGCTTGAGACCCTGCGTGTCCACCTCGAGGAGCAGCTGCATGCCGCCCTGGAGGTCGAGCCCGAGGTGGATGGAGTCCTTGCGGAGCTTGGCCAGCTGGGCCGGCTCCGTGGCCTCACGCTGGGCCGGGGTCATCGAGTAGTACTGGTACGACGGGTAGAGCAGCCACAGGGACAGCGCTGTCGCGGCCAGTACGCCGAGCAGTTTGCCCTGGTCCGAGCGAGTCATGGACTTCCCCCATACGGTCGACCGCCGGGAAGGCGAGGGCCCCCCCGGCGCGGACACGGAAAAACGCGAAGGGCCAGAATACGGGCCGCCGCGCGAGGGTGTCAACGAACGGTGCACCCGCGGTCCAGCCTCGGAACGAGGTTGCGACCTGAACCGTGCAGGACGCCGAACTCGTTGTGCGCGAGGGGTTCAGACAGGGATCGGCAGGCTGGTTGAGGGACCGGGGGAGGGATCGGCCGGTGGGTAGGCCTGCGGCTTCACGTCACCCGTTCTCCTTACGGGAAGCGGTGGTCGCCCCATGCTACCGGTCGCTGTCGCGGGTCGGTCGCCCCGGACCTCGCCGCCCCGGCTGCCCGTCGCGCCCTCGGCGAGGACCGTCGAGCGCTCCGGCATGAACGGTCGGCGGCTCGATCGGACCGTCCGGTCGACGGAATCACAACGCTTTACGAGCGCAGGGCAAGCCGCATGGGCGGCGCCGAGGATCCTCGCCGCACACGGCGGGCGCTGCGGAGGTCCGATTCTTGACACCCTCACGAGCGGACGCCTAATGTCCCGCGCTCATCGTACCGGGCCACCTCTTCCTCGCCCCTCCAGGAGCCTCCCACGCATGAAGTCGCGCCTCCTTGCCGCGACCGTTCTGGCCGCGTCGCTGCTGGTCGTTCCCGTCGCCAGCCACGCCCAGAAGGCCGATTCCGTCGCCACCCGCGGGGCCCTCGCCGGCCGGGGTGCGGTCGGTGCTCAGATCGGCAGCTCGTACTTCTTCAGCGGCGGTGACTACGCCAAGGGCGCGAACCCGCGCCTGACCTTCATCGGCCACTTCCGCTACCAGACGCACAACCCGCGCTGGGGCTGGCAGGTGAGCCCCATGTTCACGTGGAACGGGTACGTCTCCAATCAGGACGCGCCGTTCGTGGATCCCAACTACCCCGAGCGTGGCCGCCAGAAGGAGGACTACATCGCGTACCTCGCCGGCGTCGCCTCGCAGGTGCAGTGGTTCGGCGGTGGCGGCAACTCGCGCTGGCATGTGGGTGCTGGGCCCTCGTTCCATCACGTGAAGGTCGAGAACCAGCGTCGCACCGTGCAGGACCCGACCAGCAACGCGCGTCACCAGAGCACGCACCTGGGGCTCAACGCCGAGTTCGGCTACGAGCGCTTCACGAAGGCGCTGCCCAACACCGCGCTCGAGTTCACGGTGGCGTGGCACACGGTGTTCGCGAAGGACGACGACAAGTGGGTGGAGGGCTGGAACGACTCCCCCATGCTGGCCGAGGTCCGTTTCGGCGCGAACTACTACTACGACTTCGATCGCAAGCCCAAGAAGGGCGCGAAGGGCGCGGCCGGCGCGCGCAAGTGAACCGGGGGGCGCACTCCGCCTCCCATGGACTCGAGGGGGATCGCGGGTGAGTGACCGCGTGGCGTGGACGGACAAGGTGGGCCCCGAGGCCCTGACGTTCGATGACGTCCTGCTGGTGCCGCGCTACGCCGCCCTGCATCCGCGCGACGTGGACACGCGCTCGCGCTTCACGCGCCGCATCGGGGTCAACATCCCCATCGTGAGCGCGGCCATGGACACGGTCACCGAGTCCACGCTCGCCATCGCCATGGCCCGCCTGGGCGGCATCGGCGTGGTGCACAAGAACATGTCCATCGAGGACCAGTACGCTCAGGTGGACCGCGTCAAGCGCAGCGAGAGCGGGATGATCGTGGACCCCGTCACGCTCCCACCGTCCGCCACGCTCGCCGAGGCGCACGCCATCATGGCGCGCTTCCACATCTCGGGCGTGCCCATCACCGAGGACGGCAAGCTGGTCGGCATCCTCACCAACCGCGACCTGCGGTTCGAGGACGACCACTCGCTGCGCGTGACCGAGGTCATGACGCGCGCGCGTCTGGTGACCGCTCCGGTCGGCACCACGCTGACCGAGGCGCGCGCCATCCTCGCCAAGCACCGCATCGAGAAGCTCCCGGTGGTGGACGAGCACATGATGCTCAAGGGCCTCATCACCGTGAAGGACATCGAGAAGCGCATCAAGCACCCGCACGCCTGCAAGGACGAGCTCGGCCGCCTGCGCGTCGCCGCTGCGGTGGGCGCGGCGGGCGACTTCCTCGAACGCGCGCAGGAGCTCGCTCGCGCCGGGGTGGACGCGCTCGTGGTGGACTCGGCGCACGGCCATTCCATCGGCGTGCTCGAGGCGACGCGCAAGCTCAAGGCCGCGCTCCCCGAAACCGACCTCGTGGTCGGCAACGTCGGCACCGGCGAGGGCGCGCGTGCGGTGGCCGATGCCGGCGCCGACGCGGTCAAGGTCGGCATGGGCCCGGGCGCGATCTGCACCACGCGCGTGGTCACCGGCGCCGGCATGGCGCAGGTCACCGCCATCCTCGAGGCCGCGCGAGCGCTCGAGGGCACCGACGTCCCGGTCGTCGCCGACGGCGGCGTGAAGTACTCCGGCGACCTCGTGAAGGCCCTCGCTTCCGGTGGGCACACCGTCATGATGGGCGGGATGTTCGCGGGCACGGAGGAGAGCCCCGGCGAGGTCGTGCTCTACGAGGGACGCCAGTACAAGGTCTATCGCGGCATGGGCTCGCTCTCGGCCATGGCCACCGCCAAGGGCAGCCGCGAGCGCTACTTCCAGGACAACACCGACGAGTTGTCGAAGCTCGTGCCCGAGGGCATCGAGGGTCGCGTCCCGCTCAAGGGCCCGCTGTCCTCCACGGTGTACCAGCTCGTGGGCGGGCTGCGCGCGGGCATGGGTTACTGCGGCGTCGGCACCGTGCAGGACCTCCGGACGAAGTCGCGATTCGTGCGCATCTCCGCGGCCGGTCTGCGCGAGAGCCACCCGCACGACGTCAAGATCACGAAGGAAGCGCCCAACTACGAGGCGCGCTGACCGCCGTACGTCGGCGCGTCCGCTTCGTTCGCCCCCCGCGGCACCAACGTTCCCCGAACGGAACCCGGCTGACGCGCACCCCTGCTTCGCGCGCTCACGCCGCGCCCGTCACTCGTGCGTCGAGGGCCGACGACGCCCCGCGCACAATGGGTTAGGCGCCTTCCGGCGACTCCCGTGCGACGCGATCGCAGGGTTGCGGGGGCGTACGGTGTGGCTCGCGTCGGTCCGGCGCGCGGCTCGCTTCGCGGGCCACTTCGTTCGCGTCCGTTCGGTGCGGCGTGCGTTGTCGGAATCCTCGCCATCGGACCCGACTTCGTTCGCTCCGCACCCCACGCCTGCGCGTCCGCACGAGCGGTCGGTCCTCGTCCACCGGCACCCCGCGGAGGACACGATTGGGCCCTCGAACGACTCACGATTCCGGGTGCGCGCGCTCGTGCGAGCGGTTAGAGTGCGGCCACCCGAGGGTCGAGTGGAGAACGCTCCCCGCGGGACATCGCGCGCACCGCACCACGTTCGTCGTGTCGAACTCTCTACCGGGGGGGAGTCCATGCGTTCGTTCGGGAGTCTTCGAGGCAATCCCACGCTGCGATCCATGGTCGCGCAGACCGGGCGCCGTCGCATGTACGCGACGATCCTGCCGGCGCCCGAGGCCGATGCGCGCAGCCTCACGAGCACGCGCGAGTTCTTCGAGCGACTGCACGACACGCTGCTGCCGAGCATGGCTCACGTGGACGACACGCCCGAGGGTGCGTTGCGCTACTTCGGCTCGTCGGCCATGCGCCTGTGGGCGTTCGTCACCCCGAACGCCACCGCGCTCGCCTACGACCAGGCCGAGACCCCGTCGCAGATCCGCGAGCGCGCGCGGCGCTGGCTCAACTGCCTCGCCACGCGCACCGCGCCGGGGCTGGCGAGCCCGCACTGGGGGCATCCGGTGTACGGCGCGCGCCTCGACCCGCACTCGGGTCGCCTCGACGTGGTGTGGTCGAACCCCGGCGAGTGGTGCGACGCGGTGCTGCGCGGCGTGCTGCCGCCGCGCGAGCACGACCGTCCCCTCGAGTGGGCGCTCGGCTAGCGGATCCGCTTCCCCGCACATCGCTGCGGAGGACCGGACGGGCGAAAGGCCCCGGGCGCCATGCGCTCGGGGCCTTCGCGTCCGTCCAGCGGCGATGGCCGGGGACGGCGGATCGGGTGGGCCTCAGGCCTTCGGGAACTCGAAGCGGAAGCTCGGGTCGAGGGCGCGGATCTCGTTGACCACGCGCTCGACGTCCTCCTGCGTGTTCGCGTCGGGGTTGCGGCGCCAGGCGTCGAAGCGGTCGAGCAACTCGTCCTGCTTGGCGCGCAGCAACTCCTGCTGGGCGTGCTCGTCCACCGCACGTTCGAGGTGGTAGACCTCGCCGCGCGACAGCCGCTGGGCCAGGTCGAGGTACTCGCCGCGCATGTGCGACAGGATGCGCAGGTACTTGTCGAAGCCCTTCGAGAGCTTCTCGAGCACGTCCGAGACGCCCGCGTTCTTGCGGTGCATCTGCTGCGAGTAGGTGTACGCGAAGTGGTAGTAGGTCTTGCCGCGCCCGATGTAGGCCTCCTCGTTCGGCTGCACGCGCGGGCGGGCGCCACCGGCGAGCGCCGGGTTGTCGAAGATGCCGATCGAGACGAGCAGGAAGTCGGCGTTCGTCTTGTAGATGCGGTACTTGAGCCGCGCGTCGGCCGAGGTCGAGAGTCGGCGGAACACGTCGGTGTCGTACTTCGACAGGAACTTGCGCGACTGCTCCACGTACTCCGGGTTGATGAAGGAGTGGAGCAGGTGCGCCAGATAGACGTTCACGTCCTCGTCGTACCCGTCGGTGTTCGAGACCAGGCCCGTCTCCATGCGGCTGTACAGGAGGCAGTTGATCATGAAGTGGTACGTGGGCTGGAGGTCCCGACGATGGTCGGTGAGATCGACGTAGTGACGGGGATCCATGTGCGGCCTCGCCTGCGGGGGGAGTGAGGAGGTTGCCATCCGAGAGGTGCCGAGCCCCCTCCGATGGATACCCACAGCATCGGCCGTGCCACGGGGGGCGTTCAGCGTTTCGTGACGTAACCGCCGCAGCCATGGTCCCGGGGTACGTGCGGGGCGATGCGTGAAGCCCTTGCGGCACGGCGAGGTGGGCCTGTCCACCCGGTCCGGCGGGCCATCCGGCCCGTTCCGCACGCTCCAGCGGGTTCGCCACCCCATCGTCGCGCGTGCGTCGCCGGCGTCCGTCGTGCATCGTGCGGAATGCAACGCCAGCCGCGGGCGCACGGTCGCGTCGTGGCTGGCGGGGCGACACCGCTGCGCCGCTTGAGGATGGGCCCGCAACAGCACGCTCGAAGCGGTGTCGCGACTCGGGCCACGGTGGCCATCGCCATCGCGATCGGATGTGAATTGTCCCCGCGATGGCAATGCGGGGATGCGGGGCATGGGCTTTGCGTGGTGGAATGGAGAATACGGCCCGCCCATGTGACGCTTCCCCGGCGTCCTCACCCCTCGCTCTGGATCCCCGCCGCCATGTCCCGCGACCTGCTTCCCGACGACGAACCCATGACGCCCCCCATCGGGCCCGGCCTTCGGCTGCGGCTGTGGGCGGGGTGCCTCACCGGTTCGCTCCTCGCAGGTGCCGGGGTGGCCTGGGTGCTCTGGAGCCCGGACACGCCCGTGCAGCCCGACGCGGTGTTCGCGACCCTCGTGGTCTCGTGCGGACTCTCGATCGTGGTGGGCGCGGTGTTCGCGCTCTGGCTCGACCACCATCTGACCGGCCACCTGCGTGGACTCCTCGTCGGCTTGCGCTCGGGCCGCTCGAGCGACCTGCGCGGGCTGCCCGCCGACTTCGGTTGGGGCGAGTTGTCCGCGCTGGGCGATGCGGTGCAGGAGTCGCTCGACCGACAGGTCTTCGATGCGCGCGCCGTGACCGACCTGGATCGCACCCGTCGTCAGATGGCCGAACTGCGTGCCCGCCTCGAGGCTTGGGTCGCGGGCGGCGCATTCGAGCCCACCGAGTCGTACGAGGGCGAGGTCGGCGGTCTGGCCGCACTCGTCGCAGTGGGTGCGGGGCGCTCGAATGCCGGCGACGATGCGCAGGTGGATGCCGCACGCCGTCTGGCGGCCGCGCTCTCGGTGGTGGTGCGCGAGGCGCACGACGTCGCTGCGCAGGCCGAGCGCGGTTTCGTCGAGGCGACCTCGCTCCAGACCTCGGTGCGCGAGTTGCAGCGGCTCGCCGGGGAGTTGGACCACGCACTCGCCAACTCCATCGCCACGCCCGTCGCGGGCCCCGACCCGATCGCGGAGCGCGCGCGCCAGGCGCTCGAGGACCTGGTCGAGGCCTCGGCCACCAGCGTGGACTCGCTCGGGCAGGGGCTGTTGCGCGTGCACGACATCTCCGAACTGGTGCAGCGGCTCGCCAACCGCGCCACGCTCATCGCCATCCAGACGCTGTCCGGTACCGGCGACCCCGCCACGGCCGCCGACGAACTCAAGCAGCTCGCGCGTGACGTGCGCGAGGCGACCGACCGCACCCAGACCTACACCGACGAGATCGACGCGGCGGTCACGGCCGCCGACGCCGCGATGCGCGAGGCGCGCACGCGTGCGATCGAGCGCCTGTCGGCGCCCGAGCCCGTGGAAGCCGCCCCGACCGGCCCGCGTGCGCCCGACACGGCCCGTCTCATGGAGCGCGTGCTCGAGATGGTGCGCGACACCTCCGCCAAGGGCGAGCGCGTCTCGGCGGCGAGCGAGCGCGCCTCGAGCATGGCCGAGCGCATCGCGCGCCGACTCGAGGGCGATGCCACCATGGCCGACTCGCTCGCGGCGCGTTACGCGGCCCCCGTCGAACCGCTGCCCGCCGAACCCGAGATCGTGCCGGCACTCCGCTTGGTGGACGAGTCCGTACCCAGCGACGACCCGAACGCCCGTCGCGGTGAGGAGCGCCCATGACGCCCGCGCACGGTCACGACGGTTCCGAGGCGCGCGCCATCGCGCGCGGCCTCCGCGTCGCCCTCGACGCCGCGTTCGCGTCGCGTGGTCCCGATGCGCAGGCGTGGTCCGCCGCGGTGGACGTCGCCGAAATCCTCGGACTCGAGGGACTCGCCGATGTGCTGCGCGAGGCGCGTCGTCATCGCGAGCCGCGTCCCGCCGGACTCGACCACGCGCTCGAACGGGTTCAGCGCCTCGCCACCGAGTGCGAGGGACGCGGTGACCTCGCCGCGTTCACCGAGGCCGATCGCGAACTCGCCGCGCTCGCGGCGACGATCGCGCAGCAGGAGTGGGTGGTGACGCCGGGCGTCCCGGCACCTCCCACGCCCGCGCAGTCGCTCGCCGACCTGCTCGCCGACCTGCCCGTCGAGGACGCCACCGTGCTTGCGCGCGGTGTGGTGTCGCTGCCGGTCTCGGCGGCCCTGCGTGCCGCGCTCGACTGGTTGGGTGCCGACGAGGGTGGCCCGATCCAGGTCGCGACGCAGGACGGCGTCGTCACGCTCACCTTCCGAGTCGTGCACACTCCCGGGTTGTCCCCCGCGGGCTCGGTGCTCGCGCTCGTGGGCGGCGCGCTGGTGCCGGTGGATGCCACGCGGTGGAGCGTGCGAGTGCCGCTGCATGCGGATCGCCCGCCGTTCCTGCTCGCGCGTCAGGGCGAGCTGCGCCTCGCGGTGCCGTGGCACGCGGTGGCGAACCTGCGCATCACCGCGGCCGCCGTGCGCGAGGCGTTCGAGGAGCCGTCGCTCGCGCCGTGGTCGCCCTATCGGCGACCCGAGGGCGAGCGTCCCTCGGCGCTCCTCGCCCAGGGTCTGTCGCGGGCATGGCTGCACCTCGATCACATCGTGTGGCGCGTGTTCGCGACCCCCGAGCCCGCACATGCGCCGGCCGAGGTCCCGGGTTCGCACCTCGCAGTGCACACCGACGATGGCGAGGCGTACTGGGTCGTGGATGCGGTCGCCGCGTTGCGCGCCGTGCCCCCGGTGGACACGCCTCCGCCGAGTCCCCGCCCACGCGCGTCGTCGCCGTCGGCCTTCGTGGCGCGTCCCGCGAGTGCCGCGCCCATGTCGGCGACGAGC
This sequence comes from bacterium, assembly GCA_046076045.1. Taxonomy (GTDB): domain Bacteria; phylum Eisenbacteria; class RBG-16-71-46; order RBG-16-71-46; family RBG-16-71-46; genus JAIOPA01. The sequence goes on from JBJTRI010000117.1 coordinate 24,706, forward strand.
GCGACCGCCGAACCCGTCGCGGGGCCCGCTCCGGAGCCCACGCCAGCGCCCGCACCTGCGCCGCGGCCCTCCACCATCATCCCCATGCCGGTGCCGCGGCCCGCGCCGCGCCCCGCGTCCACCGAACCCGCGCTCCTCGGGCGCGAGCACGTCGTGCCGATCGCAGGTCGCCCGCGGCCCGTCACGCCCGCGCCCCGTCGCGCGCCGGTCGAGGCCCCGCGCCCCGCGGCCCGTCGTGCGCTCGTCGTGGACGACTCCATGGTCGCTCGCCTGGCGCTCGGTCGTGTGCTCGAGGCCCACGGCTGGGTGGTCGAGGGTGTCGAGAGCGCGTCGGCCATGTGGCAGGCGATCGACGATCAGGATTGGGATGCGGTCTTCCTCGACGTCTCGCTGCCCGACGCCATCGAGCGTGAGCATCTCCGTCAGGCGGTGGCTCGGCGTCTCGTCGTGCGCAAGCCGTTCGAGATCGTGGCGCTGACGCGCGACCGTAGCGAGGACCGCCTCGCCACGGCGGCCGGCATCCTGGAGACGGTGCGCAAGCCGTTCGGTCCCGACGCGCTCGAAGGCCTGGCGCGGCGGCTCGACGCGGACGCGCGCGGATGATCCCGCCGGCGGAACGGCCGGCCAGCGAGCCGCTGGTGCTCGTCGCGGTCGAGGACCCGAGTGTCACCGACCTCCTCGCGTTCGCACTCGAAGTCCAGCGCCTCCGGGTGCGGCTCGTGCGCGACGGCGAGCAGGCTCTGCAGACCGCGCTCGTGGCGCACCCGCATCTGGTCATCGCGGACCTGCGCCTGTCGCGCCGCTCCGGGTTCGAGTTGTGCGAGGCGCTGCGTCGCGACCCCGCGCTCGCGGATGTTCCCGTGTTGCTGCTCGCCTCCGCTGCCGACACCGAGGCCCGGGTCGAGGCGCTGTCGCGGGGGGCCGACGATCTCGTCTCGAAGCCGTTCTCGCCCCGCGAGCTCATGGCGCGCGTACAGCGTCTCCTTGCGCGCTCGCGCGAGACCCGATCGCTGCGTGCGCGTGCCGCCGATCTGGAGCGCGAACTCGCGCGCGCCGAGGCCGACGCGAAGCGCGCTCGCTCGCTCGGTGCGCACCAGCGGGAGTTGCGCGCGCTGGCGGCGCAGGCGGGGGAGGGCTTGCTGCGCACGCTCGACCTCGACGCGCTCGACGTGCGCCTCGTACGCGAGGTGAAGCGCGCCACGGGGTCGCGCAGTGCGGCGTTGTTCGAGTGCGTCGAGGACGGTCTGGTGCTGCGCACGGTCGCCGGCGACCTGCCCGAGCGCTGGGCGCCGTTCCATGGCCATGGCCTCGCCGCGACGCTGGCGCAGGTACGCGACCTCGCGCGCCCGGTGCGCGTCTCGGAGTTGGCGCGTGCCCACGAGGGTGCCGAGGCCGTGCGGCAGTTGACCACCCACGGCGTCGCGTGTCTCGCGGTGCTTGCGGGCCATGGCGCACCACTCGCCGTGATCGCGTGCGAGGACCGCGCCGACGGTGCCGCGCACACCGCAGAAGCGCTCGATCGTCTTGCGGTGCTGAGCGACGCGGCCGCTCCCGCACGCGCGGCCGCCCGCAGTTTCCGCGAGCAACAGGACCGCTTGCTCGAGGCGCTTGCGGAGCCGGTGGCGAACGACCCCGTGCGACGCACGGCCGCCCGCGAAGCGGTGGTGCGCATCTCCCGCGTCGCCGAGGACCTCGCGCTCGACCCGCTCGTGCGTCAACGGCTCGCCACGCTCATGCGGGTGGGGGCATGGGGCTGGAGCGACGCCGGACGGGCGGCGTTCGCGGCGCTGTCGAACGGCGATGCGACCGGGCGCATGCGGGCCCTGCGCGGGATCGTCGAGGACGCGGTGCGGTTCGCCGATGGTGCGCAAGGGGATCGCGCCGAGGTGCGGCTCGCGGCTGCAGGACTTCGCTTCCAGTCGCTGCGTGCGAGTGGGCGCAGTGCTCACGAGGCCTGGCGCACGACCGCACATTGGCTCGGGTTGCCCTCCGACCCCGACCTGCACGAGCGGTTCCCCGAGGCGTTCGAGTCCGCGAGCTGAGCGTACTCGCTCGCGTGTGTGCGAGGGAGAGCACGCAAGCGCTCGAGCATCCCGAACCATGGTCGAGCGACTCGGATCGTGGGCCGTCCACGTCGGAGACCGCCGTTCACCGAAACGCACCCGTTGTCGCGTGTGACGTGACCCTTCCTGTCGCGCGTGTCGGGCGATCGTCGTCATCGCAGCGAGGCGAGTCGTCGCAACGACGCTGCAGCGCATGGGTACGCATGACGATGTTCATCGCAGGACGACGAAGTTCAGCCGTGTGTAATTGACCATGGGCGTTTCCGACATCTGACCGCACGGTGGTCCTATCACTACCTCACGATATCCGTATCATCAGGGTCCAGAGGAATACCACTCCTCTCGACGCAGTGTCCCGCTTCCCCTCGGGCCTGCACGCGTGCCCGCTCGGGCACGTGTCGTCCGAGTCGGTCCAACCCCGGATCGCACTCGTCCTCGGGTCAGTCGAGTGCGCCGGGCATCTACTTCGCGGTGCTGCGGTTCTCGAACGAGACCCGCACGCAGCGGATCGTGCGCGTGCCGTGATCGGGTAGCTCGCGGCAGACCGTCCCGTGCGGACGGAACGACGCCCCGGGGATCGCTCCCCGGGGCGTCGGTGTTCCGGTGGGACGGCTCAGTTCGAGCCGCCGCCGCGGAGCGATCCGAAGTCCACCTTGGGCGCCGTCTTCGACGACTCGGGGACCGGGTAGCCCTCGGCGGGCGTGAACTGGAACGCGCCGGCGAGCAGGTTCATGGGGAAGCTGCGCACCGCGACGTTGTACTCCTTCACGCCCTCGTTGTAGCGACCGCGCGCCACGGCGATGCGGTTCTCGGTGCCCGAGACCTCGTCCATGAGCGAGGTGAACGACTCCATGCTGCGAAGCTGCGGGTAGTTCTCGACCACGACCAGCAGGCGGGAGAGGGCGCCATCCATGCCCTGTGCGGCCGCGATCTTGTCGGCGCGGCTCGAAGCACCCGACATGGCCGCGCGGGCCTGTGCGATGTCACCGAACACCTGCTGCTCCTGACCCGCTGCGCCCTTCACGGTCTCGACGAGGTTCCCGATCAGGTCGTTGCGACGGAGCAACTGGTTGTCCACCTCCTGCCAGCGCAGGTCCACCTCGGCCTTCTGGCGCACGAGTCCGTTGTAGCCGCTCGCCACGCAGCCGCCGAACAGCAACGCCACCAGCACCACGACCACCAGACCGATCACACCAGCTCTCATGGAGTCTTCCTTTCCTCAGCTCGCGCGTGCGAGGACGCGCGAGCGGGTCGTCATGTTCGCGGCGCGGACTCGCCGTGCCGGGCAGGGTACTGCATGCGTCGCGGGGCGTGCCTGCCGCACGTCCCTCTATAGAGGGAAGGTGTCGGGCGCGCTCACCAGCTCGCGCCGCCTCCGCCGCCTCCGCTCCGGCCACCGCCGAAGCCGCCGAACGAGGACCCGCCGCCGAACCCACCGCCGCCGAACCCCCCACCGAAGCCGCCACCCCAGCCGCCCATTCCGCCCATGCCGTCGCCCCAGCCTCCGCGGAAGCGACCGCCACGGCGGCTCGCCTGCATGGCCCGGAGCACGATGAACAGCACGATGAACAGCACGATGAACAGGACCGGGATGAGTTGGGGCGGGAGCCCGTCGGACTCGCGGTCGTAGCGCAACTCGCGCCCGTCCCACTCCAGCGTCACGCCCTTCTCGGCGGCGATGCGCTGCGAGGCCGCGAGCACCGCGGCCACGATCCCCTCGCCGGGTTCGCCCGCGCGGAAGCGCGGCACCGCGAGGTCGCGCAGCATGCGCGCCTGCCAGCCGTCGGGCAGTGTGCCCTCGAGCCCGTATCCGGTCTCGAACACGATGTCGCGCTCCTGCATGGCGACCAGCAGCAACAGGCCGTCGTTGCGCTCGCGGCTGCCGATGCCCCACGCCTCGAACACGCGCGTCTTGAACACCGAGGGCTCGTCGGGCGCGCAGTCGGTCACCACGAGGACCGCGAACTGCACGCCGGTGCGCTTCTGCACCTGGTCGAGGAAGCCCTCGAGCTGGGCTGCGCGTTCGGGCGCCAGCACGCCCGCGCGGTCGTTCACGTAGCCGCGGGCCTCGGGGATGGGCGTGTCCCCCGCGATGGCGTGTGCGGGGAGCGGCGCCAGGGCCAGCACACCGACCACCCAGCACCACCCGACGATGCGCGCTGGGCTCATGAGGCGTGGAGCGCGTCCACCGCGCCCGCGAGACGATCCACCTGCACGAGGAAGGCGCGGAAGGTCGCGCGCGCGTCGTCGAGCCCCGGGTGGCGGGGGAGTGCGCGCATGCGGTGAGCTCCGGCCAGCGCGGCCGCGTCGAGTCCGTAGAGCGCGGCGACCCGCGCGAACGTGTGCTCGAGGTCCGCCGGCGGGGTCTCGCCCTTGAGCCGCAGCAGGGCGCGGAACAGGGTCAGGAACCCGCTCGCGCTCGCAGCGAGCGCGGCGTGCAGGTCCTCGGCGCGCTCCGCGGTGCGCAGGTAGGCCTGGGTGAGGCGCAAGTGCTTGCCGCGCAGTTCCTGCTCGACCTGCAGTCGCAGGAACGTGTGGGGCACCTGCAGGGTGCGGAACAGGTCGTCCCCGGCCAGCAGCCAGTGGCGTTCGGACAGGTCGAGCCACTCGATCGGGAACACGTCGAGCGAACGGTGCACCTGGTCCAGCGACATGAACAACGGATCCACGCGATCGGCGGCATGCGCGCGCGGCAGCACGGTCGCCAGCGCGTCGAGTCGCGCGAGCGGAAGGGCGCGCGCGACCACGAGCACGTTCACGCGGCGGTGCGACGGGTCGAAGTCGGGCTGCAACGCGCCACCGGTGATGCAGGCCGACACGAAGTCCTCGGCGAGGCGCTCGCGCACCGGCGCGAGCCAGCGCTGCGCGGTCGTGATCACGGTGTCGGTGGGGCGGAAGGTCGGGGTCGCGTTCCTGTCGGTTTCCATGCCGGGGAGGGTACGGGAACGCGTTCAAGGGTCAAGTCGAGCGCGGCGGGGTTTGGTGGGACTCACCCCTCACCTTCGGACCATGCGGAATGCAACGAAATCGTGCGACACGCGATGCGATCACCCCCGGTTCGCGCATCGCAACGGTGCAAGCGGTGGGTTCGGTACCACCACACGGGTTTCACTGTGAGGTGCACACAGGGCCTCGATACGCTCGGTACATCCGCAAGCGCTGCCGCCACTGGAGCGACGATCCCGATCGTCGTGCGGGTCTGCCCCCGCGGGGCGAGCAGCGAGACGGGTTCCACCTGGAGGTCCACACCACATGCGTACTCTCTACTCCGTCGTGACCGCCTGCCTCGTCATGCTCACCGCCGCTTCGGCCCATGCCGGCGTCAACCTGCGCTGGAACAAGTGCTTCGGTGAGGGCACGGGCGTCGTGAACCGGAACTTCGCCTGCGACACCAACGCCGGCAGCGAACTGCTCGTCGGCTCCTTCCTGTCGCCCCAGACGCTCACCAACGTCACGCGCTGCGAGGCGATCGTGGACATCGCGGTGCCGGGCAGCGCGCTGCCCGCCTGGTGGCAGATGGGTGCCGCCGGCTGCCGCAGCGGCGCGGTCTCCATGGACGTCACCATGGACCCCAGCAACCTCGCGTGCGAGGACTGGAGCGGCGGTCTGGCCGCGGGTTCGCTCACCTCGTACCAGACGGGCGTGCGCGGCTCGAACACGGCGCGCGTCATCATGAGCTCCGAGGTCCCGGCGGCGAACGCCCAGATGCTCATCGCCTACGTCGAGTACTTCCTCTACAACCTGCGCATCCAGCACTCCGCCTCGACGGGCACCGGCGCGTGCGCGGGTTGCTCCACGCCGGCCTGCATCATCTTCTCGTGCCTCAACGTGACGCGTTCGGGCTCGACCGCCCCGGTCACGATCTTCAGCGCCACCAACGCCACCGACTCGAACTACTCGACGTGGCAGGGCGGTGGCGCCCCTACGGTGGGCGGCGTCACGGGCTGCCCCGCCGCGACCCCGACGCGCAACACCACGTGGGGTGCCGTGAAGAGCATGTATCGCTGACCGCCGCGCCCTCCAGGCAGCGGATCGACCGACGGCCACCCTCTCCAGGGGGTGGCCGTTCGGGCTTCTCGCATGCCCTGATCGACCTGCATGTGCCCGGCGATGGATTCGCGATTCGCAATTCCGAGCATCATCCCGTCACATTTCCGTGGACCTCATCATTGAGTTGTCATGCGAGTCGTACTTCGACTTCCGCATCCTCGAATTCATGAAACCATGTCCGCTCCCTCCTCTCGGGGAGCGGCATGCACCCGGTACCCTCCGGGTGGGCAGTCCCTGGTCGCCGCCAGGTGTGCGGACCTGTTCCGCCGACGGACTCCTCCATGGCCTCGATGTCCCGCTGGGTCCGGACCCTCTCCCGGACCTTGCCCTCGCGCTCGCGAGCCTCGCGCTCGCCGGCCCGGTTCGCGCGCAGGTGGTCAACAGCCCGCCCGCGGCTCCCATCGCGATCAACGTGTTCCCCGTGACCGACTTCGTGTCGGGCACCGGCTACGCCGCGACCGATCGCGTCATCGTCACCGTGATCCACCCGGACGGCGTCACTTGGGGCACCGATCCCGCCAACCCGCTCGCGCCCATCAACGGAGCCGTCGAGGTGAACCACCCGGGTGCCCCGTGCTGGTTCGGCACCACGCCCGACATCCGCTACGGCGACCGCGTGCGCTTCTCGGTCGTGGCGGGCCCGAACGCCGGGCGCGTGGACGAGGCCTTTGTGGGCAACGTCACGATCCGTCGTCCCGTCTCGCCGCGTCCCGGCACCATCCTGGTGCACGGCACCACGCAGGATGTGAACGGCGCGGCCCTGCCGTTGGGCTCGCTCGACGTGATCCTCAAGACCACGACCGACCTGTTAGCCACGGGCCGCGCGCTCAAGGCGCCCGGCGACGGTGACTTGGAACTCGGCATCGTGGACATCCAGGGTCGTCAGGTCCGCACGGTGCACCGCGGCTCGCTGGCCGCCGGCCCGCACCGCATCACGTGGGACGGCCGCAACACCGGCGGTTCGCTGGCGTCGCCGGGTGTGTACTTCGCGGTCCTGCGGTTCGAGGAGCGCGTGCTCACGAAGCGCATCATCCGCCTGCCCTGACGCCCGGTTCGACCGGTCGTGACGCGCGCCCCGGGGGTTCCACCCCCGGGGTGCCGCGTCTTGCGGCGGCACGCGCGCGGGCGTGTCGCGGACGCACGCGGGGACGACGCTCGGATACTTGACCCCCCCGGGGGGCGCTCGTACCGTCGGCCCTCATGAGCGCCATCACCAACGATTTCAGCATCCACGTCGCCACGGTCAACGGTTCCGGTAGCCAGACGGCCAACAACGTGCTGTTGCGTTCCATCCTGCAGATGGGCGTGCCCGTGAGCGGCAAGAACCTGTTCCCGTCGAACATCGCGGGCCTGCCCACCTGGTTCACCATCCGCGCCAGCAAGGACGGTTGGATCGCGCGCCGCGCGCACCACGAGGTCCTCGTGGTCATGAACCCCGAGACCGCGGTCGCCGACGTGGCTGCGATGGGGCCGGGCTCGATGATCGTGACGAACGACGCGATCAAGTTCCCCGACCCGCCCGCGGACCGCACCGTCATCCGCGTGCCTTACGCCAAGCTCATCGAACCCATCACGACCGACGTGAAGCTGCGGCGCCTGGTCGTGAACATGATCTACGTGGGCGTGCTCGCTGAGCTGCTCGGCATCGAGCTCGCCGAGGTCGAGCGCGCACTCACCGCGCAGCTCGGCAAGAAGCCCAAGGCGCTCGCGCTCAACCAGGCCGCGGTCCACGCCGGCGCCGCGTACGCGCGCGAGCACGTCGCCGCGCCGGTGCCGTACCGCGTCGAGCGCATGGACCGCACCGCGGGCAAGATCCTCATCGACGGCAACACCGCCGCCGCGCTCGGCGCGATGTTCGGTGGCGTCACCGTGGTGAGCTGGTACCCGATCACGCCCTCGAGCTCGCTCATCGAGTCGCTGATCGGGTTCCTCGAGCGTCATCGCCGCGACCCCGACACGGGCAAGGGCACGTTCGCGGTCATCCAGGCCGAGGACGAGATCGCCGCGCTCGGCATGGTGCTGGGCGCGGGCTGGGCGGGCGCGCGCGCCATGACCAGCACCTCGGGCCCCGGCATCTCGCTCATGGCGGAGTTCGCGGGCTACGGCTACTTCACCGAGATCCCCGCCGTCGTGTGGGACGTCCAGCGCGTCGGACCCAGCACGGGGCTGCCCACGCGCACCGCGCAGAGCGACCTGTCGTTCGCCTACGGCTTGGGCCACGGCGACACGCAGTTCCCGGTGCTGCTGCCGGGCTCGGTCGCGGAGTGCTTCGCGTTCGCGCAGGTCGCGTTCGACATGGCCGAGCGCCTGCAGACGCCGCTGTTCGTGCTCTCCGACCTCGACCTCGGCATGAACAACTGGATGAGCGACCCGTTCCCGTATCCCGAGGGCGCGTGGGACCGCGGCAAGGTGCTCGACGACGCCGCGCTGGCCAAGGTCGAGCGCTTCGAGCGCTACCGCGACCTCGACGGCGACGGCATCCCGTACCGCACGCTGCCCGGCACGAAGGACTGGAAGGGCACGTACTTCACGCGCGGCTCGGGCCACGACGAGGCCGCCCGCTACACCGAGGACCCGGCCGCGTACGTGCGCAACATGGACCGCCTCAAGCGCAAGCTCGACACCGCGCGCACCCTGCTGCCCGCACCCGAGGCGCACGAGGTCGCAGGGGCCGAGGTGGGGATCGTCGCGTTCGGTTCGTCGCACTGGGCCGTGTTGGAGGCGCAGCAGCAGTTGGCCGCGGCCGGCGTGAAGGCGTCGTACCTGCGCGTGCGCGCGCTGCCGCTGCATGCCGACGTGGCCGCGTTCGTCGCGCGTCACGAGCGCGTGTACGTGGTCGAGCAGAACCGCGACGGCCAGTTGGCCGAGCGCATCCGGCTGGAGTCGCCCGAGCGCGCCACGCGCGTCCGCTCGGTGCTGCACTACGACGGCATGCCGCTCGACGCGAAGTCCGTCACCGACGGCGTGCTGGCGCACGAGGGCCAGCCGCAGGGAGCGTCCCGATGAGCGCCACCACCACGCCCCCCGCGGGCCAGCCGACCAACCGAGTCGGTCTGCTCAAGGCCGACTACGACGGCAGCAAGACCACGCTGTGCCCGGGTTGCGGCCACAACGCCATCACCGGCGGCATCATCCAGGCCGCGTGGGAGGCGGGGCTCGAGCCGCACCGCGTCGCCAAGCTGTCGGGCATCGGCTGCTCCAGCAAGACGCCCGCGTACTTCCTGGGCCACTCGCACGGGTTCAACGCGGTGCACGGGCGCATGCCGAGCATCGCGACCGGGGTGCACGCGGCGAACCGCGACCTCACGCTCATCGGTGTCTCGGGTGACGGCGACACCGCGAGCATCGGGATCGGGCAGTTCTGCCACCTCGTGCGTCGCAACGTGCCGGTCGTGTACATCTGCGAGAACAACGGCGTGTACGGCCTCACCAAGGGCCAGTTCAGCGCCACCGCGGACGTGGGCAGCACGCAGAAGAGCGGCAAGGCCAACCAGCTCATGCCGGTGGACCTGTGCGCGCTGGCGATCGAGTTGGGTTGCGGTTTCGTGGCGCGCAGCTTCAGCGGCGACCAGAAGCAGCTGCGCCCGCTGCTCAAGGCCGCATTCGCCCATCCGGGCACGGCGGTGATCGACGTCATCAGCCCGTGCGTGACGTTCGCCGACCACGAGGGCAGCACCAAGTCGTACGCCGCGGTGAAGGAGCACGACGCGCCGCTGCACGACATCGACTACGTGCCGTTCTACGAGGACATCACGGTCGAGTACGAGCCGGGCACGACCCGCGAGGTCACCATGCCCGACGGCTCGCGCGTGTTCCTGAAGAAGCTGGCGCAGGACTACGACCCCACCAATGCCACGCGCGCCATGCAGGTGCTGCACGAGGCGCGGGCCGAGATGAAGCTGGTGACCGGTCTGCTGTACGTGAACACCGGCGCGCACCGGTTCGACGACGAGGTCGGCATGGTGGCCGAGCCGCTCGCGTCGCTGCCGCTCGAGCGCGTGCGCCCCGCGCGCAGCGTGCTCGAGGGCATCATGCGCACGTATCAGGAAGGCAGCGCCCCGGTGGGAGCGGGCGGCGGTTGATGCACCTCGTTCACGGTCCGGTGGGGCGAGCGGCGCGCACCGTACGGGTGCGCGCCGTTCGCGTGCGCCCATGAGCACGCTGCGCGAGGCGTTCGACGATCGCGCCACCGCGTACGCGCTGTGGCCCGAGCTCGCGCGCGGCGACTCGCGCGACCGCGTGCTCGAGCGTCTCGAACCGGTCGCCGACGAGACGCTGCTCGACCTCGCGTCGGGACCCGGCGCCACGGCGCGCGCGGCGGGCCCGTTCGTGCGGCGCGTGGTGCTGTGCGACCTGTCGCCGGCCATGCTGCGGGTGGCGGGGTTGGAGTCGCGCCGCGCCGGTCGCCTGGTGCCGCCGCGTGCGGCCGCCGACGCGGCGGCCCTGCCGTTCCGTGACGCGAGCTTCGACCTCGTCGCCTGCCGTCACGGTGCGCGGCACTTCAGCGATCCCGCGCGGGTCGCCTCCGAGGTGATGCGCGTGCTGCGGCGCGGCGGACGCGTGGCACTGTGCGACGTCATGGCCACCGGCGACGACGCGGTGGACCGCGTGGTCGGCGAGGTCGAGCAGGCGCTCGCGCCCGGCCCGGTCCGGTTGCTCACGCCCGCGCAGTGGGGCGAGACGCTGGCGGCCGCCGGGCTGCGCCGCGACTGGGACGACCAGCCGCTCGCGGACCTCGACGCCGGCCGCTCGCTGCAGGAGGCGTGCGCGCGTTGCGGTGTGGCGGAGGAGGTGTTCGAGGGCCTGCGCGCCCGGCTGCTCGGTGCACCCGACGAGGTGCGTCGCGCGCTCGGGATGATCGCGCACGGTAGCGACGTGGTGTATCACCCGCCGATCGGCATCGTGGGCGCCACGCGCACCACGGGGAGCGCGCTCAGTCCGTCAGCGTGAAGCGCGCGCCCAGCACCTCGCGCGCGCGCGTGAGGTCGGCGGCGCGCACCAGCAGCACGTCGGTGTCGTAGGTGCTCACCACGAACACCGGCACGCCCGCTTCGGCGAGCGGTGCGGTGAGGCCCGCGACGACGCCCGTGGTGGTGAAGGGGATCGGGCCCTCGACCTGGAACGCACGCCAGCCGCGCTCCACGTCGTGATCGACCGACGGCGGCAGGTCGTCCTCGGGGCACACCAGCGACAGTTCGTCGGGCGTGCGCGTCATGCTCCAGAACGTCGGGTCGGCGTGCAGCGCCCATACCGGCAGCGGCGAGTCCGCGGGGAATCGGCAGATCGCGAGCCGCCACGGGGTCTCGCGCAGACGCAGGCGCGGAGCGGTCACGGGAAGAGCGTCTGCCCCTCGTCGTCCATGACCACGATGGCCGAGCACGGGCACGCCTCGGCTGCCTCGAGCACGCGCTCGAGCGGCTCGGACTCGGGGTCGAGCACGACCGCCTTGTTCTTGCTGTCCATGGCGAACGCGCCCGGTGCGATCTCGACGCACTGGCCGCTGCCACAGCATTCCTTGTGGAGGATCTTGATCTGCATGCCGGCTCCGTGGATGGACCTGCATGGTGGCCGATGCGCGGGTGCGGTTCAAGCGCGCATGCGGCCGACGCGGGTTCCCGTGGTGCGACCGCGCGTCCTGCCACGCGTCCCGCCCGTCCGGTTGTCGGCCGCGCGCGTGGCGTTCTAGAGTCCGGAATCCGGACACGCGCCCACCCGAACCACGAGAGACCCATGAGCGCACTCGACCAGTACCTACGCGACCACCAAGACCGCTTCCTCGAGCAACTCAAGGAGTCGCTGCGCATCCCGAGCGTGAGCGCGCAGCCCCAGCACAAGGACGACGTGCGCCGCTGCGCCGAGCACATGGTCGCCCACCTCAAGCGCATCGGCATGACGCACGCCGAGGTGGTGGCCACGCCCGGTCACCCGGTGGTGTACGCGGAGTGGTTGGGCGCGCCGGGCAAGCCCACGGCGCTGCTCTACGGCCACTACGACGTGCAGCCGCCCGAGCCGCTCGAGTTGTGGGAGTCGCCGCCGTTCGAGCCGGTGGTGAAGGACGGCAAGCTGGTCGCTCGCGGCGCGTGCGACGACAAGGGGCAGGTGTACATGCACCTGTCGGCCATCGAGGCCCACCTCGCTGTCCACAAGTCGCTGCCGATCAACCTCAAGCTCGTGATCGAGGGCGAGGAGGAGGCCGGCAGCGAGAGCCTCGAGGGCTTCCTCACCGCGTGGCGCGAGCGCCTCAAGGCCGATGTCATCCTGGTGAGCGACACCGGCATGCTGGCGGCCGACCAACCCGCGCTCACCTACGCGCTGCGCGGCATCCTGTACACGCAGATCGAGGTGGTGGGCCCGACGCGCGACCTGCACTCGGGCGTGTTCGGCGGCGCGGTGCAGAACCCCGCCAACGCGCTCGCCAACATCATCACCGCGCTCAAGGACGCCGACAGCCGCATCACGGTGCCCGGGTTCTACGACCGCGTGCGCGAACTGTCCGAGACCGAGCGCAAGGCGTACGCCGAGATGCCGTTCGACGAGAAGGCGTTCATCGGCGAGACGGGGGCGCCCATGGGCTGGGGCGAGAAGGGCCGCAGCACGCAGGAGCGCGTGTGGTCGCGCCCGACGCTCGACGTGAACGGCATGTGGAGCGGCTACACGGGCGAGGGCAGCAAGACGGTGCTGCCGAGCTTCGCGGCCGCCAAGGTGAGCATGCGTCTGGTGCCCGACCAGGACCCCGACGCGCTGTTCGGTGCGTTCGAGCGCCACGTGAAGTCGCTCGCGCCGCCCACGGTGCGCGTGACGGTGAAGAACCTGCACGGCGCCCAGCCGTGGATCACCGAGCCCGACCATCCCATGATCCAGGCCGCGATCCGCGCCCTGGGTCGGGCGTGGACGAAGAAGCCCGCGCTCATCCGCGAGGGCGGCTCGATCCCGGTCATGGCCACGTTCCAGCGCACGCTCGGCCTGCCGTGCATCCTCATGGGCTTCGGTCTGCACGACGACCAGGTACACGCCCCGAACGAGAAGTTCTCGCTCACCAGCTTCCACGGCGGCACGCGAAGCTGCGCGTACCTGTACGAGGAGTTGGCCCGCTGACGGTAGCAATGGGTCCGGTGACACGACGGGGGCGGCACCTCGGGGTGCCGCCCCCTCGATATTCCTGAGCCCGCGAGCGTGCGATGTGATATAGGAATCCTCATATTCCGACCCGCCACCCCATCGTCGTGGATGCGACTCGCGGAGCTCCCCCCATGCGCCTGACGCTCGATCGAGACTTCACCTCGCGTGCTTGGCCCGGACCTTTGGCGGGGGGCGAGGCCGTGGTGGGTGAGGAGTGGTTGGGGCCGCGGCGGCTCGCGAGTCTGCTCGTGGGTGCGCTGGGTCTGCCGAGCGAGGTCGAGTCGAGCGCCGATCGGGCAGCGCGGCTCGTGCCCGTGGTCACCCAGCTCGACGGGTTCTGGAGCGCTTCGGCGCAGGCCGATGCACTCGGGAGCGCGCGGCGGCTGTTGCAGTGGCGCGATGCGCTCGCACTCGCGGGTTGGAACGGAGAGGCCGACCAGCCGCGACTCGTCCAGCTCGCGCAGTTGTCGCGCTCGGCGCTGCCGGGCCTGCCCGACCGTTTGCGGTGGATCGCCGAGGCGGCCCGCAAGCGCGAGTCGGGGGTCGAGGAACTGCGCCTGCTCACGCCGCGCGCGGAGTACGAACCGCTGTGGCGTGCGGTGTTCGACGCGTTGGAGGCCTCGGGCACTCGGATCACGGAGTGGTCACTCGCGCCCGCCCCGGCACAGGGTGACCTGTCGGCGGCGCGCTCGAAGGGCTTCGTGCCGAAGGCCGACGGATCGCTCCTGCTGCTGCGCCCCCCGGGGCCGCTGCAGGCCGCCGAGGAGGTCGCGGGTTGGCTGGCCTCGCTGCCTGCGGAGGAGTTGCGTCGAACGGTGATCGTCGGCCGCGACCCCATGCTCGACGAGGCCCTCCACCGCCACGGGTTGCCCACGCTGGGTGCCGAGTACGAGGTGGTGGACGATGCCATGCTGCAGTTGCTCCCGCTCGTGCTGGAGTTGGTGTGGGACCCCGTGGACCCGCAGCGCGCGTTCGAGTTGCTGCTCCTTCACCCCACGCTCGTGCCGGGCATGTCGGCCAGCGAACTGCGTGGCGCCCTGCGCGAGTGGCCCACGGTGGGCAGTGAGGACTGGGATCACGTCATGGGTCGCGCGCTCTGCGCCATCGGCGATGCGGAGCGTCGCGAGGTCGTGGCCGACCGCATGCGCACGCTGTGGACGCCGGAGTGCACTCGCGACCGTGAGGTTCCGGTCGAGGCCCTCGAACGGCGCGTCGCCATGCTGGTCGCGTGGCTCGAGGAGCGCCTGCGGGTCGCCGAGGACGAGGCGGTGCGCGGCGCGCTGCAACAGTGTCGCACCTTCCGCACGCTCGTCGCGCGGTCGGGCCATGTCATGTTCAGCGAGCCGCGCCTGCGGCGGTTCATGGGTGAGGCCATGCGAGTGGCCGCGGTGGGGCGCATGTACGGCGCCTGCGCCGGGCTCGTGTCGGTGGCGGCCCCGGGTGGCATCGCAGGGCCGGTTCACAACCTGGTGTGGTGGGGGTTCACGGGTAGCGGGGGGGCGGTCGAGCGTCGCCCACCGCTCTCGGTGGCCGAACTCGCCGACCTCGCCTCGCGTGGTGTCACGTTCCCCTCGGCCGAACAGGCTGCGGCCGCGGCGGCGGCGCGTTGGCAGCGCCCGCTCCTGCAGACCACTCATCGGCTGTTGCTCGTGAGCCCGCACACCGATGCGGCCGGGGCCGAGGTGCACCCGCACCCGCTCTGGGAGGAGATCACGGCCCGTCTCGAGGGGAACGGGCCCCAACGTCGCGCCGCGCGCGCCGCGTTGGAGGTGGCCTCGCTCGAGGGGTTCTGCAAGAGATCTTCGCGCGAACGACTTGCCACGCCCGCAGCGGTACGCGACTGGACCATCGCGCCCGAACTCATCGAGCGCCGCGAGACGGAGTCACCCTCGAGTGTGGAGTCGCTGCTCGGGTGTCCGCTCCAGTGGACGTTCCGCTACGTAGCGCGATTGAACGGGTTCGACTCTCCCACCGTGGCCGATGCCGGTAGCGCACAGTTGCTCGGCGACCTCATGCACGAACTGCTCGACCGGTTGTTCGATGCCGGCCCGCTCGCACCCGATGCGGCTGCGGCCGCGGCCGAACGGCTGTTCGACGAGGCCGCACCGAGACTCGCAGCACCGCTCTGGGTGCCCGGTGCCGAGGGACAGCGCGCTCAGGCGCGCCGTCTACTGGCGCTCACCGCCCGACGGCTCGCGGACCTCATGGCGCGCACCGGGACCCGGATCGTCGCCAGCGAGGAGTCGTACGGTGGGTACGCTTTCGAGACCGACTTCAAGGGACGCCCCGACATCGTGCTCGGTGAGCCGAATCGGGTGCTCGACCTCAAGTGGGGCAGCGCCGCCTACCGCCGCGACAGCCTCAAGCTGGGGACCGCGTTCCAGTTGGCGGCCTACGCCTACCTCGTGAGCGGGCAGGAGCGCTTCCCCGGCGTCGCGTACTTCATCATCAACGCGCAGCGGCTCCTCACCACCGCGCCCGACCAGTTCCCCGGCGGCGAACCCATCGCGGGACCCTCGCCCGAGGAGACTTGGAGACTGCTGCAGGCCGAGCATGCGACGCGCTGGAGCCTCGTCGAGGAGGGGCGGCTCACCGCCACCGGTGTCATGCCCGACGGAGGCGAGCCGCCCAAGAAGACGCAGTTCAAGGACGGCGTCTGGATCTTCAAGCCACCCTGCAACCACTGTGACTACAGCGCGCTTTGCGGCAAGGCGTTCAAGCAGGGGGGCGAGTGAACGGCATCGAGATCGTCTCGGCGAGCGCCGGGAGCGGCAAGACGCATCGTCTCGTCGAGGTGCTCGAGCATGCGGTCACGCAAGGCGGCGTGCGTCCCGAGGCGGTGATCGCCACCACCTTCACGGTCAAGGCCGCCGCCGAGCTGCGTGAGCGCGTGCGCCTGCGACTGCTCGAGAACGGTCTCGTCTCCGAGGCGCAGCGCCTCGCGCTCGCCCGCATCGGCACCGTGAACTCGGTGTGCGGTTCGCTCGTCACCGACTACGCGTTCGAGCTCGGCCTGTCCCCCGAGCTGCGCGTGCTCGACGAGGAGGGCGCCGAGGAGGCGTTCGAGCGCACGCTCTCGGCGCGGGCCGACGTGAGCCGGGATGCCGAAGGCGAGGCGGGAGCCGGCAGCGAGGCTGCGGTCGCCTTGCAGGAGTTGGCGACGCGCATGCCCGGGCTGGACTGGGTCGACCATGTCCGCGAGATCGCCACGCACGCGCGCATGAACCGCATCGAGCCCCAGCAGCTCCGCGAGTCGGCGGCGCGCAGCCGGGACACCCTGCTCGCGTTGTTCCCGTCGCCCGCCGAGGACGGTGCCGCGATCGAGGTGGCCCTCCGCACCGAGCTGCAGCGGTTCGTGCACCATCCGAAGCTCGACCCTTCCGGTAAGACGGTTGAAGTCGTGGACCACTGCCGCCGTCTGCTCACCGACTTCGACGAGGGGCGCAGGCCGTCGTGGTTGCAGTGGGCGTCGGTGGTGCGCAAGTCCAAGGACATCGCCAAGAAGTCGGCGGATCACATCCAGCCTCTCGTGGCCGCAGCGCGGGCCTGCGAGCGGCATCCGGCCCTGCGCGACGATCTGGTGCAGGTGGTCGAGCAGGTGTTCACGCTCGCCGCGCAGGCCCTCGAGGACTATCAGGCCTACAAGCGCGAGTGGGGGTTGCTCGACTTCGCCGACCAGGAGCGTCACGCCCTCACCCTGCTGGAGCGTCCCGAGGTGCAGGAGCGTTTGCGCGGTCAGTTCGAGCTGCTGCTCGTGGACGAGTTCCAGGACACGAGCCCGCTGCAGCTGGAGGTGTTCCTCGCGCTCTCACGGATCGTGCCGCGCAGCGTGTGGGTGGGCGACCAGAAGCAGGCCATCTACGGATTCCGTGGCACCGACCCCTCGCTCATGGACGCCGCCATCGAGGCGCTCGAGCGCGAGTCCGGCACGCCGGTGGAGACGCTCACCCAATCGTGGCGCAGTCGTGCACCGCTGGTGCACCTCACCTCCGACGTGTTCGCCGCGGCGTTCGCGACACAAGGTCTGCCTGCCGAACGCGTGCGGCTCGAGCCCTCGCCGCAGACCGTCGAGGACCCGGTGCTGGGGTCGTTCGTCGAGGTCTGGCGCATCGAGACGATGACGCAGCGCAAGAGCGAAGTGGCCGCCGCGGTCGCCGACCGTATCGCTGCCCTGCTCGCCGACGAGGGTACCCATGTGCGCGATCGCAGCACGAATGAGCCGCGTCGCGCGACGATGCGCGACATCGCCGTGCTCTGTCGCAGTGGTGTGGACACGCACCGGGTCGCAGCCGCCATCGAAGCCGTTGGGCTCGACGCGGTCATCGGTGAGCCCGGGCTCATGGGGACGCTCGAGGGGCGTGTCGCGTTGGCGGCGCTTCGGCTGTGGGTGGATTCCGAGGACGCGCTCGCGCTCGCCGAGTTGGCGCGCATCGTCATGCTGCCGGAGGAGCCCCAGGCGTGGTTCGAGCGCCTGCTCGATCGCAAGGCCGACGCGTTCACCGAGTTGCCCGAGTACCTGCGGGTCCGCGAGGCGCGCGCGGCCGCACCCGAGGTCGGCGTGCTGCTGGCGTTCGACCGTGCGCTCGCGGCGGTCGGTGCGCGCGAGCTCTGCCTGCGCTGGGGGCACACCCCGCAGCGCCTCGCCAACCTCGACCGCTTGCGCGCCTACGCCGTCGGCTACGTCACGCGCGGTCGCGACGAGCAGCAGACGCTCACACTGCCGGGATTGGTGGTGCACCTGCTCGGACTGTCCGGCGACAAGAAGGACCATCAGGCCACGCCGGGCGATCAGGACGCGGTGACGGTGTCCACGATGCACGGCGCCAAGGGGCTCGAGTGGCCCATCACCATCCTCTACGGTCTCGACCGTAACTACCCGTCGCAGGCGTTCGGCGTGCACGTCGAGAGCCCCGTGGGACCGTTCTCGTTCGCCGCGCCGCTCGCTGGACGGTGGATCCGGTTCTGGCCCGATCCGTTCTGGTACGAGGCGAACGCGCGCGGCAAGCCGAAGGGTGGCGGCATGCCCCTGCACGAGCGTGCCGCTATGAGCGAGCAGCACGCCGTCGTGGCCAAGCGCGAGGCGCGCGAGCTCCTACGCGTGCTGTACGTGGCCTGGACGCGAGCACGCGACCGGCTCGTGCTGACCGCCAAGCGCGGCAAGCTGCTCTCGCATCAGTGGGGGGAGGTGTGCGACACACAGGGGCTTCCGCTGCTCGTCGAGCCCGAGCAGGATGGTTTGGTGACTTGGGCGAACCACACCTTCCACGTGCGCGTGCAGGAGGCCCGCGCTGGCGATCCGCTACCGCCGTCGCGGGAGCCCGTGTTCGGTTATCCCATCCGTGCGCCGGGCGACTACCCGCCCGCGCGGGTCAGCCCGTCGGCATTGGAGGGCGAGGGGACGATCGGTTCCCCCGAGCGCCTCGGCCCGGCGCTGTCGGTGCAGGCGGGTGCGCGCGCGATCGCCTTGGGCGATGCGTGCCACGCGTTCTTCGCGGGCGAGCGTGCGCAGGACGACACACGCGAGCGTGAACGCATGGCGAGCGAGCAACTCGAGGCGTTCGAGGTCCTGGACCTGCTGCGCCCTGCGGACCTCGCTCGCCTCGCGGAGTCGTTCCGCGCCTGGGTCGAGGGTCGCTGGCCCGGGGCGCGCTGGTGTCGTGAGTGGCCCATGCAACGCCGGTGGCCCGACGGTTCCGAGATGCGCGGGTACTCCGACCTGGTACTCGAGACGTCCGAGGGCTTCGTGGTCCTGGACCACAAGTGCCTGGGATCGGGACTCGACGACGCGTTGCGCAGCGCCGCCGGTTACCGGGCGCAGTTGGATGCCTACAGCGAAGCCCTGCGTCTCGCCACCGGTCGCCCGGTTCTCTCGCGCTGGATCCACCTGCCGTTCCAGGGCGTCGTGGTCGAGGTCACCGCGGGCGATTGAGGGTCTTCCATGGCCGAAAGCGAGAGGGGCGGTCGGCACGCGCCGACCGCCCCTTCCTCATCGCTCGCGGACGCGAAGGTCAGTCCTCGTCGTCCACGATGATCGGTGCCTGCGTCGTGTAGGGGTTCGTCGCGCTGTACGGGCTGTACACGCTGCCGTACGAGCCGTACGGATTGCGGATGCTCGTCGAGGAGTACGGACTGCCGTAGCGGCCGTAGGGGTTCGAGACCGACTCCGGGTCGTAGCGGTTCGAGTTGAGCCGTCCCAGGTAGGTGCCGTCCTGACCGTAGAGGCGCGGCCCGCCGGTCGTGTAGGGGTTCGAGACGCTCTTCGAGCTGTACGGGCTCCCGTAGCGACCGTACGGGTTGTTGATGCTCTTCGAGGAGTACGGACTGCCGTACGTCGAGTAGGGGTTGCCCGTGGACTGCGACGAGTACGGGTTCGTGGAGAGTCGGCCGAGGTAGGTGCCCGAGGTCGTCGGACGACTCGGCGTCCAACCGTACGAGGTCTGCGCCGCGGCCTCGATGGCCGTGACGAGCGACAGGAGTGACAGCAGCGACAGGAGACGACGCACGGTCATGACGATCCTCCTCCGATGTGGGAACGCGACGCGGATGGTGCTCGCAGGCTAGCGCGTCACGTCATCGTGCAGTATGGAATTCGTGTAGACCACTCCATGCGTACGATTCCTCTTGACATTGCCGCCCGCGGCGTGCTAGGTTCCCCGCGTCATCAAGAGTGGCGCCGTCGCAAGGCGGTGCCCGGCAACCTGGGTGGGGTTCACCCAAGGTGCCAGCCACCCGCAGGGGTGGGATGAGGCTCCGGCGCTGAGAAGCGCCTCTCGGGCAACCAAGACCCCGAAGCCCCGCACTCTCGATGACCCGGGAGTGCGGGGCTTTTCCATTTCCACCCCGTTCCCCCCGGAATCCGCAGCCGAATCACCGCATCGGATGTCCGCTGTCCGGGTTCGCGTCGGCGCTGCGCCACCGATCGGTGGTGCCGTGTCACCGGGAGCCGACGGCCGTGTCCATCAAGGGAAGGGAGGGGTGGATCGGGGATGTCGCGTCGTTCGCTATCGCTCCTGTTCGTCGTCGTGGGGCGAGTCTTCGCCGTGCTCCGGTACATCGGCTATGTGGGATTCCTCTACATGATGTTCCTGCTCGCCGCGAACGTCGTACGAGTCGTGCTGGGCTTCATATCGCGGTTCCTGTGAACCACAACCTCGAAAGGAAGGTGAGCTTCATGCGTCAGCAGCGACTGATCCTCGTCCTCAACGAGGTCGGTGCGGTTCTGCACCGTTCCCTCGATGTCGCGTCCGCGCAGCGCTGGGTCGAGTCCCAGCTGCGTCACGGTCGTCTCCGTGCCCAGCGTGTCCGCATCGTGGCGGCCTGAGTCGGAGTTCCCACGTGTCGCGCCCGCAGTTCCCGCAGTACCCGCACCACCCGTCGTACCGCTCCAACGAACGGCATCCCGAGCGCTCCTCACGGAGCCGGCAACCGAGTTCCTCCGGATCCACGGTGCCCACCCGCGCAAGCGGGGATGCGTTCGCCTCGTCCACAGGCGTCCAAAAATCCGGTCCCGCGCCGTCGTGCGGGACCGAGTCCCTCACTCGGAGAATCACGACATGACCTTCTCGAACTCCAGCGACCCGGGCCGACCCGCCCGGTGGTCGCAGCGCGGTCGGCCAACGCACCGGACATGCCACCCGTCGGCGCTGTCCGCGCAGGCCCGGGTCCGCACCCGGCCGCACCCCGGCATCCCACGGCTCGGCGCAGCGGCTGCCTGGGAAGCCCCGGGCAGCCCGATCCGGGCCACGTTGCCGCCCCTCGCATGACGGGATCCGGGCCCGCAGGACTTCGCGTGTCACTGACGCGCGGTTCGCGGGTTCCATGACCAGAGAGTGCCGTGCGCGCGCCCCGAGATCCGGGTGCGGCGCGAGCGGTGCAAGCCTTCGAGGAGAGCTCCCATGAGACACGATGTCCACGATGCGCAACTCTCGTTGCCGCTGCAGGCGGCCGCTCCGGCGGGTGCCCTGGTGGCGGTGGACGGCCGCACCTATCCGCTGCGCGCGGTGGACCTGATCGCGCGCACCGACGGTGGCTATGCCATCAGCACCCTCGTCCAGTCGTTCGAGAATCCCTACGACGAGGCGCTCGAGGTGGCATACACGCTGCCCCTGCCGGCCGACGGTGCGGTGCTGGGCTTCACCATCCAGCTCGGTGACCGCACGCTGCGTGGCGAGATCGAGAAGCTGGAGAAGGCGCGCACCCGGCACCGCCAGGCGATCCGCGAGGGCCGCACCTCGGGCTTGCTCGAGCAGCAGCGCGTGAACACGTTCTCGCAGAGCCTCGGCAACGTGCCTGCGCGGACTCGCGTCGAGGTGCGCGTCGAGGTGCTGCACCCGCTCACGTTCCAGGCTGCGGCTCCGGGGTCGGAGGCGTCCTCCACGTGGGAGTACCGCTTCCCCACCGTGGTCGGTGTGCGCTACCACGGTGCCGAGGGCTGCGTGCCCGATGCCACTGCGCTCAGCCCGGATCGCGCCGCGAACGGCACGCCGGTGAAGGCGAAGTTGGCACTCACCATCGGCGACGGCCAGCACGTCACCGGCCTCGCCTCGTCCAGCCACAAGCTCGTCGCCGGACCCGAGGGCACGATCGGGTTCGACGAGGCGTCGGCGCTCGACCGCGACGTCGTGGTGCGCTGGGATGCGGGCGTGGAGCACGTCGGTTGCACGCTCGTCGAGGGCGGTGGTCTGCCGGGCGATGACGGCCGCTACGGGCTCGTCACGATCGTGCCGCCGCGTCGTCCCGAGACCGTGCACGCTCGTGAGCTCACGCTGCTGCTCGACGCGAGCGGTTCCATGGGTGGTGACCGCATCGAACTGGCCAAGCGGCTCGTGCGAGGACTCATCGAGGGCCTCGACGAGCGGGACCGCTTCGAGCTCCTCACCTTCTCGAGTGGGCAGACGAGGCTCACCCCGGGGAGTGACTACGTGCAGGCCACCCCTGCGGCCGTCGGCGAGTCGCTCCGACGTCTCGAGGGGGTCTACGCGAGTGGCGGCACGGAGATGGACAGCGCCCTGAGGGCCGCGTTCGAGCGCGCGTCGGGCGACGCTCAGCGGCAGGTCGTGCTGGTCACCGACGGTGACGTGAGCTTCGAGTCCGAGGTCGTGGCCCGGGTGGCCGCGACGCGGAACGTGCGCCTGCACTGCGTCGGTGTGGGTGCGGTGCCGAATCGCGCGTTGCTCCGCGAGGCGGCATGGGCCGGGCGCGGCGTCGAGGTGCTCATCGGCGACGAGTCCGACCTGGTTCGGGCCAGCGAGCGACTGCGCAGGGCCACCGGCCTGCCGGTCCTCACGCAGCTCGAGGTGGGTGGCAGTGCGGTCGCGGCTGGCCCCAAGGGCGGGTTGCACGACGTGTTCGGTGAGCAGCCGCTCACGGTCGCGATCGAGTTGTCCCCGAAGGGGGGCGAGGTCGTGCTGAAGGGGCGCCTCGCGGGCACCACCGAGCCGTGGGCGCACGTGTTCCGAGTGCCGCCCGCGAGCGAGGTCGCCGCGGAGTCGCGCACCACGCTGCCGGTCGGCGCGGTGTTCGGCCGCGAGACCGTGGGTGCGCTCGAGGTCCAGGCCGCGGCTCATGGCGGCCGGAGTCGGGAGCCGTTCCAGGACGATATCGAGACGGTCGCGCTACGCCATGGCATCGTGAGCTCGCGGACGAGTCTGGTCGCGATCTCCGAGAACCTCACGGTGGACCCGAAGGACCCGACTCGACGCGTACGCATCGCCGTCGAGGTTCCGAGTGACGTCTCGGCGGAGGCCGTGGGCCTCACGCGCGTTGCGAATGCTTCCCATCGGTCTGCCTTGGCCACGCTCTGCTCTACCAGGATAAGCGAAGACTTCCCCCCGACCAGGCAGTCGCGTGCCATATACATCGATAATCTCAACAGGCTGCCCATCGAACTGAAGCCGATGACGATCGAGTGGGTCGGCAAGCGAGACCTCATGGTCGAGCTCGAGGTGACCCAGGAGGTGCGCGATCGGTTCCCCCTGGACACGTGGCTCGATCAGCGCTGGACTCCCTCGTGGTCCATCCACCAGGTCCTATTCCTTCCGGAGTCGGGTCAAGGCACGCCCATGTGGCCGTTGCCGGCGCATGCCCTCACCGGGCGGTTGGTCGAAACGGCCTCCACGCGTCTCGACGCTCTCCCGGTCGGAGTCGTCGTGCGGCTCGTATTCCGGTTCGACCGCGCACTCGATGGACTCGCGCTGCCCGCGAACGGCTGGTTGGAGTGGGGGCCGTTCTTCCTCTCGACGCTGCTGCCGGCTCGGGGCAAGGCATGAGCCGCACGCGGGCCGTGGACATGCTCTGGATGCGGTTGATCCGGGCGTGGCAGGGTCATCGCACGGCGGGGGGCGACGCGCCCCCCGCCGTCGCGAGTGCGTTCACGGAGTGGATGGTGTGCGTGGAGCCCGCGCTGCGACGCTCACTCGCACGCTTCGCCCCGTACGTGGACGTCGAAGGGGTGTGTCAGGAAGCGCTCCTGCGCATGTGGATGCTCAGTGAGGACATCGCGGGGAGCGATGGGGACCGCCTGTCCGAGTCCGACGCTTCGCGGCGCTATCTGATCCGGATGGGCAGGAACCTGACGCTCAACCTCATCCGCAAGCACCGACGCGAGCGGCCGCTCGACGACGAGACGCTCGAGTTCGCCGACCCCACGCCGGTCTCGGAGCCTGACCCGATGCTCCGTGCGCGAGTGCAGCAGTGCTTCTCGAAGCAGGAGGGCAGACCCGGTCAGGCCATTCAGGTGCGACTCGCGTTCGGGCACCTCCCGGAGTCGGAACAGGCTGAGCGAGCCGGCATGACGAGGAACACCTTCCACCAGAACATCGCGCGCGCCCGCAAGGCCATCGAGGTTTGCCTGGCGCGGTTCGGTATCATCCTCGAGGAGGTCCTGCCATGACCCCGCGCCGCCCCGTCGAACCCGAGGACCTGCTCGTCGAGGCCACGCTCGGAGCGTATCGCCAACTCGATGCCGAGGGGCTGCCGCTGCCGCCGCCGGAGTGGTCGGACCTCTCGCCGAGCGCGCGCGTGCGGGCCTATCGCGAGCAGTGCAAGCTTCGCCAGCTCGAGCGACTCGCCCACCCGCAGGGCCTGAACGCCACCGTGCGTGCGGTGATGGCCCGGCTCGGCATGGACAGCGGGCGCTGAGGGGTCGGGAGGGCGGATGATCGTGCACCGTTCCGGCTCCCGTCGCATCGAACGGACTCGATCCCCCGGAGGCCCCATGCACACGCATGTCCTCGAACGCACCCAGTGGGTGCCCGCGAGCGTGGACGAGACGTTCGAGTTCTTCGCCGACGCGGCGAACCTCGAGTCCATCACCCCGCCCTGGCTGCACTTCCGCATCCTCA
>JBJTRI010000118.1:0-5577 GCA_046076045.1 bacterium
CCGACGCCTGCCACATCCGTGACTACACGCCGCCGCCCTCGGCCGACGACCTGCCCACGGGGCGCGTCGCGGGGCTGGTGTCGGTGGTGGTGCTCGCCTGGAACCAACTGCCGCTCACGCAAGCCTGTCTCGCGAGCGTGCGACGCCACACCCACCACCCCCTGCAGTTGATCGTGGTGGACAACGGTTCGAGCGACGGCACCGTGGAGTGGCTGCGCGCCGAGGCGGTGGCGCACGCCGACACCACGCTGGTCGAGAACGCCAGCAACCTCGGGTTCGCGGCCGGGTGCAATCAGGGGCTCGCGCGGGCCCATGGCGAGTGGGTGGTGTTGCTCAACAACGACACGGTCGTCACCGACGGCTGGCTCGACGGCATGATCGCCGTGCACGGCGCGCTGCGGAACGCGGGCTTCGTGGGCCCGGTGACCAACGAGATCGCGGGCCTGCAGCGCGCGGTCGCACCCGACTACGTGCGGGCGGACCTCGACGCGTTCGCCGCGGCGTGGCGCGAACGTCACCGACACCAGCGCGTGCCGTCGCCGCGACTGGTGGGCTTCTGCCTGCTCGGGCACGCGTCGTTGTGGGCGCGCGTGGGCGGGCTCGACGAGTCGTACGCGACCGGAAACTACGAGGACGACGACCTCTGCCTGCGGGCGGAGTTGGCGGGGTTCCGCAACGTCATCGCGGGCGAGGTGTTCATCCACCACGAGGGCAGCGCATCGTTCGTGGGCAACGGTGTGGACCATCGCGCCACCATGGCCGCCAACCGGGCGCGGTTCCTGGCCAAGTGGCGGGCCGGGGCCGAGGACACCGCGATCGGCCGGCGCGTGCTGCTGCACGAGGCCGTGGAACGCGCGCGCGTGCTGGAGGAGACCGGCCGACTGCAGGAGGCCATCGAACTGTGCCTCGAGGCGGTGCGCGTCTCGCCCACCGAGAGCTTGGCGTACCGCATCCTCGCCGAGATGCTGCTGCACGCCGGGCACGCCCAGGACGCACTCGACGTGTTGGCCAACCTGCCGGCGGGTCCCGCCGACGGGACGTCGCGCGTGCTGATCGCGTGTGCGAGCCTGGCGGCCGGCGACGTCGCCCGCGCCCTGCGGATCGCGGACGCGGTGGACGAGGAGGGCGACCTGCGCAGCCGCGCGCTCAACCTGCGCGGGCTCGTGGCGCATGCGGCGGGCGACCTGGAGCAGGCCAACCGCTGCTTCAACGCGGCGATCGCCGCCGACCGTGGCAACGGCCTGCCGTACTCGAACCTCGGCGCCATGCTGTGGGAGCGCGAGCCCGGCGACGCCGCGTTCGGCTTGTTCGTGCGCGCGCTCACGCTGTCACCGCTCTCGAGCGACGCGTTGGCCTCGCTGTGCGATGCCGCGAAGACGCTCGGGCGCGTGCCCGAGGCGCGCGTGGCGGTGCGCGAAGCGCGTGGCTTCCACCCGGTGCACCGCGGACTCGCGTGCGCGGCGATCGACCTGGCGCTCGCCGACGGCGACGCCGTGGGTGCGATGGAGGCGATCGAGGACGCGCTGGAGTGGTTCGGGTTCGACGATGCGTTCCTGCAGGCGGCGCTCGCGGTGCGCGCTCGTGTGGGCCCGCGCACGCTCGGCGAGCGCGACGGCTCACCGGACACGCTCTCGGTGTGCCTCATCGTGCGCAACGAGGAGGAGCGTCTGGTTCGCGCGCTGCGCAGCGTGCTCCCGATCGCCGACGAGGTGGTGGTGGTGGACAGCGGCTCGACCGACCGCACGCGCGAGCTCGCCACGGTGCTCGGCGCTCGAGTGGTGGAACACGAGTGGACCGGGGACTTCTCGGCTGCGCGCAACGCCTCGCTCGAGGCCGCGCACGGCGCATGGGTGCTGGTGCTCGACGCCGACGAGGCGATCGCCACGAGCGACCTGCCTCGCCTGCGCGCCGCCCTCCGCGAGCCGAACGGGGTCGCCGGGTGGACGCTGGTGACACGCAACTACGGCGACGACGCGAGCGTGGTGGGCCGCGTGGCCAACGACGGCTCGTACCCGCGCGACGAGGCCGGCAGCGGTTGGCACCCGAGCCGCAAGGTTCGCCTGTTCCGCAACGACCCGCGCGTGCGGTTCGAGGGCGCGCTGCACGAGGTGGTGGACGACGCGCTGCGCCGACACGACCTGCTCGTGGCCGGACTCGACGTTCCCGTGCACCACTACGGTGCGTTCGCGCGCGAGCGTGAGCGCGAGAAGGCCGAGCGCTACCTCGACCTCGCGCGGCGCAAGTTGGCCGAGGCGCCCGACGACACGCAAGCGCTGTGGGAGTGCGCGGTGCAGGCCGGGGTGGCCGGTCGGCACGACGAGGCGGTGGGCCTGTGGACGCGCTGGTTGCGGCTGCCCGATCCCGCGCGCGAGGCGGTGGCGTGGCTCAACCTGGGACGCGCGCACCTCGAACTGCACGCCTACACCGAGGCCGCGCGCGCGACGCGCAAGGCGCTCGAGCGCGACCCGGAGTCGCGCGACGCGGCGCGAAACCTGGCGCTGTGCGAGTTGGGACGCGGGCGCACGCGTGAGGCCAAGACGCTCGCGATGCGTCTGGCCCACGAGGGCGCGGAGGCGTCCACGTGGGCGCTGGTGGCGGCCACCGCGGTGCTCACGCGCGACGACGACGCGCTGGCGATCGCCCGTCGCGGGCTCGAGGGTGCAGGGGCCGCCGCGGCGACCGCACTGCAGGCCCATGCCGTGCGCCTGCGGCTCGCCGGCCGCACGAACGAGGCGGCACGACTCGAGTCGGCGGTGCGCGACGAGTGGCGCGCGCTGCTTGCGGCACGCGGTCTCGACGACTCCGACGAGGCGGTGGAGACGCTGGTGCGCGAGGGCGAGCGTGCGCTGGGCACGGTCGCGGAGCGGAGCGCGGTATGAACCGGCACTGCCCCGTGTGTGGCGGCACGTTCGCCAACTTCCTGCCGATCCCCGAAGCGTACGTGCGACACCAGCACGCGCTCCGCGTGCCGTTCTCGCTCGCGGACTTCGAGACGCTGAACCTCGCCGAGTACCTGTGCCCCGAGTGCGGGGCCCAGGACCGCGACCGCCTGTACGCGCTGTACGTGCGGCGCTGGGTTGAGTCCCGCGGAGGCGCTCCCCTGCGCATCCTCGACATCGCACCCGCACGCGCGCTGCGCCGCTGGTTGCGGCGGCTGCCGAAGGCCCGCTACCGCTCGGGCGACCTCGACCCCGCGCTGGCCGACGAGTGCGTGGACGTGACCGACCTGTCACGGTTCGAGGACGGCTCGTTCGACCTCATCCTGTGCTCGCACGTGCTCGAGCACGTGCCCGAGGACCGCCTCGCGATGCGCGAGTTGCGGCGCGTCCTCGCGCCGGGTGGGCGCGCGATCCTGATGGTGCCCATCCTCACCACACGCACGAGCACCGACGAGGACCCGACCGTGACCGACGTGGACGAACGTTGGCGACGGTTCGGACAGGACGATCATGTGCGCATGTACGCGCGCGCCGACTGGCTGGCGCGCTTGCGCGAGTCGGGTTGGACGATCGAGGAGTGGGGCCAGGCGGCCTTCGGCGCCGAACGACTGCGAACGCACGGCGTGAGCGAGCGCTCGGTGCTGTACGTGGGCGTGGCCGAGGCGGCGTAGGGACTAGCGCGTCCCCGTGTGCCCGAACCCACCCGCGCCACGGGCGGTGGTGCTCAACTCGGCGACCTCCTCCCAGCGCACGCGCGGCACGCGCTGGAGCACGAACTGCCCGATGCGCAGGCCGCGCTCGATCGTGAACGGCTCGGGCCCGAGGTTCTGCACGATGACGCGCACCTCGCCGCGGTAGTCGGAGTCGATGGTCGCAGGGCTGTTCGGCAGCGTGATGCCGTGCTTGGCCGCCAACCCCGAGCGCGGACGCACCTGCATCTCGAACCCGGGCGGGACCTCGATCGCCAGCCCGGTGGGCACGAGCGCGATCGCCCCGGGTGCGAGCGTGAGCGTCTCGGCGACCGCGGCGCGCACGTCCATGCCGGCGGCACCTTCGGTCTCGTAGCTGGGGAGCGGCAGGCCCTCGGCGTGGGGCAGGCGCTGGATGCGGACGGGCACGTCGTGGTCGGGGCTCATGGCGCGCACGGTACTGCACACGCGGCCGGCGAGGCGAGCGGGAACGACACGAGGCGCGGCGGACGACGACGGCCGCGGGAGCGCGGGGCGGGTCGCGGACGATCGGGCGCGACCCCACATACGAGGGGAGCGGCGCGGAGCCCGGGACCGGACGCACGAAGGGCGGGAGAGTCGCCTCTCCCGCCCTCGCGAACCTCACTGCTCCGCGGGCACGAGGCCCGCCGGGATCAGTTGAAGTAGAAGTGGAAGCCGATGTTCGAGATGCCGAAGCCCTCGGTCTCGAACTCCGTCGTCTTCACCTTGGCGCCCACGGCCGGCTTGAACTCGGTCGACTTGTAGGCGACGCCGTGCGCGGCCTGGATGCTGAAGTTGTCCGACAGCCAGTGCTCGACGCCGAGCGAGCCACGGACCCAGAAGGCCGAGATGTCGGCCTGCGGGAACTTGTCCTCGCCCGAGGCGAAGCTGATGGCCGGACGCACGAAGAACTTGGTCTTCTCCGAGCCGGCGACCACGAACACGGCGCCGATGTCAGCGCCCATGAGCGAGATGTCGTCGGTCGTCGTCGAGCCCGTCTCCAGCTTCAGCGTGTTGAACGAGACGCCGGCGTCGAGCGCGAGCTTCTCGCTCACCCAGACGCGGCCGCCGACCGGGAACGACGGGTCGAAGTAGCCGAAGCCGAACTTGGTCGTACCCGCGAACGAGGGCACCGCGATGACCGCGAGCAGCGCCGCGGCGAGGATCGTCTTGCGCATTGGGGTTCATCTCCCTGATGAGGTTTCGGATATCCGTTGTTGAAGGCGTACACCTTCCGAACCATACGGTAGGCTCCTTGTTCGGATGAGGCAACACGGGCACGGGATTCAGGTGATACGAGGCTCTCTTGAGCGCACATATCATTGCGGCACATGACATTATGCGCCGACCCCCGACCTGACACATGTCCGGGGAAGGTCCAGCCCTGTGCGTGGGCTTCGCGGCCGGGCCCACTTGAGGGAAAGCCGTCCATACCGATACTGGGGGACCCCCGGTCCCAGACCATCCCCGGAGGAGCGCGTGGACTTCTCGAACCCGATGATCCGTTTCGGCACCAGCGGCCTGCTCATCGCCTTCTACGGCATGGCCGACCACCTCGCCCGCCATGCGGGCGGCGACCCGCGGCGACAGGCCGTGCGGCGGCCGCGCGCGCTCGGCGCGGTCGTGTTCGTGTGCCTGCTCGGCTACTACCTGCTCATCCGCCCCTTCGGCGGCCCCATCGCGGGCGGTGCCGGCAACCTGGCCGGGATCGCCTTGGCGTTCGCGGCCATGGCGGTCCGTTACGCGACCCGGAACGGCGTGCCCTCGGTGCGCCAGCCCGACGTGGCCGCCCGCCTGCTGTTCTACGTCGCGCTGCCGCTGGCCGTGGGCGTGCCGCTCGGTTGGCTGGCGCTGACCCTGCCGGCCGTGGCCTCGAGCGTGTGGTGGAGCGTGCGCGAGGACCGTCTGCTCGTGGAGCAGCTCGGCGA
>JBJTRI010000119.1:0-66247 GCA_046076045.1 bacterium
GCGAGGAACGCGAGCAGGAGCGCGGTGGCGTGGCGCTGGCACCAGGCGGCCACGCGCGGTGCCCGCTGCCAGACGCCGTAGAGCGAGACGCCCGCCCAGAACCCGCACAGGATGCGCAGGAGGGGGAACAGGTCGCGCGGCCAGCCGCCGTTGGCGATGTACAGCCAGCTCTGCGTCAGGTAGAGCGCGATCGCGAGGTGCAGCCAGCCCGGCACGCGCAGGTGCAGCCACGCGACCGCGAGCGGGAACAGGTAGACGTACGCGAACCACTCGGTGCTGATCGACCACGACGGGTAGTTCCACTCCTGCCCGGGACTGCGCGCCCACGCGTGCGTCATGGCGAGGTGGGAGTGGAACTGCTCGAGGGGGTAGTTGCCGCCGAGCGTGGTACCGGTGAGCGATGCCGCCCCGAGCACGACCGCCATCGCGGCCAGCGTCGCGACGTGGTTGGGGTAGATGCGTGCGAGGCGGAGCCACAGGAAGCGCAGGTGCGCGAACACGCCGTGCGGCCGGGTGGCAGCGTCGTACACGTGGCACAGGATGAGCCCGCTCAACACGAAGAACACGTCCACGCCGAGCAGTCCGACCTTGCCGACCGGTGCGAACACCTGCCACGCCGGGAGCAGGGCGACGAACACGGGGTGGAAGTGGTAGAGCACCACCATGAGTGCGGCGATGCCCCGGATGCCGGTGAGACCAGCGATCTCCGGCTTGGCGGCGTGCACGTTCATGGGGTGTCCTCCGGTTCCGTCCGAGGGTGCGCCGGGGTGGCGCGCGTCCCCGGGGGTATCGGCCGGTGCCCGGGCCGGGTCCACCCCCCCGGAAGTGCGGCGCCCTGTGCTAGATTCCGCGGCCATGTCGCCGACGCGCCCCCTCGTCCTCGAGCCCCCGCCCGAGCGCCTGGCCCTCGTGGACCCGGCGCGTGTCGCGGTCGTGGTGCCGGCGTGGAACGAGCACGGCAAGATCGGCGACGTGGTGCGCAAGGTGCCGCGCCGCTGGGCCGCGACGGTCATCGTGGTGGACGACCACTCCAGCGACGACACCGCCGCGGAAGCGCGTGCGGCCGGCGCCGAGGTGGTGATCCGGCACGAGACGAACCTCGGGGTCGGGGCCGGCATCCGCACCGGACTGCTCGAGGCCAAGCGCCGCGGCATCGAGTTCGCCGCCATACTGTCGGGCGACGACCAGCACGAGCCCGACGAACTGCCGCGCATCCTGGTGCCGTTGTTCGCGGGCGAGGCCGACCTCGTGCAGGGCAGCCGCTGGCTCCCGGGTGGGGCCACGCCCGGCATCCCGCCCGATCGCCGCTGGCTCACGCGCCTCTACCCGATCCTGTTCCGCATCGCGAGCGGGTTCCCGGTGACCGACGGCACCAACGGCATGCGGGCGTTCCGGCTGGCCCTGCTCGACGACCCGCGCATCCGGCTCGAGCAGGACTGGCTCGACCGCTACGAGTTGGAGCCCTACCTGCTGTTCCAGGCCATCCGCGCGCGCTACCGGGTTCAGGAGGCGCCCGTGACCGTCCGATACCACGGACGCGGCACCACCAAGATGCGGTTGTTCCAGGACGGGTGGCGGATCCTGCGCCCCCTCGTCTTCCTGCGCTTCGGCCTGCGGCACTGACCCCGA
The DNA here is from genome assembly GCA_046076045.1 of bacterium. GTDB lineage: Bacteria > Eisenbacteria > RBG-16-71-46 > RBG-16-71-46 > RBG-16-71-46 > JAIOPA01. Next base: position 1,630 of record JBJTRI010000119.1, read on the forward strand.
GGACCCGATGATCGAACTCCAGGACGCGCGCGTGCTCGTGACGGGCGGCGCCGGCTTCGTCGGCAGCAATCTCGTGAAGCGCCTCATGCGTGAGGGCGCCCGCGTCACCGTGCTCGACGACCTGTTCACCGGCCGGCTCGACAACCTGCCCGCGACCGGCTTCGAGTTCGTGCACGGCTCGGTGTGCGACGCTGCGCTCGTGGACCGCGTGGTGGCCGAGGCGGAGGTCGTGTTCCACGCAGCGGCGCGCAACATCGTGGTCTCGACGCGCAACCCGCGCGAGGACTTCGAGACCAACATCGGCGGGACGCTCAACGTGCTCATGGCGGCCCGCGCCGCGCAGAACCGAGTGAAGCGCGTGCTCTACACCTCGTCCACCTCGGTGTACGGCAACCCGCGCTACCTGCCCATCAACGAGGACGACCACCTCTCGTTGCTCACGCCGTACGCCGTCTCGAAGCTCGGGGGCGAGAACTACTGCATGGCGTTCTACGAGAGCTACGGCGTGCCCACGGCTGCGGTGCGCTACTCGAACGTCTACGGGCCCGGGCAGGACCCGGCCAACCCGTATTGCGGCGTGGTGGCCAAGTTCATCGAGTGCCTGTTCGAGGGCAAGGCACCCATGATCCACGGCGACGGCGAGCAGACGCGCGACTTCACGTTCGTGGACGATGCGGTCGAGGCCACCGTGCTCGCAGCGCGCTCGGATCGCGCGCTCGGCGAGGTCTTCAACGTCGGCACGGGCGTCGAGACGCGCGTGAACGAACTGGCCGCGACGCTCATCCGCATCCTCGGGGTGGACGTCCGCCCGCAGCACGCGAACCGGCGCGACATCGACAACATCCGGCGGCGCGTGGTGAACATCGAGAAGACCCGCCGCGCGCTGCGCTGGGTGCCCAGCATGACGTTGGAGAACGGCTTGCGGGCCACGGTGGAGTGGCAGAAGGCCAAGGGCTCCGGGAACTCCTGACCTTCGGGTCGGTAGAGGGCCGGGGGCGGGGCCCGCAGGGTCGGTCGGAGCCCGGTCCTGGCAGCGTCTCGGGGCGGACGAAGTCCGGCCATGGGGGGGCCTCGAGGGCCGGCGCGGGCACCCGTTACAAGGCGTTGTCATGGCGTGGATTGCCGGGCGTCGAGCGGCCGGAGGGTGTCGTCGGGGGGATCGGGGCCGCCGAGAGCGAACGAACCCCGGCGGGGAGGGACGGGCATCCTGCACGATGCGGCCCCGTGGGTTTCGCACGACCTCACCCACCCCGTGCTCCGAACGGCACAAGATTCCCCATTCCACCGTTGAATCCCGTCCCACCGCGTTGCTAACATGGACTTGTCGGACCGGGTGCGCATTCCTCTACATGGAGAAACCACTGACGAACCTTGGCTAACTGGGTGTGTAGCACCACGAGCTCTGCCCCCGGACCCTCTCGGGTCGGTGGGACCCGTCGCAAGGCGGGAAAGACATCTCGATACGACATCTTGGTTCCCCCCAGGCGCTCGTAGGCGATCACTCCAGGGCCCTTCTCACCGAGGACCTTGCTGGACGGAGTGTCGTTCGGGCCACGGGTCGCTTCGCGGACCTGTGGTTCCTCGTTTCGGGCGACGACAACTGAGAGTGCGCAGATGGAGCCCGAACTCCTCGCGTCGATGTCCGGTCACGGGACCGCTCCCGTGTCGGAGACCGGTGCGAACACCGTCCAGTCCGAGGAATCGTCGTCCGTGGAAACCCCGACCGACATCACCAAGCCGCACATCGTGCGACTGCACGCCGTGAGTGCGCACGCCCCCGTGGCGCCGCGCGCCCGCATCCATGCGGGTGGGTTCACCAACGGCCACGCGCGCCCGCGTCTCGTCGCCACGCCCCGCCTCGCCACCCATCCGGGTGCCGCGTCGGTCGAGGTGGTGCCGTTCGAGACCCCGGCCCCGCACACCCTCTACCTGCGCTTCGGCAAGCGCGCCTTCGACGTGCTGGCCTCCGCGCTCGCGCTGGTGCTGCTCGCGCCCGTCATCGCGGTGCTGGCGGTGCTCGTCAAGCTGAGCTCGCCGGGCCCGGTCTTCTACCGCTCGACCCGCGTCGGGCGCGGCGGGCGTCCGTTCACCTTCTATAAGCTGCGCTCGATGGTGAAGGATGCCGACCTCAAGCGCCGAAACCTCGCGCACATGAACGAGGCCGACGGTCCCGTGTTCAAGATTGCGCGCGACCCGCGCATCACCGGCATCGGGCGCTTCATGCGCTCGACGAGCCTCGACGAGGTGCCGCAGTTCTGGAACATCCTGAAGGGTGACATGAGCCTCGTCGGCCCGCGTCCCCCGATCCCCGAGGAGGTCGCGCAGTACGAGCCGTGGCAGTTGCGCCGCCTCGACGTGCTGCCGGGCCTCACCTGCCTGTGGCAGATCAGCGGCCGTAGCCGGATCGGCTTCCATGAGTGGATGCGCCTCGACCTCGAGTACATCCGCCACCAGTCGTTCCGCCTCGACCTCAAGATCCTCCTGCGCACGATCCCCGCGGTGCTGTCGCGGGAGGGTGCGTACTGACCGAAACGCTCGAGCCCCCACCCATGGCCCCACCCGTTCACACGGGTGCCCGGCCGGCCGACCCTCCTCGCCCGAGCTCCCTCGCACAGGCCCCGCCGCGCACGCTCCTCGCCGCCACGCTCGTGGCGGCGTTGTTGCGCTTGCCCGGCCTCGGTCGGCCGAGCCTGTGGATCGACGAGCAGTTCACGCTGCTCGCGGCCGGACTGCCGGGCCCGTTCGACCCGCTCGCGTTGCTGGGCGACGTGCACGGGCCGCTCTACACGCTCGCGGTGGCGTTCGCGGCCGCGCTCGGGGGTGACGCCGAGTGGGTGCTGCGTCTGCCGAGCGCGCTCGCGGGCGTGGCGACGGTGCCGGCGATGGCGTGGCTCGCCGGGCGTTGGCTCGGCCCGGGCGCGGTCGCACCCGCCGCGTGGCTCGCGGCCGGCTCCCCGTTCCTCGTGTACTACTCGCAGGAGTGCCGCAACTACTCGTTCGTGCTGCTCGCCACGGTGCTTTCGCTCGGCGCCGCGCTGGGTCTGCGCGACCGCGCCGATGCCCGCCGCGTCGCGGGCTGGCTCGCCACCGTGGTGGCGGGCGTCCTCAGCAACTTCGCGTTCGTGTTCGTCGCGCCCCTGCAACTCCGCCTGCTGCTCGCGCCGGGCGAGGCGCTCGCGCGTCGCCGTCGTCTACTCGCGGGTGCGATCGTGGTCGTGGTACTCGCGGCTGCCCCGTGGGTGCCCGCGGTCGTCGGCACGTGGGACTGGGCGCGACTCGTGCCCGGGCGCGAGGCGCCCGCGACCGAGACGGGACTGCGCGGCGAGCACACCTTCCACCCGGCGGCGATCCCGTTCACGCTCCACACCTTCACGTCGGGGTACGGGGTGGGGCCGAGCCTGCGCGAGTTGCGGGCCGGACCGGCCGCGGCCGTCCGCGACCATGCCCTCGAACTGGCGCTCGCGGCCGCGCTGTTCGCGGTCCTGGGCGGGCTCGGGCTGCGGGCGGTGGCGAGGCGGGGGCGACTGGCCGATACCCTCCTCTGGCTCGTCGCACCCATGCTCGTCGTGAGCTATTTTGCGACGACCAACTTCAAGGTGTTCCACCCCCGGTACCTCGCGGCCGCGATGCCGTGCGTGTTGCTGGTGGTGGCCGCCGCGTTCGCGGATGCTGCTCCGCGCACCCGGCGGGTGCTGGCTCTGGCGGTCGCGTTGCTGTGGTCGGTCTCGCTCGCGCGTGGCGCGTTCGACCCGGACTACGGCCGCGAGGACTACCGGACGGCGATGGCGCACGTGCGCGCGGGGCTCGTCCCCGGCGAGCGCGTCCTCGCGGTCGGGGCGCCCGAGCCGGTGGAGTGGTACGGACGCGGTCTCGAGGTGCGGCGCTTCTGGCTCGGCTACGCGAGCGACGAGGCGCGGCTCTCGCGGGCGTGGCGGGACTCGGTGGGCGCACCGCCCCCGGGGCTGTGGGTGGTGGCGAGTCGCACCGAGGACCTCGACCCCGAGGGGCGGTTCGCGCGACGACTCGACGGCTGGACGAATGAGCAGGACCGGAGCGCGTTCGCCGGGGTGCGGGTCTGGCACCTGCGCGAGCGTGTGACGGAGGACGATTCGGCCGGCGTGGTCGGTCCGGCGCAGGGTTCCCGGTAGCGGACGCGAGGCGCGTCCCGGAGGTCTCCCCGATGCGGGTGGTGGTGGTCGGTCTCGGTTACGTGGGTTCCGTGTGCTCGGCGTGCCTCGCCGATCGTGGTCACGACGTCGTCGGTGTGGACACGAGCGAGTTCAAGGTGGAGTGCATCCGTCGCGGTGAGAGCCCGATCGTCGAGAAGGGGCTGCCCGAGCTCATCGGCAAGGCCGTGCGCGAGGGCCGACTGTCGGCCACCACGCGCATCGCCGAGGCCATGCCCGGCGCGGACATCGTGCTCGTGTGCGTGGGCACGCCGAGCGCCGAGGACGGTTCGCTCGACCTCGGCCATGTCAAGCGCGCCTGCGCCGAGGTCGGCTCCGCGCTCGCCGCCATGGGGCGGTTCGTGACCGTGGTCATGCGCAGCACCATGCTGCCGGGCTCGGTGCTCGACGAGCTGCGGCCGGTGATCGAGCAGTCCTCGGGGCTGCGTGCCGGTGACGGCTTCGGGGTCGCCTACAACCCCGAGTTCCTGCGCGAGGGCACCGCGGTCGAGGACTTCTTCGGCGCCGACTACACCATCCTGGGCGCGGGTTGCGCGCGCTCGGGCGAGGCGCTGCGCCAGCTCTACCACGGCGTCGGCGGCGAGCTCATCGTGACCGCCATCCCGACGGCCGAGATGCTCAAGTACGTGAACAACTCGTACCACGCGCTCAAGGTCGCGTTCGCGAACGAGTTCGGGCGGCTGTGCAAGCGCGAGGGCGTGGACAGCCACGAGGTCATGCGCCTCATGCGGCGCGACACCAAGCTCAACATCTCGGGTGCCTACCTGTCGCCGGGCTTCGCGTTCGGCGGTTCGTGCCTGCCCAAGGACCTGCGCGCGGTGAACTCGCGGGCGCGGCGCCACGACCTCGACCTGCCGGTGCTCGCCAGCATCATGCGCTCCAACGAGCTGCACGTGTCCGAGTCGGTCGCGCTCATCGAGCGCTTCAAGAAGCGCCGGCTCGGGTTCCTCGGCCTGTCGTTCAAGGCCGGCACCGACGACCTGCGCGAGAGCCCCATCCTGCGCGTCATCGGAACGCTCGTCGGCAAGGGCTACGATGCCCGCCTGCACGACCCGAGCCTCGACGTCGAACGCCTGCTCGGCGCCAACCGCCGGTTCGTGGAGTCGGAGCTCGCGTACCTGCCCGAGCGCCTGCGTCCCGACCTCGCCGAGGTGCTCGCGCACGCCGAGGTCGTCGTGATCGGCAACCGCTCGGCCGAGTACCGTACGATCGGTCCGCGCCTGCGCGCGGGTCAGGTGGTGGTGGACCTCGTCGCGGCACTCGACCCGTCCACGGTCGTCGCCGGGGAGTACCATGGCCTCGCGTGGTAGGGTCCTGCACCTGTCCGAGAACCTCACGCTGCCGTTCGACCGGCGCGTGTGGATGGAGCTGAACGCACTCAAGGGCGCGGGGTGGGACGTCGCCGCCATCTGCCCCATGGGCGAGGGCGGGAGCGAGCCCTACGAGGTGTTGAACGGCATCCACCTCTACCGCTACCCGGCGCCGCCCGAGACCAGCGGGTTCGTGAGCTACGTCTGGGAGTTCCTGTACTGCTGGCTGCGCACGTTCGCCCTCACGCTGCGCGTCTCGGCGCGTCACGGCTTCGACGTCATCCACACCGCGAACCCGCCCGACACGTTCTGGGCCATCGCGCTGCCGTTCAAGCTCGCGGGCGTGCGGTTCGTCTTCGACCACCACGACCTGTGTCCCGAGTTGTACCTGTCGCGCTTCGGCGAGCAGCGCGCCGGGTCGCTGCCGCACCGCTTGCTGCAGTGGCTCGAGCGCATGCAGTTCGCGTGCGCCGACCTCGTCATCTCGACCAACGAGTCGTACCGTCAGGTCGCGATCGAGCGCGGACGCAAGCCCCCCGACCGTGTGCGCGTCGTGCGCAGCGGGCCCAGCCACCAGCGCTTCGCGACCGTGCGCGAGCCCGCGCCCGAGCTCAAGCGCGGTCGGCCCTACCTCGTGGCCTACCTCGGCGTCATGGCGCCGCAGGACGGCGTGGACCACCTCGTGCGCGCCGCACGCATCCTGCTCGACCGCCGCTCCGACGTGGCGTTCACGTTCATCGGCGCGGGCGACTCGTTCGAGGACCTCAAGGCGCTGTCGCGCTCGCTCGGACTCGAGGACGCCTGCCAGTTCACCGGGCGCATCCCCGACGCCGAGGTCGAGCGCATCCTGGCGACCGCCGACGTGTGCGTGAGCCCCGACCCCAAGAACCCGCTCAACGACGTGAGCACCATGAACAAGGTGCTCGAGTACATGGCGTGCGCCAAGCCCGTCGTGTGCTTCGACCTGCGCGAGCACCGCCACAGCGCGGGCGACGGCGCGGTCTACGCCGAGCCCAACCGTGACGACGACCTCGCCGCGTGCATCGAGCGCCTGATCGAGGACCCCGCGCTGCGCGAGCGACTCGGGGCCATGAACCGCCGTCGCTTCCTCGACCACCTCGCATGGGAGCACAACGCCGGCGCCTTGGTGTCGGCCTACGAGGAGCTATGCGCGCCGCGGCGCGGGTGAAGGTGCTGCTCGTCGGCAGCGGTCGCGCCTTCGGCGGGACCGAGCGCGTGCTGTGGGAGCTCGCGACCGGGCTGAGCCCGTCGCGCTACGAGGTCCGCGTCTGGTTGTCGCCCGCCTCCGGCGTGGACGAACTGGCGCAGGCGCTGGAGGCGAGCGGCATCCCGGTGGACCGGGTCGCCGAGGTGGACCGGCGCAGCGACCTGCGCGGGATGTGGGACACGTGGTCGCGCCTGCGCGCGCTGCGTCCCGACCTCGTGCATGTGCACCACGTCTGGCCCGCGGCCGATCGCTACCTCGCCCTGCTCGCGCGCGCCGCCGGCGTGCCGCACCTGGTCGTGACCGAGCACATCACCGGGAGCTCGCACTCGGCCGGTCAGCGCTGGCTCAAGCGCGACGAGTTGCGTTCGGCGTCCGCGGTGACCGCGGTGACGGGGGCGATCGTGGACACGCTGGTGCGCGACTACGGCATCGAGCGCTCGCTCGTGCGCGTGGTGCCGAACGGGGCCGACGTGCCCGACGCCGCGCGCGAGGAACCGCTCGCGCGCCAGTGGCGCGAGCGCTACCTCGCCACCCCGATCAAGCCGTTGTGGGTGATCGCCGGTCGCATCGAGGAGCAGAAGGGGCACGACGTGCTGTTCCGCGCGCTCGCCCCGATCGTCGCGGCGGGTCTCGACTTCACGCTCGTGGTCGCGGGCGACGGCTCGCGTCGGCGCTGGCTCGAGCAGCAGGCGATCTCGAACGGCCTCTCGCCGCGCGTGCAGTTCGTGGGGCAGGTGGACGACATCGGACCGTTGCTCGCCGCCGCCGACACCGTGCTGCTGCCGTCGCGCTGGGAGGGACTGCCGCTCGTGCTGCTCGAGGCCATGGCGCGCGCACGACCCATCGTGGCGTCCGCGGTCGGTGGCATCACCGACGTGATCGAGGACGGCGTCACCGGGACGCTCGTGCCGCCCGACGACGTCCCCGCGCTGAGCGCCGCGTTGGAGCTGGCGCACCGCAAGTCCGACCGCGCCATGCGCATCGGGCGCGCCGCCGCGCAGTGCGTGCGCGAGCGCTACACGTGGGGGGCGGTGGTCTCGGAGTTCGAGGCCGTGTACGACGAGGCCGTCGGCGCAGCGAGCGTGACGCCCGAGCGTCCCCCCGCCGGCGGCGCACGATGAGACTGGGCGTGGTGATCCCCTGCCACCGGCAGGAGCGCTTCCTGCCGCGCACGCTCGCCGCACTCGAGCACGCGCTCGCCGGTCGCGAGTGGGCGGGCGTGCTGGTGCTCGCCTCGCCGGGGGCCGACGCCGACCTGCTGCGCGTACCCGCGGGCTGGCGCGTGCTGCGCGCGACCGGGCCCGCCGACGCCGCTCCGCTCACGCCGGGTGCGGCGCGCAACGCCGGGTTCGCGGCGTGCGGGGGCGACTGGGTGCTGTTCGTGGACGCCGACGTCGAGGTGGAGCGCGCCTGGCTCGAGCGCGCCTGCGACGAGGCGCGACGCGACCCCGAGCTCGCGGGTTCGTGGGGGCGCATCGAGGAGTGGTTCGTGGACGGGGCGGGGGAGCGGCCGGGCGTGCGCGACCTGTACCGCGTCGGCGACGCCGACGCCGAGGCGCGCTACACCGCCACGCTGTCGTTCTACCGCCGCGCCGCGCTCGAGGGCGTGGGCGGCTACGACCCGTCGCTCCACAGCGAGGAGGACTTCGAGCTCGGCCTCCGCCTGCGGCTCGCCGGGCTCCGCATGCGAACGCTCGCACCGCTCGCGGCGCGCCACTGGAGCGGCCCGCGCCCGAGCTTCGCCGAGGTCGGGCGGCGCTGGCGCACCGGGCTGTGCCTGGGGTCGGGCGAGGCGTTGCGCGCCTACCTCGGGCGTGCGGGCTTCGGTGAACTCGTCGCGCGCAACGCGCACTACGGCGCCATGCTCGTGCTCGCCCTCGCGGCCCCGGTCGCGGTCGGGCTCGCGGGCGCGCGCGGCCTCGCGGGGTGGGCGCTCGCCCCGCTCGCGCTGCTCGCGCTCATGACCGTGCGCAAGCGCAGCGCCCGTCTCGCGCTGCACTCGATCGTGACGTGGTCGGTGATGGCCGCGGGTCTGGTCGCGGGGTTCGTGCGCGGCGGGGCGGCGGCACCCGCGCCCGTCGAGGAGGTCGCGTGAGGGTGCACCTCGCCTGCGACAACGACATCCACCCGCCGATGTTCGGCGCGACGCAGCGCCTGTTCGGACTCGCGCGCGGGCTCGCGACGCGGGCCGAGGTGGAGGCGTTGTGCGTCGTGCCCGCCCGCAGCGCTGGCGCGCCCGACGAGCGTGTGGCCGGGGTCGCGCTGCACCGGCGCAAGGCCCCGCACACGAGCGTGGCGTGGTGGCTGCAGCGCGCCCGCGTCGCGCCGTCGTTCACGAGCGCGTGGGGGCATCGCGCCAACGCGGCCGCGTACCGGCGCACGCTCGGTGCGCCCGCCGACGTGCTCGTGTGCGACCTCGCGCTCACCGGCCTGTTCGAGGGCGCGCCCGAGACCGTGCGCGCCTACCACGCGCACAACGTCGAGGCCCGCCTGTGGCCGCAGACCGCGCCGCCGGTGTGGGGGCGCGCGGCCTGGGCGCGGCGACTCGAGGACCTCGAGCGCCGTGCGGTCGCCAACAGCGACCTGTGCGTGGCGTGCACCGACGAGGACGCCGAGGCCCTGCGCGCGATCCACGGGGCGCGCGACGTCGAGGTGGTCCCGAACGGTTACGACGAGACCGCGCTCGCGCCCGCCTCGACCGAGGCCCGCGCGCGCGCCCGCCAGGCGCTCGGCATCGCCCCCGACGCCTATGTGGCGGCGTTCGTGGGCGGGGACTGGGGCCCCAACCACGATGCCGTGGCGTGGCTCGTGCGCGAGGTGGGGCCGCGGCTGGCCTCCGACGGCGGCGTGCTGCTCGTGGTCGGCGCGTTCGCGCGCCGGCTCGCGGACCGCCGCGAGCCGTGGCTCGTGACCCGTCCCGAGACGCCCGAGCTCGCCGCCGTGCTCGCCGCCGCCGACGCCGGGCTGAACCCGGTCGCGAGCGGGGGCGGGAGCAACGTCAAGGTGCCCACCTACCTCGCCTGCGGGCTCGCCGTGGTCTCGACCGCGTTCGGCGTGCGCGGCTATGCGCCGCTCGCACCCGCGGTCACGGTCGTGCCGCTCGACGGCGTCGCCGACGCGCTGCGCGCGCGTCCGCGCGGTTGGGCGGCCGCCGGCACCGCAGCGCCGAGCGCGCTCGCGGGCTACGCGTGGGGCGCGCTCGGAGCCGGGCTCGCCGACGCGTTCGCCGCACGCCTCGCCGTGCGCCGACGGGGGGTGGCGTGATGCGCGTCGCGATGATCGGGCAGAAGGGCATCCCCGCGACCTACGGGGGCATCGAGCGGCACGTCGACGAGATCGCACGCCGGCTCGTGGACCTGGGCATCGACGTGGACGTGTTCTGCCGCCTCTACTACACGCCGCCCGGTACCGAGTACCACAACATCGGTCTGCTCCGTCGGCCGAGCATCCACACCAAGCACCTCGACACCGTGACGCACGTGGCGTGGGCGACCGCCGAGGCCATGCTCAAGCGCTACGACGTCGTGCACTTCCACGCCCTCGGGCCCGCGCTGTTCTCGGGGCTGCCGCGGCTCACGGGGTCGCGCAGCGTGGTGACCGTGCACGGGCTCGACTGGCAGCGCGAGAAGTGGGGGCGGTTCGCGTCGTGGGCGCTGCGGCGCTGCGAGGGTCCGGCCGCGCACTTCCCCGACCGCACGATCGTGGTGAGCAAGACGCTGCGCGAGCACTTCAAGCACGAGCACGGCGTGGACACCGAGTACATCCCGAACGGTACGCACCTGCCGCAGCCGCGCGCCCCGCGCAAGCTGGCCTCGCTCGGACTCGAGCCCGGCAAGTACGTGCTGTTCGTGGGCCGACTCGTGCCCGAGAAGGGCGTGCACTTCCTGTGCGAGGCGTTCAGCCGCATCGACACCGACCTCAAGCTGGCGCTCGTGGGTGGGCTGTCGTTCTCGCAGGACTACGTGAACCTGCTGCGGCGCTACGAGAGCGATCGCATCCGTCTGCTCGACTACGTGTTCGGGGAGTCGCTCGAGGAGCTGTGGAGCAACGCCTACTGCGTCGTGCAGCCCTCGACCATGGAGGGGCTCTCGATCGCGCTGCTCGAGGCGTTGTCGTACGGCCGCTGCGTGCTCGTCTCGGACATCCCCGAGAACATGGAGGTGGCCGAGGAGTGCGCGCTGCCGTTCCGCAGCAAGGACGTGGACGACCTGCAGGCGAAGCTCGAGCACCTCATCCGTCATCCCGACGAGGTCGCGGCCTACGGCGCGCGCGCCCGGGCCCACATCCAGCAGCATTACTCGTGGGACAACGTCGCGGAGTCCACCGCGCTCCTCTACGAGCGCCTGACCGGGAAGTCGCGACGCGGATGACGCCCCGCCGTGGCGCCCCGCGAGGCGCTGTGCTAACCCTTGAGGTCGCATGACGACCCCGACCCGATCGCGTGGTGCGCTCATCCTGGCCGGTGGCCGGGGCGAGCGATTCTGGCCCTGGAGCACGCCGGAGCGGCCCAAGCAGTTGCTGCCGCTCGCCTCGGGCGGGCGCACGCTGCTCGCGGCCACGTTCGCGCGCGCGACCCGGCTGGTGCCCGCCGAGTGCGTGGTCGTCATGACCGCGGCCCCGCTCGTCGAGGCCTGTCGGCGCGAGTGCCCGGGCGCGATCGTGGTGGGTGAGCCGGTGGGTCGCAACACCGCACCCGCGATCGCCGCGGCCGCCGCGTTCTTCGCCCCCGACACCGCGTTCGCGGTCCTGCCGTCGGACCACGCCATCGACGACGAGGCGGCGTTCACCGCCGACCTCGACCGCGCCTTCGAGGTCGCCTCGCGCGACCCGCTGCTCGTGACCTTCGGCATCCGGCCCGCGACGCCCGACACCGGGTTCGGGTACGTCGAGCGCGGGGCGCCGCTCGCGCCGCGCCTGCACCGCGTCGCGCGCTTCACCGAGAAGCCCGACCTCGAGCGCGCACAGGCCTACCTCGCCGGCGGCCGACACATGTGGAACAGCGGCATGTTCGTGTGGAAGCGCCGCACCTTCATGAACGCGCTCGCGCAGGGTCGGCCGGCGATCGCCGACGCGTTCGAGGACTGGGCGTACGGTCCCGGCGACGAGCATGCGTTCGAGGCCGCGCTGGCTGCGCGGTTCGTCGACATGGAGTCGGTGTCGGTGGACTACGCGGTGCTCGAGGTGGCGTCCAACGTGGTCGTGCTCGAGGCCGCGTTCGACTGGGACGACCTCGGGGGGTGGAACGCCTGGGCGCGCCGCCAACCGGTGGACGCGCGCGGCAACGTGGCGTGGGGGCAGGCCGTGCCGGTGGACTGCGACCGCTGCGTGATCGTGGGCGACGGGGTGCCGGTGGCCCCCATGGGGTTGTCGGACATGGTGGTGGTGACCACGCCCAACGGCACGCTCGTGTGTCGTCGCGAGGACACCGAACGCGTGCGCCGCGTCACCGAGGCGGTGCGCGCGCGACAGGGGGGAGCATGAGGTCGAACACCGTCCTCGCCGCAGTCGTGCTGGGGTCGTGGCTCGTCGCGTGGCCCGCGGGGGCCGCACCGTCGTCGCCGGTGGCGGACTCGCTGCCGTCGCCGACCGCGCTGCGCGTGCTCGCGCGCATCCCCGAGCCCGTGCCCGCCGACCGCGTGGTCGCGCCTGCGCCTACGCCCGCGCGCCGCGCGGCCGCACCCGAGGCCGCCTACGACACGCTGCGCACGGGCGACGTGCCGGTGCCGTCCCCGACGACGCCGTTCACCCCGCCGCCGCCGCCCGTCGTGCTGCCGCCCGAGCCCGCCGCGCCCGTGGCCCCGACCGCACCCGCCGCGCCGGCCGCACCCGCCGACGGTTCGTGCTGGCGCGTGCAGTTCGCCGCGCCCGCCGACTCGACGCTGGCCGCGTCGCGTCGCGAGGCCGCGCAGTCGTTGCTGCTCGTGGCGGCGTCGGTGGAGTTCGAGCGCGGGCTGTACAAGGTGCGCTCGCGCGACTGCATGACGCGCGAGGCCGCCGACGCGGTCAAGCGCCGTGCGACCGAGTCCGGCTTCGAGGGCGTGTTCCTGCTCGACGCCTCGGTCCGTGCGAGCGAGCCCCCGGCGACGAAGCCCGCGCCCAAGCGCAAGACGCGGCGCGGCACGAGCCGATGAGCACGCGCCGTCTCATCCTGCACGAGGACCGCTTCTGGCGGTCGTTGCGCCCGCTCACCGACCTGCTGCCCGTGCCCGCGCTCGCGTTCGGCGCCTCGGACCTGGCGCGTCGCTGGATCGCGTACGCGGGCCTGCCGTTGTTCGCGATCGAGGCGCGCGCCGCCGCCATGGCCGGCTGGGCCGCGGCCCCGGTGCCCGACACCGCGGCCATCGCGGCCGACGACGAGGCGCTGGTGGTGAACGCCGCCGCACTCCCGGGACCGTGGTTCGATGCCGTGCGCGCCGGGCGCGCGCCGGGCCTGTTCCTCGCGGGCGGGCGCGTCGCCGCCGCTCGCCTGCCGCTCGCGCTGTTGCGCGGCGGGATCGGACGCGGCGAGGACTTCGAGACCGTGCTGCTCGGGCTCGCGCTGCCCACCGCCCCGGTGGACGCCGCGTTCCTCGACTGGCCGTGGGACCTCATGGCGCGCAACCCCGACGCGATCGCCGCCGACCTCGCGGGCTGCGCGCCGCGGCGTGACGGCCGCGTGCACGCGAGCGCGGTGCTCGAGTCCCCGGAGCGCATCGCGATCGAGGACGGTGCGGTCGTGGGCCCGTTCGTGGTGCTCGACGCCAGCGACGGCCCCATCCGCATCGCGCGTGGCGCGCGCGTCGAGGCGCACTCGGTGGTGCGCGGGCCGTGCGTCGTCGGCCCCGGCACGCAGTTGCTCGGCGGCTCGTTCACCGCGTGCACGTTCGGGCCCGAGTGCCGCGTCGCGGGCGAGGTCGAGTGGACCGTGTGGCAGGGATACGCCAACAAGCGCCACCACGGGTTCGTGGGGCACAGCGTGATCGGGGAGTGGGTGAACCTCGGTGCGCTCACCACCACGAGCGACCTCAAGAACAACTACGGGCGCGTGCGGGTGTGGGTGGACGGCCACGAGACCGACACCGGCAGCCCGAAGGTGGGTGCGTTCCTCGGGGCGCACGTCAAGACCGGCATCGGCACGCTGCTGCCCACCGGGGCCGCGGTCGGCAGTGCCGCCAACCTGTTCGGCGGGGGGCGCTTCGTGCCCAAGCGCGTCGCCCCGTTCGCGTGGTGGGACGGTGAGCGCTGGGCCGAGCACGACCTCGAACGCATGCTCGCGACCGCGCGTCTCGTCGCCTCGCGCCGCGGGCGCACGCTCACGCCGGCGGCCGAGGACGCGATCCGCGCGCTCCATTCGGCAACCGCCGCCGAGCGCGCCACGGTCACGGGCGCTTGACCCTGCTCGCGCCCCGTTCCTAGACTCGCGCGGTTCGCACCCGTGGGTGCGGACCTCCATCCCTTCCCGAGGACCCGATGCCCGAACTGCGCAAGGACCCCGTCGTTGGCCGCTGGGTGATCATCTCCACCGAGCGCAGCCGCCGCCCCGGACACTTCACGCCCGAGACCGGTACGGACGCCCACGCGTTCTCCCCGTTCGCCGAGGGGCGCGAGGACATGACCCCGCCCGAGGTGTGGTCCGACCGGCCGGCCGGCAAGCCCGCGAACTCGCCGGGTTGGACGGTGCGCGTGGTCCCCAACAAGTTCCCGGCGCTCGAGATCGAGGGCTCGCTCGACCGGCGCGGCGAGGGCCTGTACGACAGGATGAACGGCGTCGGCGCGCACGAGGTCGTGATCGAGACGCCCGACCCCGGCGTGCAGTTCGCCGACCTGCCCGTGGAGCCCATGCAGCAGGTGCTCATCGCGTGGCGCGAGCGCATGCGCGACCTGCGCAAGGACCCGCGGTTGCGCTACGTGCTCGTGTTCAAGAACCACGGCGCGGGCGCCGGGGCGACGCTCGAGCACTCGCACAGCCAGATCATCGCCACGCCCATCATCCCGCGCATGGTGCAGGAGGAGCTCGACGGCGCGCGCCGCTACTTCGAGCTCAAGGAGCGTCCGGTGTTCTCGGACATCATCGACCAGGAGACCGGCGAGGCGCAGGGCAAGCGCGTGATCTCGCGCACCGGTCGGTTCATCGCGCTCGCACCGTTCGCGCCGCGGTTCCCGTTCGAGACCTGGGTGATGCCGCTCGCGCACCGGCCGTCGTACCACATGATCGACGACGACGGGGAGCTGCTCGAGCTCGCCGGCCTGCTCAAGGACACGCTCGCGCGCCTCAACGCCGCGCTCGACTCGCCGCCCTACAACCTCGTGCTGCACACCGCGCCGCTGGCCGACCCGGACCATCCGCACTACCACTGGCACATCGAGATCATGCCCAAGCTCACGCGGGTCGCCGGGTTCGAGATCGGATCGGGTTTCTACATCAACCCGACGCCGCCCGAGGACGCGGCCCGCTACCTGCGCGACGTCGTCGTCGGCGCCTGAGCGGAGTCCCGACCCGGTCATGGGTTCGCCCCTGTCCATCGTCCACCTCGCGAGCGAGATGGCCCCGTTCGCCAAGGTGGGCGGGCTCGGTGACGTCGTCGCCGCGCTCGCGCGCGAGCAGGTCCGGCGCGGGCATCGCGTGGTGGTCGCACTGCCGCGCTACCGCGACCTCGTGCTGCCCGCCGGGTGGCGGCTCACCGAGCTCGACGGCACGCTCGTGCCGTGGGGTGTGGGGCACGAGCCGGCCCGGTTCGCGATCGCCGAGGGCCCGCTCGACCAGCCCACCGTGCTGCTCGTCGAGCACGCCGGTGACCGCCGGTTCTTCGCGCGCGCGGGCTTCTACGACGACCCGGTGACGCACGAGGGCTACCCCGACAACCCCGAGCGCTTCCTGTTCTTCACGCGCGCCGCGCTCGAGGCGGTGAAGGCGTTCGGGGAGCGCTTCCACGTCCTGCACGCGCATGACCAGCAGGCGGCGTGGGCGCCGTGCTTCGTGCGCACGCACGATGCCGACGACGACGCGTTCCTCGGCACCGCGACCGTGTTCACGATCCACAACCTCGGCTACCAGGGCATCGTGGACCCGTGGGTGCTCGGGCTCGCCGGCTTCCCGCGCGGTGAGTTCCACCCGCGCAGCCCGTTCGAGTACCACGGCCGCGTGAACTTCATGAAGGTCGGCATCCTGTTCGCCGACCTCGTCTCGACCGTGAGCCCCACCTACGCGCGCGAGATCCAGACCACGGGCGAGTACGGGTTCGGGCTCGAGGGCGTGCTGCGTCGCCGCACGGGCGACGTGCGGGGCATCCTGAACGGCATCGACGACCACGACTGGGACCCGGCGCACGACCGTTGGCTGCCGGCGCACTACGACCGCGACCGACTCGACGGCAAGCGCGTCTGTCGTCGGGCGCTCGCGCTCGAGTCGGGCTTCCCGCTCGAGCCCGACTGGCCCATCGTGGGCATCGTGTCGAGGCTCGTCGAGCAGAAGGGCTTCGACCTCATCGAAGCCGCCGAGCATGCGCTGTGCGACCTGCAGGCGCGCTTCGTCGTGCTGGGTATGGGTTCGCCGCGCTACGTGGAGCGGTTCCGCCGGCTGGCGGCCGAACGCCCGTGGCAGTGGCGGTTCGAGGGGGCGCACGACGAGGGACTGGCGCACCGCATCGAGGCCGGCGCCGACCTGTTCCTCATGCCGTCGCGCTACGAGCCGTGCGGGCTCAACCAGCTCTACTCGCTGCGCTACGGCACCGTGCCGGTGGTGCGCGCGACCGGGGGGTTGGCCGACACGGTGCGCGAGTTCGACCCGATCACGCGCGAGGGCAACGGGTTCGTGTTCGAGGGCTTCGCGCCGGACGAGATGGTCATGGCCCTGCGGCGCGCACTCGCGACGCACGGCGAGCCCGAGGCGTGGCGCGCGCTCCAGCGCAACGGCATGGCGCGCGACTCGAGTTGGCGGGCCGCGGCCGACGGCTACGACCGCCTGTACGCCGAGGCCATGGAGCGAGTGGCGCAGGGCCGCGTGCCGAGCCTCGAGAGCGTGCTCGACACCTTCTGAGCCCGCGACCCCGCGCGGTTCGCGATCGTCAGTTCGCGGACTCGAGGAACCGCGCGTGCAGCGCACGCACCGCGTCCTCGATGCGGTCGCCCGGCACGCGCAGGATGAGCGCGGCCGGCGTGGTGCGCAGCGCGATGAGCGGCACCCCGACGCGCTCGAGGGCGCGCTCGGCGAGTGCCGCTTCGCGGGCCCCGAGCCCCAGCCCCACGAGCGAGACGAACGCCGCGTCGTGCACCGCGTCGAGCCGCCACTCGCCGCCCGGGCCGCGCAGTTCGCGGAACGTGCGCTGCAACTCCTCGACGTCGTGACGCTCGCCCATCCACACCAGTGCGCCGTGCGTGGGCGTGGCCTGCTCGTGCGCGACGAGTTCGAGCGCGGGGAAGCGCTCGTGCACCGACTCGAGGATGCCACGGGCCTCGCCGACGCCGCCGGCGTTGCCCTCGGCGAGCGCGAGCGAGACGTGGGCGCGATGGGTGACGGCTTCGACTCGAGGGGCTTCCACGGTGTCCTCCGCGATCTCGGTGCCCGGGGCGTCCCGGAACGACGAACGAACGGTGAGCGGCACGCGCTCGCGCGCGGCCAGGTCCACGCAGCGCGCGTGCAGCACGCGGCCGCCGAGGTGGGCGAGGGCCGAGCACGCGCGATAGCCGAGCCGCGGCACGAGGCGCGCGGCCGGCACCAGTCGCGGGTCGGCGGTGAACACGCCGTCCACGTCGGTGAGGATCTCGCAGCGCGCACGGCCGAGGGCGGCGGCGAGCGCGACCGCGGTCGTGTCGCTGCCCCCGCGGCCGAGCGTGGTGATCTCCTTGGTGACCGGCGAGACACCCTGGAAGCCGGCCACGATCACGACGTCGTCGTTCGCGAGCGCCGCCTGCAGCCGGTCGGGCCGCACCCCCACGATGCGCGCGTTCGAGTGCGCCTCGTCGGTGAGGATGCCGCTCTGCGAGCCCGTGAACGAGATCGCGCGCACCCCGAGGTCGTGCAGGGCCATGGCGAGCAGCGCCATCGAGACGCGCTCGCCGGTCGAGAGCAGCATGTCCATCTCGCGGCGCGACGGGCTGGGGGAGACCTCGCGCGCGAGCGCGATGAGGTCGTCGGTGGTGTCGCCCATGGCGCTCACCACCACCACCATGGAGTTCCCCTGCTCGCGCGCCGCGGCGATGCGCCGGGCCACGGCCCGGATGCGATCGGGGCCGTTCACCGAGGTGCCGCCGTACTTGTGGACGAGGATGCTCACTGGGCGAGGGATAGACGGTCGGGGCGGTCCGTGCAACCCGCGCCCGCGGCCCCGTCCGGGCGGGGACGGCTCCGGGGCCGGCCCGGCTCCGAGGGGGCCCGTGCGGGGCTGCCGGGGGCCTTCCCGGCGAGCTCCCCGGCGGGGCGAGCGGGGGCGGGCTTGACGGTCACGCCTCCGGCCGGATATGGTTGCCGCCGCTCTTGTTCGCGGAAGTAGCTCAGCCCGGTAGAGCATCACCTTGCCAAGGTGAGGGTCGGGGGTTCGAATCCCCTCTTCCGCTCCATGTCCGCACGGGCCGGCCTTCCAGGTCGGCCCGTCGCGCTTTCCGGGGGTGTTCCCATGAGCGGTCCCGTTCGCGACCTGGCCGCCGTCGAGCGCGCCGTCGCCGACCTGCTCCGGGCCCTGGGGCTGTCCGCCGTCTCCGAGCCCGAACTGGCCCAGACCCCCGCGCGGGTCTCCGAGCTCTACCGCGAGGTGCTCTCGGGGCTCGACCCGGCCACGCACCCCGACCTCGCCACCTTCCCGCACGCCGGTCAGGGCGACCTCGTCGTGGTCCGCGACCTCGAGTTCCACTCGTTGTGCGTGCACCACATGGTGCCGTTCTTCGGTCGCGCGCTCGTGGCCTACCTGCCGGGCGACACGCTCGTCGGGATCAGCGCCGCCGCTCGCTTGCTCGAGACCTACTCGCGCCGTCCGCAGTTGCAGGAGCGACTCGGCCAGCAGATCGCCGACCACCTCGACCGCCTCATCCGTCCGCGCGGCGTCGCGGTGGTGCTCGAGGCGCGCCACCTGTGCATGGAGATGCGCGGGATCCGCCGGCGGGGCATGGTCGAGACGCGCGCGGTGCGCGGTGAACTCGCCGACCCGCGGTGGGCCGAGGCGTTGCGCTTCGGGCCCGGGGCCTGAGCCGGGGGGCAGCGATGAGCGGTGTGCCGTCGGTCAGCGTCGTGCTCGTGACCCGCGACCGGCGTGCGCTGCTCGCCGACGCGCTCGCGAGCGTGGTCGCGCAGTCGCCCGCGCCGTGCGAGGTGCGCATCGGCGACGACGGCACCACGCCCGCCGTGCTGCCCGACGACCTGCCCCTGCTCGAGGTCACGGTGGTGCCGGGGGGGCACGGGTCCGCCGCGGCCGCGCGCAATGCCGCCGCTGCCGGGGCGCGCGGTGAGGTGCTGGCGTTCCTCGACGACGACGACCGCTGGCGTCCGGGGCACCTCGCCGCGCTCGCCGAGGCGTTCCGCGACCCCACGGTGGGCTTCGCCTGGCGCGACAGCGAGGTGGTGCGCGAGCGCGTGGCCCCCTCGGGCGAGCGCATCGCCTACGACCGTCGCACGCTCGCGCGCGACTGGGACGACGCGCTCATGCGCTCCGACGACTACCTGCCGCCGAGCGCGTGGGGCGTGCGTCGCTCGTGCTTCGAGGCGCTGGGCGGGTTCGACGCCTCGCTGCGCTACAGCGAGGACTGGGACTTCGTGCTGCGGGCCGCCGCCCGCACCGGCGTGCGCCGCGTGCCCGGTGTTTCGGTCGAGGTCCGGCTGCGCGAGAGCGGCAACAGCTCGGCGGAGTTCACGCCCGAGCGTCTCGAGTGCCTGCGGCGCGTGGCCGAGCGCCACGGGTTCGCGACCCCGGGCCCCAAGACGTTCTGGGAGGTGGCGCTCGCGGTGGGGGCGTCGTGACGGGACGCGAACTGGTCATCGTGGGCGCGGGCCCGGCCGGGGTCTCGGCCGCGTTGTGGGCGCGCCTGCTCGACCTCGACGTGCTGTTGCTCGAGGCGGGCGAGGGGCCGGGCGGCCAGTTGCACCACATCCACTTCCAACCGCGCGAGATCCCGGGGTGGACGGCGGGGGACGGTGCGGCCATGGCCGCGACCTACGAGCGCCAGCTCGCCGAGTCCGGCATCCCCGTGCGCTACGGTGCGGTCGCGGCGGCCCTCACGCCCGGCGAGCCCCCGTCTCTGACGCTCGCCGACGGCGGCACGGTGGCCGCGCGTGCGCTGCTCGTCGCCACCGGCGCGCGGCGCCGTCGTCTCGGCGTGCCGGGCGAGGAGGATTTCACCGACCGCGGCCTGTCGTACTCCGCGACCCGCGACCTGTCGCGCCTCACCGGGCGCCGCCTGGTGGTGGTGGGCGGGGGCGATGCGGCCTACGAGAACGCGCTCATCCTGGCGGCCGCGGGCCGCGACGTGACGCTGCTCGTGCGCGGGGTGTCGCGGGCGCGTGCCGAGTTCCGCGAGCGCGTGGCGGCCGATGCCCGCATCCGCGTGCGCACCGGTGCCACGGTGCGCGCGGTGCTCGGCGACGATCGCGTGCGGGCGCTGCGCGTCGCGGAGCCCGACGGCGAGCGCGAGTTGCCGTGCGACGGCGTGGTGGTGAAGGTCGGCGTGGTGCCCAACACCGAGTGGTGCCGTGGTGCGCTCGCGCACGACGCCGACGGCTGGCTCACGGTGGACGCGTCGTTCGCGACCTCGGGTGCGGGCGTGTGGGCCGCGGGCGACGTGACGCGCCCGCTGCTGCCGGGCATCCCGGTCGCGCACGGCCACGGTGCCCTCGTGGTCGCCGCCATCCGGCACGCGCTGCGCGGCGACTGACGCCGCGCTCTGGCGCCGCGGCCACGGCGCGGTTAGCGTGCCGTGCATCCACCGACCGTCCCCGAACCCGGAGCCCCCGATGAGCGCTTTCACCGACCCGCGCGACCTCGCCCAACTCGCCGAGCGTGGCATCTCGCCCGCCGAGGCCGAGCGCCAACTCGAGGTCATGGGCCGCCCCGCGGCGTGGGCCGTGCTCGAGCGCCCGTGCACGCCGGGCGACGGGATCGAGCGGCTCGACGAGGCGCGGATCGAGGGGCTGCTCGCGGAGCACGCCCGCGCCGCCCGCGCCGGGCGCGTGAGCGCGTTCGTGCCCGCCTCGGGCGCGGCGACGCGCATGTTCAAGGACCTGCTCGCGGCCCGCGACCTGCCGGGGGCCCTCGAGCCCGCGGTGGTCCGCGCCACCGCGGGCCCGGCGGCCGCCGGTCTCGTGCGGTTCGTGGACGAGTTGCCGCGCTTCGCGTTCGCCGACGCGCTGGCCGCCGTGCTGGCGCGTGACGGTCACGACCTCGCCACGCTCCGCTCGCAGGGCCCGTGGCGCCCGCTGCTCGAGGGCTTCCTGGCCCCGAGCGGACTCGATGCGGCGCGCGCCCCCAAGGGCCTGCTCGCGTTCCACCGCGAGGGCGGGCAGGCGCGCACCGCGTTCGAGGAGCACCTGCTCGAGGCGGTGCCGCTCGCGAGCGACGCCACCGGCGTGCGAGCCCTCGACGTGACCGTGTCGCCCGAGCATCGCGCCGGGTTCGAGGCCGTGCTCGCGACGCGCGCCCCCGCGCTCGCCGAGTGCTTCGAGGGCCGCTGGGAGGTGGCCTTCAGCGAGCAGCACCCGGCCACCGACACGATCGCGGGCGACCCCGCGGGCGGGGCGTTCCGCGACGAGCACGGTCGGCTGCTGTTCCGGCCCGCCGGGCACGGCGCGCTGCTCCACAACCTCGGGGTCTCGGGGCGCGACCTCGTGTTCCTGAAGAACATCGACAACGTGGCGGTGTGGCGCATGAAGGGCGAGACCGTGCGCTGGGCGCGCGCACTCGTCGGGTTGGCGGCCGAGACCTCGGCGCACGCGAGCGCGCTCGTGCGCCGCCTGCGCGCCGGGGACGCGGCGGCCCCCGCCGAGGCCCGCGCGTGGGCGGCGATGGAACTGGGTCTGGTGCTGCCCCCCGCGCTCGATGCGGCCGCTCTGGCTGACGCGCTCGACCGTCCGGTGCGCGTGTGCGGCATGGTGGCCAACACCGGCGAGCCCGGGGGCGGACCGTTCTGGGTGCGCGGCGCGCACGGCCTGACGCGCCAGATCGTGGAGTCCGCGCAGGTCGATCCGGCCTCGGCCGCGCAGCAGGCGGTGCTGCGCTCGGCCACGCACTTCAACCCGGTGTTCCTCGCCTGCGCCCTGCGCGCCGCCGACGGACGACCGCACGACCTCGACCGGTTCGTGGACCCCGCCGCGGTCATCGTCACGCGCAAGTCGCACGGGGGCCGCGACCTGTTGGCGCTCGAGCGGCCGGGGTTGTGGAACGGTGCGATGGCGCACTGGCTCACGCGCTTCGTCGAGGTGCCGCTCGCGGTCTTCAATCCCGTCAAGACGGTCTTCGACCTGTTGCGCCCCGAGCACCAGGGCTAGGCGGGCGCCCGCGCCCTCAGTGCGTGGCGAGCACGCGCAGCGAGCGCGGCGCGAGCCGGTCGTGCATCGGGTCGGGCAGCGGACGCGACTGCTCGATCGGCGTGAAGTCCTCGGGCGCGGCACTCGCGGTGTCGGCGATGAGGTGCCAGTGGCCGCCGCGCCCGGGCTCGGGCGTGGTGAAGTGCTGCGGTTGGGCCGTCCCGTTCACCTGCAGCAGGAAGTCCGGGTCGCCGTCGCCGTGCACGTGCATCTGCAGCATGAGGCCACCCGCGTCCCAGTCGGGCGGGCCGAGGATCGGACCGTGCCAGCTCACGCCGTCGGCGCCGGTCGAGCGGTACCAGCCCTCGCCGCGCAGCACCTTGTACTCGCGCCGCAGTCGCATGAGGCCCGCCACGAAGCGCTGGAACGCGGCCTCGTCGGGGCTGGCGTCCCAGTCGAGCCACCACGCCGGGCCGTCGTGGCACCACGCGTTGTTGTTGCCGCGCTGCGAGCGCAGGCGATCGTCGCCCCACAGCCAGAGCACCGCGCCGCGCGACAGCAGGGTGAGGGCGGCGGCGTTGCGCGCCTGACGCAGGCGCACGCCGAGCACCGCCGGGTCGTGCGTCGGGCCCTCGGCGCCCCCGTTCCAACTGCGGTGGTGGTCGCTGCCGTCGCGTTCCTGCTCGCCGTTCGCGAGGTTGTGCTTGCGCTCGTGGCTCACGAGGTCGGCGAGCGTGAAGCCGTCGTGGCAGGTCACGAAGTTCACCGAGTGCCCCGGGCGCCGGTCGGGCGCGAACCGGTCGGAGGAGCCGCCGAGCCGGGTGGCGAGCGCGCCGGGGCACCGCCGTGCCCGCGCAGCCAGTCGCGCACGTCGTCGCGGAAGTGGTCGTTCAACTCGGCCCACCGGCCGTGGTGCGGGAAGCGGCCGCCGTGGTACACGCCGGTGTCCCACGGCTCGGCGATGAGCTTGCAGTGCGCGAGCAGCGGGTCCTCGGCGATCGCGCGCACGAGCGGCGGGTCGGCGAGCGGGGTGCCGTCGGGGCCGCGCGTGAGCGTCGAGGCGAGGTCGAAGCGGAACCCGTCCACGTGCATCTCGTGCGCCCAGAACCGCAGCGCGTCGAGCACCATGCGCGAGCCGTGCTCCGAGGCGCACGCGAACGTGTTGCCGCAGCCGGTGTGGTCGCGGTCGCGCCCGTCGGCGTCGAGCAGGTAGTAGCTCGCGCGGTCGAGCCCGCGCCAACTGCGCGGCGGTTCGGTGCGTGAGCCCTCGCCAGTGTGGTTGAACACCACGTCCAGGATGACCTCGAGCCCGACGCGGTGCAGCGCGCGCACCATGTCGCGGAACTCCCGCAACGCCCCGGCCGCGGTGGCGTCGGCGGCGTACGCGGTGCGCGGCGCCATGAACGCGAGCGGCGCGTAGCCCCAGACGTTGAGCAGCGGCTCGCCCGTGAGCGGGTTCGTGCGCGGGTTGTCGGTCTCGTCGAACTCGGCGACCGGCATGAGCTGCACCGCCGTGAAGCCCATCGCGGCCAGCCACCCGGCCTTCTCCGCGAGGCCCGCGAACGTGCCGGGGTGCGCGACGCGCGAGCTCGGGTGCGCGGTGAACGCACGCACGTGCGTCTCGTGGATCACGGTGTCGCCGAGCGGCGTGCGCGGCGCGCGGTCGTCGCCCCAGTCGTAGGCCAGGTCCACCACGACCGAGCGCAGCACGCGCGGGCCGCCGCGCTCGGGTCGCTCGCCCCAGCGCTCGGAGCCCGCCACGCCGTGCGCGTACGGGTCGAGCAGGAGGGCGTCGGGGTCGAACGCGTGCTCGGGACCGCGCACGTCGGAGTCGGAGCGCCACGCGTACTCGGCGCCTGCGGCGAGCCCGGGTACGAACGCGTGCCAGACGTCGCCGGTGCGGTGGCGCGCCGGGGCGAGCTCGAACTCGCGTACCGCGCGGCCGCCGGGTGCGAACAACGCGAGCGTCAGACGCGTGGCGTGGCGCGAGACGACCGCGAAGTTCACGCCAGCCCGCGTGAGCGTGGAGCCGAGCGGCTCGGCGGAGCCGGGCTCGACGCTCAGCGCACTCGGGGGCGGGACGGGATCGGCCATGCGGGACGGGACCTCGGGGAGTGGGGGACGCCGCAGGTTAGCGCGTCCTGCGCCCGACGCCCAAGCCGGCCGCGCTCAGCGCGCGGGCTTGAACGTGAGCGACACCGAGTTGATGCAGTAGCGCAGCCCGCTGGGCTCGGGGCCGTCCTCGAACACGTGCCCGAGGTGCCCGCCGCAACGCCCGCAGTCCACCGCGACGCGCACCATGCCCCACGAGGTGTCGGACTTCTCGTGCACGACGTTGTCGAACGCCGGGCGCCAGAAGCTCGGCCAGCCCGTGCCCGAGTCGAACTTGGTGTCGGACCCGAACAGCGTGAGCCCGCAACCCGCGCACGCGAAC
This sequence comes from bacterium, assembly GCA_046076045.1. Taxonomy (GTDB): domain Bacteria; phylum Eisenbacteria; class RBG-16-71-46; order RBG-16-71-46; family RBG-16-71-46; genus JAIOPA01. The sequence goes on from JBJTRI010000119.1 coordinate 26,213, forward strand.
GTGCCCTTGCGCGACTCCTTCCACAGCGCGCCCGTGAACGCGCGCTCGGTCCCCTCCTCGCGCAGGACGTGGAACTGCTCGGGGGTGAGGCGCGCGCGCCACTCGGCCGCGGTGCGCACCACCTTCTCGTAGCGCGGGCCCGCGGGTGCGCGTGCCGGGGTGCGCGCGTCGCGCGCAGGGGCGGCGAGGGCCGGGGCGGCGGACAGCGCGAGCACGAGGGCGAGGGCGCGGAGCGGGCTGGGCATCGGGGGCCTCCGAGGGTGGGTCATGGCGCGACGGTCTCGCAGCGTTCGATGGTGCGCAGGGCACGGGCGTTGCAGGCGGCGGGGTCCGGGCGGGGTCAAATCCCGCCTGCGCGCCCGGCGAGTGCCGCGCGCGCGGTCGGCAGCAGGGTGTCGGCCCACTCGGCGTAGGCGCGGCCGCCGGGATGGAGCAGGTCCTCGGCCAGGTAGGCGGGGTCGCCGCCGTGGCGGCGCGAGTGCGCCGTGACGTCCACCCAGTGCGCGCCGATCGCGCGCACGCGCTCGTGCTGCGCGGCGTTGAGCGCGTCGATCTCGCGTGCGATGCGCGCCCGGTCGCGGCCGGCCGCGTACGGCGTCGCACCCCAGTCGGGGATGGAGACCGCGACGACGCGCGCCGGCTGGTCCCCCGCGAGCGCGACGGCGCGCGCGAGGGCGCGGACGTGGTCGGCGAGGGTGTTCGCGGGGTCGAGCCCGCGGTACTGGTCGTTGACGCCGATGAGCAGGGTCACGAGCGCGTGCCGACCGCCATCGGGCCACACGCCCTCGCGCTCCATCGCGCCCAGCATCTCGGCCACGGTCCAGCCGGTGCGCGCGACGATGCGCGGCTCGGCGACCGGCATGCCGCCCGCGGTGAGCGCGCGCGCGAGGCGCACGGGCCAGCGCTCGGCCGGGGTGACGCCCTCGCCGATCGTGTACGAGTCGCCGAGGGCCAGGAACGGGGCGGGTTCGCTCATGCGGCGAGCGTAGCGTGCGCGCCGCCCGCCCGCATCCGCGCCCTCAGGCCGCGCGCGCGTCGAGCCCCGGGTTGCCGTGGCCCTCGAGCTGGCCCGTCTCGCGCAGACGGATGAAGGCGTCCACCACCTCGGGGAAGAACTGCGTGCCGCGGTGGCGCTGCAACTCGGCGCACGCCTCGTCGGCGGGCAGGCCATGGCGGTAGGGGCGCTCCTCGGTCATCGCGTCGTAGGCCGCGCACACCATCACGATGCGCGCCCCCATGGGGATCGCCTCGCCCGTGAGCCCGCGCGGGTAGCCGCGCCCGTCGGGGCGTTCGTGGTGCGCGTGCACGATCGCCGCGACCTCGCCGAGTCCGGGGACACCGCACAGCATCTCCCAGCCCACGGTGGGATGTGTGCGCACCGCCGCGACCTCGTCGGGGTCGAGCGGGCGCGGACTCTGCACGACGTCGTTGAGGAGCGCGTGCCGCCCGAGGTCGTGCAGACGCGCGCCCATCTCGATCGCCCACAGGTCGGTGGCGGGCACGCCGAGCTCGCGCGCGATCGCGAGCGACCAGCGCGCGATGCGCGCCGAGCGACCGCGCGTGTGCGGGTCCGCGGCGTCGATGACGTGCGTGAGCGCACGCACGAGCGGGAGTAGCGCGGGATCGGGTCTCATCGGGGGCCTCCGGTCGGGTGGTGGAGGGCGGGCGTCATGCCGCCTCCGAGGTCGCGCGCGCGGCGAGCGCGCCCGGGTCCAGTGCATGGCGGAACGCCTCGGCGCGGTGGATCGCGCCGGTGCGTACGAGTTCGAGCAGGGCCGCGTCGAGCGAGGCCAGCGTGGTGGCCGGGGTCGCGAGTGCGAGGCCGCGCGTGCCGGCGCCGACCGTGCTCGTCGTAGGCGGGGCGAGCGCGGCGTCGGCCACCAGTCGTCGGCCGCTGCCGTCGGCGTGCCGCACGAGGCGCTGGGTCACGACCATGCGCAGGTGGCTCGCCAATCGTGCGCGTGCCGCATCGCGGCGCGCGGGCGCATGCGCGCTCACGAGGCGATCGACCGCGTGCGTGGCATCGGGTGCGTCGAGCGCGCCCAGCACGAGCGTGCCGGCGGCCGCGAGTTCGAGTGCGGCCGCCGCGGCAGCCGGCTCGTGCAGGTCGGCGAGCAGCACCACGTCGGCGTCGGCGCGCATGGCGTCGCGCACCGCGTCCTCGAGGCTCGGCGCGTGCGTGCCCACCTCGCGCTGACCCATCGCGCACTGCAGCGGGACATGGCGGTGCTCGATCGGGTCCTCGATCGTCACGATGCGCCCGCGCCGCGTCTGGTTGAGGTGGCGCACCAGCGCCGCGAGCGTCGTCGAGCGTCCCGAGCCGTGCGGTCCGGTCACCACCACCAGACCCGAGTCGAGCGCGAGCACGGCGGGCACGAGTGCGGGCAGGGACAGCGCGGCGAGCGTCGGCGGTTCGGCCGGGAGCGGGCGGAGTGTCGCGGCGACACCCGCGGCGTGCCGCACCACCGTCACGCGGAACCGGCCCGCGGTCGAGTCGTCGAACGCACCCACCGCACGCACGCCGGCATGGGCGCGCTCGAGCAGGGCGTCGGGCAGGCGCGCGGCGAGCCACGCCACGACCTCGCCCGCGATCACGGGGTCCGAGCCCCACGCCACCGCACGACCGTGCTGGCGCACGCGCGGCAGGTCGCCGTCGCTCAGGTGCAGGTCGGAGACGCCCTCGGTCGCGGCGCGTGCGAGCAGCGCGTCGAGGCGGTGCGTGCTCATGCGGCCCTCCGCTCGTCCTGCGCCAGCGCGAGTAGGGCGGGGCGCGTGACGAACGGCGCGAGGCTGCCGCGGTCGTCCGCACGCAGGAACGCGTCGTCGGGGTCGGCGTCGCCCGCGCGCACGAGTGCGACGAGCGCGTGGTCCATGAGCTGCATGCCGAGCCGACGCCCGGCGGCGATCGCCCCCGGCAGTTGCGCGCTGCGGCCCTCGAGCACGAGCGCGCGCACGGTGGGCGTGCCGATCAGCACCTCGTGCACCGCGACGCGTCCGCGGCCATCGGCGCGACGCACGAGTTGCTGCGACACGACGAGGCGCAACGACTCGGCGAGCGCCCGTCGCGTGCTGGGCGAGTCGGCGCCGAGGTCGGTGAGGCGTTCGAGCGTGGCCACCGCGCCGCGCGTGGGCAGCGTGGCGATGACGCGGCGTCCCGAGGTCGCGGCCGCGAGCACGGCGGCAAACATGGCGGCGTCGGGGATGTCGTCGAGTGCAACCACGTCGTGGTCGCCGTCGCGTGCCGCGTTCAGACCGTGCACGCGCGAGGGCACGTGCGTGCCGAGCTCGCGCTGGACCACGGGGGCGACACCGGGCGCATGCAGGCACTCGATCGGGTCCTCGAGCGTGAGCACCGCGGCGCCCTCGCGATCGAGCGCGTCGCGCACCAGTGCCGCCATGGTCGTGGAGCGTCCGCTGCCGGCCGGGCCGGTCACCAGCACGAGCCCGTGGCGCGGACCGCCGGGGTCGGTGATGACGCGCGGCAGTCCGAGGTCGGCGGGGCGCGGCGGCAGCAGCGGCACGAGGCGCGACGTGCACGCGAGACCGGCCTGTTCGAGGTGCACCGAGAGCCGTGCCCGCGTGCCGTCGGCGCCGACGTGCGCGAGCCGCACCGCACCGTGCGCGGCCAGCGCGTCGCGCGCGGAGGGGGGCAGCGCCTCGCGCACCAGGTCCTCGAGCGCGGTGGCGTCGAGCGCGCGGAACGGCACCGGCACCAGCACGCCGTCCACGCGCGCGAGCGGCGGCTGGCCGACCGTGAGGTGCAGGTCGGACGCGCCGAGCTGTCGTGCGGCGTCGTGGAAGGCGTCGATCCGGGCCATGGCGTCGTCCGCGCGCTAGGGCAGCGCGCGGAACCTCTCCAGCAAGGTCGTGGCGCTGTCGGGCCGGTCCTCGGGGTGGCGGGCCATGGTGGACGCGATGAGTCGCGACAGCTCGATCGGCACGCCGGGCACCGATTCGTGCACGGGCGGCACCGCGCCCTCGAGCACGCGGAACAGCACGTTGGCGGGGTTCGTGCCCTCGAACGCGGGGCGTCCGGTGAGGGCTTCGTGCAGCACGACGCCGAGCGAGTAGAGGTCGGAGCGCCCGTCGAGTGGCAGGCCCTCGATCTGCTCGGGCGAGATGTACTCCGGGGTGCCCACCATCATGCCGCTGCGCGTCAGGCGAGACAGGCCGTCGAGGTGCGCCGAGGCGAGCCCGAAGTCCACGATGCGGACCGCATCGCCCTCGCCCACGAGCAGGTTCCCGGGCTTGAGGTCGCGGTGCAGCACGCCGGCCTCGTGCGCGGCGGCCAGTCCCTCGAGCGCCTGTTCGGCGATGCGGCGCACGCGTGCCGGCGACAGCGGACCGTCCTCGTGCAGGACGCGGCCGAGGTCGCGGCCGTCGAACCACTCCATCGAGATGGCGTGCGAGTCGCCGAGGTCGAGCAGGTCGTGGATGCGGATCACGTTCGGGTGCACGATGCGGCGCGCGAGCTTCATCTCGCGCACGAACCGGCGCAGCGTCTCGGGGTCGCGCGAGAGTTGCGGCGCGAGCACCTTGAGCACGACCTCCTCGTGCACGAGCAGGTCCTCGGCGCGGTACACCGTGCCGAAGCCGCCCGAGCCGATGCGGCTCACGACCCGGAACCGGCTCGCGAGCACGGTGCCGGGAGAGAGCCGCGCGAGGTCGAGGCCACGCGGGCCCTCGGCGGCGGCGGGCGCACCCGCCCCGGTCCCGGACGGGCGCAGGCGCTCCCACTCCCGGGCCGGGGTGGGCGAGGCGGGCGAAGCGGGGCGCGTCACGCCGGCCGTGGCCAGCGCGCGCGCGATCGCGTCGCGCGTCGTGGCGGGCAGGTCGCGCGCGGCGAGCGCGTGCAGTGCGTCGGCGGCGCGCTCGCGCACCCACCAGTCCTCGTCGCGGAGCGCTCCGGCGAGGGCCGGCACCGCGCGCTCGTCGGGCGAGGCGTTGAGGATCTCGGTCGCGTAGCGGCGCGTGAACGGGTCGGGGTCGTGCAGCAGTTCGAGCACCGCGTCGGTGACGCCGGGGCCGCCGAGCGCACCGAGCGCCTCGGCGGCGCGGGCGCGCAGTCGGCCGTCGGCCAGACGCAGCGCCTCGGCGAGTTCGCGCACGCGTTCGGGAGAGCGCACGCCGACGAGCGCGTGCACCGCGGCCTCGCGCACCGCCTCGGACTCGTCCTCGAGCGCACGCAACCACTCGGCGGCGGGCACGCGCGCGGCCTGCGCGGTGAGCGCGAGGTCGAGCCGGGCACGCGCGACGCGTTCGTCGCGGTAGAGCGGGAGCAGCGCGCGCGGGTCCCAGGTCGCGCTCGAGGCGAGCGCGCGTGCGGCCGCATCGGCGACCGGGGCGACCGGGGAGCGGAGCGCGTCGGCGAAGTCGCCGAACGTCTCCGGTCGCACGAGGCCCGAGAGCGTGGCGAGCATCGCGGGGGTGGCGGGCCGCGCCGCGACCGCGTCGAGGAGCGCACGCGCCGCGGGCGCTCCAGCGGCGAGCAGGTCGGCCTGCGCCTCGGCGAGCGCATCCGGGCCGGCGCCCGACTGCAGCAGTCGGACGTGGTGCTCGGTGCGGAGGCGGTTCGCGTCGCTCATCGCTCGGTCCCGTGGCCGGCGCGCACGGGCGCGCCGGGCGAGGTCAGGGGCGCAGCCACAGGCGCACGGCGAACCACGCGAGCGTGGCGCCGAGCAGCATGCCCACGATCGTCTCGCGCACGGCCCAACGCCGCGGCGGCGGGATCTCGACCGCACCCTCGGGCGTCACGGGCGGCAGCGGGCGGCCCTTGGCCGGAGCGGTCATGCCACTCAACTCGGCGCGCGACAGCACCACCGTGTGACGCGCCGCATCGCTCGTGGTCGCGGGCGGTGCGCTCGCGCGCGGGCGGGCGCGGCGGTCGGTCTCGACCCCGACCCACAGCGTGTACTTGCCGAACCGCACCACGTCGTTGTCGCGCACGAACGAGGCGTTGACCATCTGGTCGTTCACGAACGTGCCGTTCGCGCTGCCGAGGTCGGTGATGCGGTACTCACCCGGCGCGGTGCGCTCGATGCGGAAGTGGTCGCGCGACACGCCCGGGTTGTCCACGAACACGTCGGCCTCGGGATCGCGCCCCACGCTCACGACGTCCTGGTCGAACGTGTAGTTGCGAACCGGTCGTCCCATGAGGGACAGGCGGAGCTTGAGGATCTGCCCATCGGCCATGCGGGGTTCCTCCACGGCGGCCGTCCTGGCCGCCCGAGGGTGGAAGGGGGGCGTGCCCCCGGATCACTCGGACTCCCCGGGGTCATCGGCCCGTCGGCGCCCCGGCTTGAGGATTCCCCGCGTCCGGGGCGGGCGCGGGCGGCGCCGGCCGTGATACCGTCGGACGGCTCCGTGCCCCGCGCCCCCCGGCTCCGGGCCCGTACCCCACCGCCCGCACCCCGGAGACCCGCCCCCATGCGGTTCCCTCGCCCGTTCGCGCGTCCCGTCCTCGCCAGCCTCGTCCTCGCCGCCCTCGCCGCCGCCCCGGCCGTGGCCGACCCCCGGCCACGTGAGCCCATGGACGCGGGCGGTATCGCCCACGAACTCCGGCGCCTGCGCTCCACCGCCACGGTGCTGCACGTGGCCGCGCATCCCGACGACGAGAACACCGCGCTGCTCGCGTGGCTCACGCACGCGAAGGGGGCGCGCGCCGCGTACCTCTCGCTCACGCGCGGGGACGGTGGCCAGAACCTGATCGGGCCCGAGCTCGGGCCGCCGCTCGGGGTGATCCGCACGCAAGAACTGCTCGCCGCGCGCCGCACCGACGGCGCCGAGCAGTGGTTCACGCGCGCGCTCGACTTCGGCTTCAGCAAGAACTCCGACGAGACCCTGCGACTGTGGGGTCGCGACTCGGTGCTCGCCGACGTCGTGTGGGTGATCCGCAACCTGCGTCCCGACGTCATCGTGACGCGCTTCCCGCCCGACTCCACCGCGGGCCACGGGCACCACAGCGCGTCGGCCATCCTCGCCGAGGACGCGTTCGAGGCCGCGGCCGACCCGGCACGCTTCCCCGAGCAACTGGCGTGGGTGCGGCCGTGGCGCGCGAAGCGGCTGGTGTGGAACGTGTTCTCGTTCGGGCGCGTGACGATCGACTCGGCCTGGGTGGCGGTGGACGTGGGCGCCTACGAGCCGCTGCTCGGCCGCTCCATGAACGAGGTGGCCGCGACCTCGCGCAGCCACCACCGCAGCCAGGGCTTCGGTTCGGCCGAGCGCCGTGGCACCTCCCTGCAGTACCTGCGACCGCGTCTGGGCGAGCCCGCGCGGCGCGACCCGTTCGACGGGGTGGAGACCGGCTGGCGGCGCTTCCCGGGTGGCGAGGCCGTGACCGCGGCCCTCGACCAGGCCGAGCGCGCCTACGACCCGAGGCATCCCGAGCGCGTCCTGCCGTGGCTCGCGCGCGCGCACGCCGCGCTCGCCAAGCTCCCGGACGAGCCCATCGTGCGGCACCGCCGCGCCGAACTCGAGCACGTCATGGCCTCGTGCGCCGGACTGTGGGCCGAGGCCACCTCGACGCGTCCCGCGGTGGTGCCCGGCGACCGCGTGACGGTGGCGACCTCGATCCTCGCGCGCACCGCCGCCGACGTCGTACTCGAGTCGATCGTGGTCGCGGGCGAGGCGCGCGACTCGGTCCGCACGCTCGTCACGAACCGCGCACTCGCCGACACGTTCGTGGTCGCGATCGCGCGCGACCTCGCGGTGACGCAACCCTACTGGCTGCGCCAGCCGCCCACGCGCGGGTTGTCGCACGTGGCCGAGCGCGCCGACCTCGGAGCGCCCGAGGACCGTCCGGTGCTCACGGCCGAGTTCCGTCTGCGCATCGCGGGCACCCCGGTGCGGATCGTGCGCACGGTGGCGTACCGCTGGATCGACCGCGTCGAGGGGGAGCGCTGGCGGCGGCTCGAGGTGACGCCGCCGGCCTCGCTCGCGTTCGACGCCCCGTTCCGCTGGTTCGGCGGGGCCGCGTCGCGCCCGGTGCGCGTGACCGTGCGGGCCGAGCGCGACGGCGCCCAGGGCGTGTTGCGCCTCGAGGTGCCCGCCGGGTGGACGGTCACGCCCGACACGGTCGCGGTCGCGATCCCGCGCGAGGCCGGCGAGCGCGCGTTCGAGTTCCGCGTCACGCCGGGGCCCGGCGGGGGTGAGGCGCGCGCGGTGTTCCGCGACGCCGAGGGGCGCGACTGGTCGCACGCCGTGCAGCGCCTCGATCATACGCACATCCCGCTGCAGACGCTGCACCCCGCGGCCACGCTCACGCTCGTGCGCGGCGAGCCGCTGCCGCGTGCGCCGCGCATCGGCTGGGTGGCGGGCTCCGGCGACCCGCTCGACGAGGCACTGCGCCAGATGGGGGCCGCGGTCACCGCGCTCTCCGACGACGACCTCGCGGCGGGCGACCTGTCGCGCTTCGACGTCATCGTGACGGGAGTCCGCGCTTACAACACGCGTCCGCGCCTGCGCGCGCTGCAGCCGCGACTGCACGAGTGGGTGGCGGCGGGCGGGCGTCTGGTGATGCAGTACGTCACCAGCACGGACGGCGTGGGCGAGGGGCTGGGACCGCGCCCGTTCCGCGTCTCGCGCGAGCGCGTCACGGTGGAGGACGCGCCGGTCACGTTCCGTCTGCCCGCGCACCCGCTGCTGCGCACGCCGTACGCGCTCGGGGCCGCCGACTTCGACGGTTGGGTGCAGGAGCGCGGTCTGTACTTCGCGAGTCCGTTCGACGCGGGCTACGACGCGCCGCTGTCGTCGAACGACCCCGGCGAGCCGGCGCGCGACGGCGGTCTGCTGTACGCGCGGCATGGGCGCGGGGAGTTCGTGTACTGCGCCTACGCGCTGTTCCGCCAGATCCCGGCCGGGGTGCCCGGCGCGTGGCGACTGCTCGGCAACCTCGCGAGCCCCGCTGCGGCGGCGCGTCCGTGAGCGCCCCCGAGCCCCGCTGGGGCCGGCTGCACGCCGCCGTGATCGGCGCGCTCGTGGTCGAGGTCGTGCTGCTCGCGGCGCTCTCGGCGCGGACATGGTGAGCGCGCCGCGCGCGCGGGGGCGCGCATGATCCGTCCGCTCGATGCGTTCGTCATGGTGGCCGCGCTCGTGGGCTTCGTGCTCTACGGGTTGTGGCGCGCCCGCGGCACGCGCGACCTCGACGGCTACCTGGTGGCGGGCCGCAGCCTGCCGTGGCCCATGGTGGCGCTCTCGGTCATGGCCACGCAGGCGAGCGCGGTGACGTTCATGGCCACGCCCGGTCAGGGCTACGTCGCGGGCCTGTCGTTCGTGCAGTTCTACTTCGGCCTGCCCATCGCCATGGTGGTGCTGTGCGCGACGCTCGTGCCGCTCTACCAGCGCCTGCGCGTCTCGACCGCGTACGAGTACCTGGAGCGGCGCTTCGACGGCAAGACGCGCACGCTCGCCGCCGGTCTGTTCCTCGTTCAGCGCGGGCTCGCGGCCGGCATCACGATCTACGCCCCGGCGCTCGTGCTGAGCGTGCTGCTGGGGCTCGACACGGGCACGACCGCCATGGGCATCGGGGCGCTCGTCGTGGGCACGATCGTGCTCGGGGGCTCGCGCGCGGTCGCGCACGCGCACGCGCTGCAGTTCGTGGTCATCATGGGTTCGATGGCGCTGGCGTTCGCGCTCGTGCTGCGCACGCTCCCCGACGGCGTGGGCTTCGGCGACGCGCTCGCGGTCGCGGGGGCGGCCGGCCGGCTCGAGGCGGTGGACCTGAGCTTCGATCCCACGAGCCGCTACAACCTGTGGGCCGGGCTGCTCGGCGGCTTCTTCCTGCAGCTCGCGTACTTCGGGACCGACCAGTCGCAGGTGGGCCGCATCCTCACCGCGGGCTCCGAGCGCGAGAGCCGGCTGGGACTGCTGTTCAACGGGTTGTTCAAGGTGCCCATGCAGTTCCTCATCCTGCTGCTCGGCGTGCTCGTGTTCGCGGCCTACCGCTTCGAGCCGCCCCCCGTGTTCTTCGACCCCTCGGCCGCGACGCGCGTCGCGGCCGGACCGCACGCCGCGCAGTGGCGTGCTGCCGAGCGCGAATGGGGTAGCGCCCGCCGCGCGCTCTCCGACGCGTTGGTGGTCGAGCGCCGTGCCGCGCGTGCGGGCGACGAGGCGGCGGTGGCGCGGGCGCACGCCGACGCGGCCGCGGCCGAGGTCGTCGCCGAGGCCGCGCGCGCGCGGGCGGTCGCCGCGCTGCGCGCCACCGACCCGACGGCCAACACCAACGACACGAACCACATCTTCCTGCACTTCGTGCTCACCCACCTGCCGGTCGGGGTGGTGGGGTTGCTGCTCGCGGCCATCATCGCCGCGGCCATGAACGCCACCATGAGCGAGCTCAACGCGCTCGCCTCGACCACGGTGGTGGATGTGGTCGAGCGCATGCCGTGGCGTCCGGACGAGCGCACGCTGCTCGCGGTCTCCCGCGGCGCGACGTTGCTGTGGACGTTGTTCGCGGTCGGCTTCGCGCAGTACGCCGGGCGGCTGGGGTCGCTGGTCGAGGCCGTGAACATCATGGGGTCGCTGTTCTACGGCACCATCCTGGGCATCTTCATGACCGGCTTCCTCGTGAAGCGCGCCGGTGGTCACGCGGTGTTCGTGGCCGCGCTCGTGGCCGAGGGCGTGGTGATCGCGTGTTGGAAGGGGACCGAACTGTCGTTCCTGTGGTGGAACCTGATCGGCTGCGTGGTGACCGTGGGGTTGGCCGCGACGTTCGCGGCCTTCGGGCCACGGCGCACCGACCGGGTCACGGCCTGACGGTCGCTGGAAGTGGAACGGACGAGGCCCCGACGGACCGGGTCCGTCGGGGCCTTGCGTCGCCTCGGCGCGCAGGACGCGCCCGTCACCTCACTTGCGCTTGGTCGTCCACTCCGCGAGCAGCTTCTCGCTGTCCGCGACCGCCTGCGCCATGTTGGGGTCGGCCTTGCCGAGGTCGATGGCCTTGCGCATGAGCGTGACCGCGGTCGCGGTGTCGCCCTTCTTCGCGGCCATCTTGGCGAGCAGCTGCTGCGTCTGCCAGTTCTCCTTCACCTTGCCGGCCGCCGCCGCCCACGTCGCGGCCTCATCGGCGGCGAGCCCGGCGTCGAACGCCCACGAGGCGGCGCGGTACGGCGTGCGCCAGTCGTCGGGCTTGGCGGCCGCGATCGCGGCGCGTGCGGCGACCAGCGCCTGCGCGTTCGTGTCCATGGTGATGCGCACGCGCACGGCCACCTTCTCCCAGCGCAACTGGAGCGTGGTCGCGTCCATGCCCGGGTCGTCGAACGTGAACGACAGGCGCTCGGTGAGCTCGGCCGCGGCCGGCTTCACGGTGACGCGCAACACGTCGTTCTTGGGGTCGTAGCCCATCGCGCCCCACATGTCCTTCTGGCTCGAGAACACCACCACCCAAGAGTCCTGCCCGGGGATGGTCACGAGCGCATAGTCGCCGGCTGCGAGCTTCTGGCCCTCGACCATGATGTCGGTGCTGTTCGTGAAGCGCGTCGCCTCGTTCGCGCCGGTGCGCCACGGCTCGCCGTAGGGCACGAGACCGCCCCAGATGGTGCGCCCCTTCACGCCGGGGCGGGAGTAGGCGACCGAGAGCTCGGTGAGGCCGACGGTCTGCGTGACCTTGGCCTTGGGGCTCGCGGCCGGCGCGGCGAACTGGGCGCGGGCCGAGGGCGCGAGGACGAGCAGCAGGGCGCAGAGCGGGAGACGGAGCAGGTACGGGATCCGCATGGGAGAGGTCTCCGTGGAGTTCGGGTTCGTCGGGTGGTCCACCGCCGATCGGCGGGGGGGCCCGTGGGGCGGCGGGGGACGCTACCAGAAGGCCCGGAGGGGTGCGAGACGGGGCGAGTCCCGGGACCCGATGCGGCATCGAAGGGTAGTGAGAACGGGAATTCCCATGCTCCCGCTCGGCCGCGCACGCTACTATCCCCACGCTTCCCGGCGCCTCCCCCCGGCGCCATCCCGACGACCTGCCTTGCCCACCCACGACCCTCCCGGGAGGCCCCATGTCCTTTCGCAGCATCCTGCCCGCGGCCGTGTTCCTGGCCCTGATCGTCCCCGTAGCGGTGTCCGCCTGTTCGGACCCCGCGGCCCATGCTGCCGGCGCCTCGGCGCCCCACCTGAGCCTCGCGGCGAACCACCCGCTGCTCGCCCTGCGCCCGCGTGCGTGGATGCCCGCCTCGCACCGTGTCGCGGTTCAGCGCGCCGCGGCCGGCCTGCGCGTCGCCGTGGACCCGGTGGACGGCACGCTCGGCATGCCGGCGCCCGAGCCCGCGGCGGAGTTCGTGCAGGTGGACGACGGCGAGCCCATCGTGGTGCGGACGCGGCGCGACGGTTCGCGCTGGGCGGTGCTCGACGAGCGCTTCGCCGAGTTCTCGGTCGCCACGATCGGCCCCGACGGCAAGTTGTCGTGGACCTGCGTCTCGGGGCCGCGCAACGCCGCGCGCTTCCTCGCGAACCCGGTCGTGACCCCGGATCGCGCCCCGGCCCCCGGCACCGTGTGGGAGGACCGCTGACCATGCGCACGATCCTCCGCCGACTCGCCCCGGCCGCCCTGCTCGCGCTGCTCGCCGCACCCGTGCACGCCGCGGCCACCATCACCATCGTGAACATGGACGGCGCGCTCGAGGGGTTCAACGACCCGACGATCGTCGCGCCCGTCGGGGGCAACCCCGGCACCACGCTGGGCCAGCAGCGCCTGAACGCGTTCCAGCGCGCCGCCGACATCTGGGCCACGTACATCGACTCGCCGGTGCCCATCCTCATCCAGGCCGCGTTCAACCCGCTCACCTGCACCGCGACCTCGGCCACGCTCGGCTCCGCCGGGCCGCGCTTCGCCGAGATCAACCACCCGAACGCCGAGTTCCCCAACTACTGGTACCACGAGGCGTTGGCCAACAAGCAGGCGGGTGTGGACCTCACGCTCCCCGGTGAGGCCAGCCCGACCGACAACGGCAGCGACATCAACGCGCAGTTCAACTCCAACATCGGCACCACCGGTTGCCTCGAGGGCCGGGGCTGGTACTACGGCTACGACGGCAACGAGGGCAACAACATCGACCTCGTCGTGGTGCTGCTGCACGAGTTCGCGCACGGGCTCGGGTTCAGCAACCTCACGAGCGGTTCGTCGGGCAACTTCTTCAACGGCAGCCCGGCGGTGTTCGACAAGTTCCTCTACGACGAGACCACCGGCCTGCACTGGGACCAGATGGCGCTCGCCTCACAGCGCCAGACCTCGGCCATCAACACCAACAACCTCGTGTGGGACGGCATCCACACCTCGGTGGCGGGCAACCAGACGCTCGCGGCGTCCCCCGAGATGGTGGCGCCCTACGGCACCGTGCTCGGCAACGCCGCCGCCTTCGGGCCGGCGTTCACGAACACCGGTGTGATCGGGCAGGCGGTGCTCGCGGTGGACGCCGTCGCGCCCACCGGGGACGCGTGCTCGTTGCCGGCCTCGCTCGCGGGTCAGATCGCGGTCGTCGACCGTGGGACCTGCAGCTTCAACATCAAGGTGAAGTTCGCGCAGGACGCCGGTGCGATCGCGGTCATCCTGGTGAACAACGTCGCCGGCACGTTCTCGCCGGGCGGCACCGACCCGACCATCACCATCCCGACCATCGCCATCACGCAGGCCGACGGCAACACGCTCAAGGCGGCGATCGCGGCCGGACCGGTCACCGTCACGCTGCGCCGCAGCCCCACCGCGCGCGCCGGCGTGCACCCGAGCGGGCGTGTGCGCATGTACGCGCCGAACCCGTTCCAGTCGGGCTCGAGCGTCTCGCACTTCGACGTCTCGCTCACGCCCAACGCGCTCATGGAGCCGAGCATCAACGCCGACCTCGGTAGCGGGATCGACCTCACGCAGGCGCTGTTCCGCGACATCGGCTGGATCCCCAGCCTGCTCGACGCTCCCGGTCGCACGCCGTCGGGCACGGTCGCGCTCGCGAGCCGGCCCAACCCGGCGCGCGGTGGGGCGAGCGTGCGCTTCGAGCTGCCGTCCGAGGAGTCGCTCACGCTCGTGCTCCACGACGTCGCGGGGCGCGAGGTCCGCACGCTCGCGAACGGGCGGTTCGAGGCCGGAGCGCACGACGTGCGCTGGGACGGGCTCGACGCCGCCGGCCGCCCGGCCGCGCCGGGGGTCTACATGGCGCGCCTGAAGGGCAGCCGCACGCAGGTCACGCGCGCGATCGTGCTGGTGCAGTAGTCGCACGCGGCGGAACGAACGAGCCCCCGGTGGTCACCCACCGGGGGCTCGTCGCCTTCGGGACCGCGCACCGGCGTCAGGCCGCGCGGCCCACCCAGTGGTCGAGGGCCATCGCGAGCTCCTCGAGGCGTTCGTTGAGTGCGGGCAACCGCGTCGCCGCCGAGCCCGGGTCCTGCGCGCGCAGGTCGGTCTCGATGGCCAGCGCGACGGCCGCAGCCGGGCGGGCCGCGATGGTGAGCAGCATGCCCTTGAGCGAGTGCGCCGCCCGCAGCGCGTCGGCGATGCGGTCCTCGCCGAGCGCACGCCGAAGCGTCTGCAGGTGTGCGTGGTGGTCGGTGCGGAACGCGGCCGCGATCTCGCGCATCATGTCCTCGTCGCCGTCCACGTTGAGACGGAACTGCGACAGGTCGATCGCGCGGGCATCGCTCGTGCGCCGGGCCGGCACCTCGTGCAGCGGCGTCGGGACGCGCGTGTCGGCCGCCGGTGCGGTGGTGCGCACGACCGCCTCGGTGACGTTCGGACGCGCGAGGACGCGGTGGGGGAGCAGCACCATGAGCTGGTGCAGCAGGTCGGGCACGTGGATGGGCTTGCCGAGGTAGCCGTCCATGCCGGCGGCCAGGCACTTCTCACGGTCGCCCGCCATGGCGAGGGCGGTGAGCGCGACCACCGGGGTGCGCGGCGCGCGGGTCTCGGCCTCGAGTTCGCGGATGCGCGCGGTGGCCTCGAACCCACCCATGCGCGGCATGTGCACGTCCATGAGCACCACGTCCCAGCCACCCTCGGCGAAGCGATCCACCGCCTCGACGCCGTCGGGGGCGACGACGACCGTGTGCCCGCGCTTCTCGAGCAGCGTCACGGCGAGCTTCTGGTTGACCGCGTTGTCCTCGGCGAGCAGGACGCGCAGCGGCCCCAACTGCGGTCCGGGGTCCGCGCTCGGTCCGCCCTCGTCGGGCTCGTGGGACATGGCCGGGCGCAGCCCGCCACCGATGACCTGCGCGACGGCCTCGAGCAGGGCGCGCTCGGCGACCGGCTTGTGCAGGTGCGCCGCGAGCCCGAGGCGCTCGGCGCGCTCGGTCTCGCCCGCGGGCGCGCCGGGCACCGTCATGAGCACGGTGGCCTCGCGCGAACCCGGGAAGACGCTCATGCGCTCGGCGAGGTCGAGCCCGGTCAGGCCGGGCATGTCCTGGTCGAGCAGGATCACGGTGAACGCACGGCGCTCGTTGCGCGCGCGAGCCAACTCGGCGAGCGCACCGGCCGCGTCGGGGACCGCGGTCACCGCGAACCCGAGGCGTTCGAGCTGCGTGCGGACGATGCGACGGCTCGACGCATGGTCGTCGACGACCAGCGCCTCGAGCCCGGCGAAGCCGTCCACGACCGCCATCTGCGCCGGCTGCACGTCGGCGGCCAGTTCGACGCGCACCGTGAAGTGGAACGTCGAGCCCTCGCCTTCGCGGCTCTCGACCCACAGGCGGCCACCCATGAGGTCCACGAGTCGCTCGCAGATGGTGAGCCCGAGCCCGGTGCCACCGAAGCGCCGCGTGGTGGAGACGTCGGCCTGCGTGAACGCCTCGAAGATGGCGGCGAGCTTGTCGGCCGGGATCCCGATGCCGGTATCGTGCACCTCGAAGTGCAGTTCGGCCACGTCGGCGAGCACCATGCGCTGGGTGACGCGCAAGCCGACCTCGCCGTGCTCGGTGAACTTGACCGCGTTGCCGAGCAGGTTCACGAGCACCTGCTGCACGCGCACCGGGTCGCCGACGATCGCGTCGGCCACCTCGGGGTCCACGTCGCAGATGAGTTCGAGGCCCTTCGGGCGCGCGCTCATCGCCACGGTGCGGAGCGCGGACTCGATCGCGACGCGCAGCTCGAACGGGCTGTGCGCGAGGTCGAGACGGCCAGCCTCGATCTTGGAGAAGTCGAGGATGTCGTTGATCACGCCGAGCAGGGTGGTGGCCGAGGTGCGTGCGGTGAGGAGGTAGTCGCGCTGCTCGGGCGTGAGCGGGGTCCCGAGCACAAGCTCGGTCATGCCCACCACGCCGTTGAGCGGCGTGCGGATCTCGTGGCTCATGTTGGCGAGGAACTCGCTCTTGGCGAGGCTCGCGCGCTCGGCGCGCTCGCGCGCCGCGACCTGCTGCTCGTGGGCGTTGGTGAGCTCGTGCACGCGCTGCTCGGCCCACTGCTGCCACTCGCCACGCTGCGACTCGGTCGCGGCGTCGCGTTCGATTTCGAGCCGCCGCAGGTCCTGCTCGCGCTGCTCGAGGCGGCTCACCAGCAGTTCCAGGCTGGAGCCCGCGACCTCGATCTCGTCCTTCGGCAGCGGCGGGGCGGGATTGGTGGCCGGGAGTTCGGCCGCGACCGTGTCGCGCACCGCGCGCGCGATCGTGGCGAGCCGGCGAAGCGGACTGGTGATGAGGTGGGCGAACAGCCAGCCGAGCAGCACGGCGAGCAGTGCGGTCATGGTGAGCATGGTGCGCAGCGTCTGCCCGCGCTCGGCCGTCGCCCCCGAGAGGGCGGACAGGTCGGCGGTCAGGTGCACGGTGCCGATGCGGTCGCCGGCCAGCACGACCGGGCGCGCGACCCGCAGCAACTCCGCCACTCGCTCGGTGCTCGCGGTCTCGGGTGCGCGGTCCGGCCACGTCGCAGCGCGACCCGAGTCCCGCCTCCAGGTCGCGAACGGCACGCCCTGCGCGTCGTACAGGCAGGCGCCGGTGACGTCGCGGTGCGCACGGAGCGAGGCCAGCACGGCGGCCGCCGCCTCGTGGTCACCGAACGTGAGCGCAGCCGTGGCGTTGTCGCCCACGAGGACGGTGAGTGCGGCCATGTCGTCCCGGCGCGCCCCCTCGAGCGTACGGGCCTCGTCGCGCATGAGCACGACACCGGTCCAGGTGACCGCGGCGGCGACGAGCGCGAGTGCGACGAGCGTGAAGCGGAGGCCGATCCTTGGCGTGCCGCGCATCGAGGGTTCTCCGGGGGGCGGTCGCGAGCAGGTCCGTGTGGCCACTCGCGAACGGGGCCGTTCCACGGCGCCGGGTGAGCGACCGCGGGGGACGGGTGTGGACCGGACGCCGGGGGCGCCGGGGTGGACCGGACCGCGACCCGAGCGCGGTCGGGCACGCACGGCCCACCGCTCCCCGGGACGCGGGGATACCCCGAGGTCTTCGGCACGCGAGGGGCAGCGCTTGAGCACCGAGGGGTCCTCGTGCATGGTGGGGGCGTAGGAGGGCCCCCAGACCCGGTCGGACCGGGTCTGGCCCGCCCCTCCGCGCGGTCCCTCCACCCGGGATGGGCCGCCCCGGACCGTCCCGGTCCGTCCCAGCCCCCCTCGGAGTCCCGATGCCCTTCGCCTCACTGGGTCTGCCCGCCGCCCTGCTGCGCGGCGTCCGCGCCGCCGGTTACCAGACCCCCACCCCGGTCCAGGCCCGGGCCATCCCGCTCGTGCTCGAGGGGGGAGACGTGGTCGCCGCCGCCCAGACCGGCAGCGGCAAGACCGCCGCCTTCGTGCTGCCCATCCTCGCCCAGTTGCTCGACCGCCCGCGCGCGCTGCGGGCGCTGGTGCTCGCGCCCACCCGCGAGCTCGCCGCCCAGATCGAGACCGCGGCCCGTGACCTCGCGCGCTTCACCAAGCTCAAGGTGGGAGTGGTGCACGGTGGCGTGAACATCGGCCCGCACGAGCGCATGCTGCGCGGCGAGGGCGTGGACATGCTGGTCGCCACGCCGGGCCGCCTGCTCGACCTGTATGGTCGGCAGAGCGTGGTGTTCGACGACATCGAGGTGCTCGTGCTCGACGAGGCCGACCGCATGGTGGACATGGGGTTCGCGCCCGACCTGAAGCGCATCCTGTCGCTGCTGCCCGACGACCGGCAGACGCTGCTGTTCTCGGCCACCATGCCGCCGGCGCTCAACGACGTGGCCAAGCAGGCGCTCTACGATCCGGTGCGCGTGGACCTGGCCCCGCAGACGCGGCCCGCGGCCGGCATCACGCAGGCCGTCTACCCCGTGTCGCGACCGCTCAAGACCGACCTGCTCGACACCCTGTTGCGGCGCACCCCGACCGACGGCGTCATCGTGTTCGCACGCACCAAGCGCGGTGCCGAGCGACTCGCGCGACAGCTCGAGAAGCGCGGGCACGCGGTGGCCGCGCTGCACGGGGACCGCTCGCAGTCGCAGCGCGAGCGCGCGCTGCGCGACCTCAAGCGCGGGCGCGTCGAGGTGCTGGTCGCCACCGACATCGCCTCGCGCGGCATCGACGTCGAGGACCTCACGCACGTCATCAACTACGACGTGCCGGTGACGCCCGAGGACTACGTGCACCGCATCGGTCGTACCGGGCGCGCGGATGCCACCGGTGACGCGTTCACGCTCATGTCGCCCGAGGAGGACCGCGACATGAAGGCGATCGAGCGCTTCATCGGTCGCAGCATCGCGCGCGTCACCCTGCCCGACTTCGACTACCGCAAGGCCCCGACGCCGCAGGGTGGCGAGGACCGCGGTGGGCGCGGGGGGAGCGGTGCGCGCGAGCACGGCTCGGTGTCGCGTCCGGCCGCCCCGGCAACGCCCGCGGCGCCCTCGGGTCCGGTGCACGGTCGGCGCCCGAAGCGCGAGGCTCCCGGCGGCCGTCGTCGTCGCTGACGACGGTCGCCGCTAGTCGCGACCGCCCGGGAAGCGCATGCCCCGCAGCTCGCGGTAGAGCCGCACCGCGTAGGGGTCGGTCATGCCCGCGATGTGGTCGGTGATGCGCACGAGCTGCTCGTAGCGCGTGCCGCCGTCGGCGATCACCGCCGAGCGCAGTTGGCGCTGGTGGTCGCCGCGCAGCGAGCCCGGGGTGAGCAGCGCGGTGACGAAGCAGTCGAGCAGGCCCTGGATGGCTTCCGCGCCCGCCAGCTCCATCTTGAGCACGTCGCGCGCCTCGTAGCACTGCGCGGCGCACACCCGCTCGACCTCGCGCAACTCGCCGGCGTGCGGGATGTGGCGGCGCAACTCCTCGTCGAACGTGCCCGCGAGGATGCCGTCCATGTGGGCGATGAACGCGTCGGCCAGCTCGTGCACGAGCGTGTCGATCGCGCGCGCGCGCAACCAGTCCGCGCGGTCGAGCCGGTCGTTGCGCGCGGTGAGCGGCTCGTGGGCCTCGGCCGACGAGCCGCTCGGACCGGCGAGCGGGCGCACGAGGCGCAGGTACTCGTCCTCGCTCACGTGACGCAGGCGGAAGCCGTCCTCGAGGTCGAGCAGCAGGTAGGCGACGTCGTCGGCGGCCTCGGTGAGGAACGCGAGCGGATGCCGCGGCCAGTGGTCCACGCCCGCGGTGCGGCGCTCGAGCCCGAGCGCCTCGGCGGTGCGCTCCCAGGCGGCGAGTTCGTGCGCCATGATGCCGTGCTTCTTGGCGCTTCGGCCGCGGTCGCGCTGCCCGCCGACCTCGGCGGTGCACGGGTACTTCATGAAGGCACCGAGGGTGGCGTGCGTGAGCCCGAGTCCGCCGCGGCGCGGCGGTTCGAGGCGCGTGAGGATGCGGAACGCCTGCGCGTTGCCCTCGAAGCGCAGCAGGTCGGCGCGCTCGCGCGCGTCGAGCCCGTCGAGCAGGCCGGCCGGGGCGTGCCGCTCGAAGTACTCCTGGATGGCGCGCTCGCCGACGTGCCCGAACGGCGGGTTGCCGAGGTCGTGGGCCAGACAGGCGGCCGCGACGCAGTCGCCCACGTCGCGCGGGTCGCGGCCGGTGGGCAGGGCCACGCCGTGCTCGACCAGTCGGTGGCCGACCAGCGTGCCGAGCGAGCGCCCGATCGTGGCGACCTCGAGGCTGTGCGTGAGTCGCGAGTGGACGTGGTCGTCCTGCGGCATGGGGAACACCTGCGTCTTGTCGGCGAGCCGGCGGAACGGGCCCGAGAACAGGATGCGGTCATGGTCGCGCTGGAACGGCGAGCGGCCCATGGACTCCGCACCGGTCGTGGGACCGGAGCGGGTGGCCGGCAGCAGGTGACGCCATTGGAGGGGGACGGGCATGGGTACTCCCAAGGTCTACTCGCGGAACGAGTTGCAGGTGCGGGGTTTGCCGCCCGTGCGGCGCGGGACTAGACTCGCCGGAACGCACATCGTCGATCCTCGGCGGTCCCCCACGGGGGAGCCGCCGCACACCATAGTGGAAGACCGACCGGAGAATCCATGAGCGCCAATCCGAAGCTCCAGGCCTGGGTCGAGGACCTGCGGGCCATGTGTGGCCCCGAACGGGTCGTGTGGTGCGACGGCTCGCCCGCCGAGTACCGCGAGATGCTGCGCCTGTTGGTGCAGGCGGGCACCGCCATCCCGCTCGATCCCGAGAAGCGCCCCGGCAGCGTGTTCGTGCGCTCCGACCCTGCCGACGTGGCACGGGTCGAGGAGTTCACGTTCATCTGCTCGGAGAACGAGGACGACGCCGGTCCCACGAACCACTGGCGGGACCCGGCCGAGACCAAGCGCATGCTGACCGGGTTGTTCACCGGGGCCATGCAGGGCCGCACCATGTACGTGATCCCTTACAGCATGGGGCCCATCGGCTCGGGGATCTCGCGCATCGGCGTCGAGATCACCGACTCGCCCTACGTGGTCGCGAGCATGCACATCATGGCGCGCGTGGGCACGCCGGTGCTCGAGGCGCTCGGTGCCAGCGAGGACTTCGTGCGCGGGCTGCACTCGGTCGGCGCCCCGCTGGCCTCGCCGACCGCGCCGGACTCGCCGTGGCCGTGCAACGCCACCACCAAGTACATCACGCACTTCCCCGAGACTCGCGAGATCTGGTCGTACGGTTCGGGCTACGGCGGCAACGCGCTGCTCGGCAAGAAGTGCCACGCGCTTCGCATCGCCTCGGTGCAGGCGCGCGACGAGGGCTGGCTGGCCGAGCACATGCTCGTGCTCAAGCTCACCGACCCGAAGGGCGTCGTCACCTACGTGGCGGCCGCGTTCCCGTCGGCGTGCGGCAAGACCAACCTCGCCATGCTGACGCCGACCATCCCCGGCTGGAAGGTCGAGACGATCGGCGACGACATCGCGTGGATGAAGTTCGGGGCCGACGGCCGCCTGTACGCCATCAACCCCGAGGCGGGGTTCTTCGGTGTGGCGCCCGGCACCAGCATGAAGTCGAACCCCAACGCGATGCGCACCATCACGCGCGACACCCTGTTCACGAACTGCGCGCTCACGCCCGACGGTGACGTGTGGTGGGAGGAGATGGGCCCGCCCCCGGCGCACCTCACGGACTGGCTGCGCCGACCGTGGACGCCGCAGAGCGGTCGCAAGGCGGCGCACCCGAACGCGCGCTTCTGCGTGCCGGCACGGCAGTGCCCGGTCGTCGCGCCCGAGTGGGAGGACCCGAAGGGCGTGCCGATCTCGGCGATCCTGTTCGGTGGCCGCCGCGCCACCACGGTGCCGCTCGTGAACGAGGCGCTGTCGTGGCAGCACGGGACGTTCCTGGGTTCCATCATGAGCAGCGAGACCACGGCGGCCGCGGCCGGCGCGGTCGGCGCGCTGCGTCACGACCCCATGGCGATGCTGCCGTTCTGCGGCTACCACATGGGTGACTACTTCGCGCACTGGCTCAAGCTGGGGGCGACCGCCGATGCCCTCAAGCTGCCGCGCATCTTCTACGTGAACTGGTTCCGCAAGGACGCCGAGGGCCGCTTCCTGTGGCCGGGCTACGGCGAGAACAGTCGCGTGCTCAAGTGGGTCGTCGAGCGCGTGCAGGGCACGGCGAAGGCGGTGGACACGCCGATCGGGCGTCTGCCCGCCGCGGGTGCGCTCGACCTCTCGGGGCTCGACGTGAGCCCGGCGGCGCTCGAGGAGCTGATGCGCGTGGACGTCGAGGGTTGGCTCAGCGAGGTGCCGTCCATGCGGGCGCACTTCGACAAGTTCGGCGCCAAGCTGCCGCAGGGGCTGCGCGACGAGCTCGAGGCCCTGGAGTCGCGCCTGCTCTCGGCCAACGTCGCACGCTGATCCGCATCACCCGGAACACCGACGGCGGGGCTCGCAAGGAGTCCCGCCGTCCGGTCGTTCCGGGGCACGTGCTCAGGGGATCGCGGCGGTGAGCACCTCGGGTGCCCCGGTGGTGACGAGCACGTCGTCCTCGATGCGGATGCCACCGAAGCCGAGCAGCGCGTCCACGCGGTCCCAGCGCACCGCGTCGCGGTGCCGCTGGCGCAGTTCGGCATCCTGCAGCAGCGCCGGGATGAAGTAGATGCCCGGCTCGACCGTCATCACGTAGCCGGGCTCGAGCGGCAGGTCGGTGCGCAGCATGCCGAGCCCCGGGCGCGTGCTGCGCGTGCGCCCGGGCAGGTAGCCGCTCGCGTCGCGCACGCCGAGCCCCACCATGTGGCCGAGCCCGTGCGGGAAGAAGAGCGCGTGCGTGTCGCGCTCCACGAGCGAGTCGGGTGAGCCCGTGAGGATCCCGAGCTCGACGAGGCCCTCGGCGATGGTGCGTGCGGCGCCCATGTGCAGGTCGCGCCACTCGGCGCCCGGGACGCAGCCGGCGATGGCCTCGCGTTCGGCACGCAGCACGAGGGCGTGCAGGTCGCGGAAGAACGCGTCGTCGCCCCCGCCGGGCAGGCGGTAGGTGCGCGTGACGTCGGCGGTGTAGCGCGCCACCTCGGCGCCCGCGTCCACCAGCACCACGTCGCCCGGCTCGGCGCGGCGATCGCCGGGTGTGAAGTGCAGCACGCCCGCGTCGCTGCCCACGCCCACGATGGAGCCGTAGCCGGTGCGGTCGGCGCCGGCGCGGAAGAACGCCGACTCCAACTCGACCTGCAGTTCGCGCTCGCTCACCCCCGGGCGCAGCGCCTGCACGAGCGCCTTGAAGCCGGTGGCCGTCGCCTCGCAGGCGCGGCGCAACAGCGCCAGTTCGGCCTCGTCCTTGGGACGGCGTGCGTGCAGCAGGCGCTCGCGGAGTGCGGCCGTGAGGTCGGGGTCCGCGGTCACGCCGCCCACCGCGCAGCCCAGCATGGCGATCGGGCGTCCGCGACGCGCGGCGAGCCAGCCCTCGAGTTCGGGGCGCGGCGTGCCGCGGGACTCGGTGCGCCCTTCCCAGACGCGCTCGGCCTGCGTCACCGGCGGCACGAAGTCGGTCCAGCCCGCGCGCGGGTCGAACGCCAGCACGCTCTCGGGCGTCTCGTGGCCCGCGAGCCACAGGTACTCGCTGTGCGCGAGGAACGGGTAGGTCTGGTCGGCGCCCCCGGGGACGGGGACGGGGGAGCCCGCGCCCACGAGCACGATGGCGTCGCTCTGGGCCCAGGCCGCAGCGGCGCGTTCGCGCCGTGGGGCGAAGGGGTCGGTCATGCCGGCACTCTAGCATCGGGGCGCGGGGGCGCGCCCGGACCCTTCACCAGCGCCAGCGCACCTCGGAAGCGCCGCGGCGCGGGACCTCGACGGTGCGGGTGAGGACGCGCCCCCCGGGCCGCCACGCGCGCAGCGCGTAGCGCCCGGCGGGCAGTTCGGGCAGGCGCCAGCGCCCGGTGCTGTCGGCGATCGCGTAGGCGCGCGACGGCGTCACCACCCACCACGACGACTCGTCCGCGTGCAGGTCGCAGCGCAGCTGCACCCGACCCGCGTGGGTCGCACGCAGCGTGTCGAGCGCGCCCGGCGGGCGCTTGCCACGGTCGAGCATGTGGCCCGCGGTCATGCTGAAGACGCCGTGCCAGAGCCGGTCCTCGTTCGCGATCACGACCTCGCTCCCCACGGGCGTGACCTGCAGGGCGGGGCGGAAGCGACCGCCGCGGATCGTGATGCGGGGCAGCGGGGGCTCGGGTGGGCGGCGTTGCCAGAACCAGCGTCGCGGCCCGCGTTCGAGCCGCGCGGCGACCGCGGTCGGGAGCGAGTCCACCCACACCACGCCGGGGGCGCGCCGCCCCGGGCCCGGGCCCTCGATCACGCCCGCCTGCGCGGGCACCGCCAGACTCGCGAGCAGCCCCACGCCCGTCAGGGCGTTCCGGACCCACCGCGTTCGGGACGTCATGCCGGGCGCGCGACCTCGCTCTGGAGCGCGAGCACGTTGTCCTCGGGGTCGCGCAGGAACGCCATCCACAGGTCGGCATGCGGCATGCGAGCCACGAATGCGGGGTCGCGCTCGAACACCGCGCCGCGCGCGCGCAGTTCGGCGTGTGCGGCGGCGAGGTCGGCGACGTCGAGGTACAGGATGGAGGACGGATGGTCGAAGCGCGGCTCGCTCGGACGCGTGATCATGAGCCGCACGCCGGCGAGGTCGAGGAACGACAGGTCGGGCCCGGCCGTGAACAGGAGCGGGAGTCCGAGTACGTCGCGGTACCACACGGTCGCGCGCGCGACGTCGTGGGCGCGCACCGCGATCTGGGCGAGTCGGCGAACGGGGGTGGGCATGACGACCTCCACGGTGGAGCGCGAGCATACACGCGCGCCGGTGCGTCACGTGCATCCCGGCGCGGATGGCGTAATATCCGCGGACCGTCACCACTTCCGAAGGAGAACCCCATGCCCGCAGCCATGACCGAGGTCGCGACCCTCGCCGGCGGATGCTTCTGGTGCCTCGAGGCCGTGTTCGAGCGCCTGCAGGGCGTCGAGCGCGTGGTCTCGGGCTACTCGGGGGGCGGCACCGACGCGCCGAGCTATCGCGAGGTGTGCAGCGGACGCACCGGTCACGCCGAGGTGGTACAGGTCACGTTCGACCCCGCGGTGCTGTCGTATCGCGACGTGCTGGGGTTCTTCTTCGCGTTCCACGACCCCACGACGCTCGATCGACAGGGGGCGGACGTGGGCACGCAGTACCGCTCGGCCATCTTCCACCACTCGCCCGAGCAGGAGCGCGTGGCGCGCGAGGTGATCGCCGAGCTCGAGTCGTCCGCCGTGTTCCGCGCGCGCATCGTCACCACGGTGGGACCGTTCGACCGGTTCTTCCCCGCCGAGGCGGAGCATCAGGGTTACTACTCGCGCAACGCCGCGCAGCCCTACTGTCGCGCGGTCATCGCGCCCAAGGTCGCCAAGCTGCGTGCGCAGTTCGCCCGCCGGCTGCGGCCCGAGCGCGCCTGAGCGGCGCCGCGTGATCGTCCCGACCGCACCCGGACGCGACCTGCGGCGCTTCGCGTTGCTCTCGGTGGCCGCTGCGGTGGCCACCATCGCACTCAAGACGCTGGCCTGGGTGTTCACCGGTTCGGTGGGCCTGCTCTCGGACGCGGTCGAGTCGTTGGTCAACCTCGCCGGTGCCATGCTGGCGCTCGCCATGTTGGCGGTGGCCGCACGCCCCGAGGACGAGGCGCACCCCTACGGTCACGACAAGGCCGAGTACTTCTCGAGCGCGGTCGAGGGCGTGCTCATCCTGCTCGCGGGGCTTGCGATCGCGGTGACCGCGGTCCGACGTCTGTGGGCGCCGCGCGAGCTCGAGCAGGTCGGGCTCGGACTCGTGCTGTCGGTGGGGGCCTCGGTCGTGAACCTCGTGGTCGCGCTCGTGCTGCTGCGCGCCGCGCGCCGTCACCACTCGGTCTCGCTCGAGGCCAACGCACACCACCTGCTCACCGACGTCTGGACCTCGGTCGGCGTGTTGGCCGGGGTGTGCGCGGTCCTGCTCACGGGCTGGCGCTGGCTCGACCCGGTCGCGGCCCTCGTGGTGGCGCTCATGATCGTGCGCACGGCCGTGGACATCATGCGGCGTTCCGTGCACGGGCTCATGGACACGGCGCTCTCGAGCGAGGACCAGGAGCGCCTGCGCCGCGCGCTCGAACCGCACCTCGTCGCGCCGGTGCAGGTGCACGCGCTGCGGTCGCGACAGGCCGGGGCGCGGCGGTTCGTGTCGATGCACGTGCTCGTGCCCGGGGACTGGACCGTGCACCGCGGGCACGCGCTGCTCGAGGCGATCGAGGCCGACATCCGGGTCGCGATCCCCAATGCGGCCGTGCTCACGCACCTCGAGTCGCTCGACGACCCGGCATCGTGGGACGACGTCACGCTGGACCGTCCGGCGCCGCGGCGCGACGAGGTGGAGCGCTAGCCCAACGAGGACGCGGCCAGCTGGGCGACGGCGAATGTCGAGAGCCGCGGCTGAGGGTGAGGGGGCTTGCCGCTGGGCCGGCCCGACCGCATCGCGATGGGTTGCGAGCGTGCTCCGCGTGACGATCCCTAGCGGGGTGTCCGTCGAGGCCCAGGGCCGCGCGTCCCCGCCCTGAAGTCCCGGACCGACCAGCCCAGAGGTTGCACGCCTCAGGGCTCCGCACCCCGGGGGCGATGTGGCTCGGACCGCGGGGCGGTGCTCGGGCGCCGAACCGTTCGCGCCTGATGCTCGCGGATTCGTGCGGACCCCTGAACCCTGCGCACCGCAGGATGGAGGTGCCTGCGCCCGCCACCGCGACCCCATGAAACGCGAAACCCGGCGCCGAGGGGACTCGGCGCCGGGTTCGTGGTGAGGCTTGATATCAGCGGAAGCGCGCCTTCAGCGAGCCCCAGCTCGACTTCGAGACCGGCGTCGGGTTGACGGACTCGAGGAACAGGACCGCGTCGTCGAAGTCCTGATCGCCACCGACCTGCTCCTCGAAGCAGAGGAACCACTGGCCGGCGTTCAGCCCGGTACCCGCGTAGGTCAGCGCCTGGGCGTTGCCCGAGTTGCGCGAGTCCTGCGTGTAGTACGTGCCGTTCGTGCCGTTGATGTAGAAGCCGAAGTTGTTGCGATCGGCGCCCAGGTACGTGGTCGTGCCCTGGAGGGCCGCCGTGTCGTCGAACAGGTTCACGACGACGCGGGTCGGCAGGTTGCGGAACGAGGCGACTGCGAACCAGCCGGTCGTGGCCGCACCCGGGAACACCAGGTACAGCGACGGCGCCGCGGCGCCGGCGTTGTAGAGACCGAGCGCGTTGCCGGCGGCGTTGCCCGAGAGCTCGACCTGGATCGTGAACGTCGAGTTGTTCGAGACCGTCGCCGCCCAGCTCTGCACGGCGTTCTGGTCGGTCGCGACGTTGATGCCGCCATCAGCGGAGTTCAGGTAGCCCTGGAGACCGCCACCGAGCACGGTGATCTGCGGCGAACGCAGCGCGGCCGACGCGGTGGTGGCCGCGAGGGCCAGCACGGCGAGGCCGGCGAAGAGAGTAGCGAAACGCTTCATGGAGCATCCCTCCTAAGGAGAACTGTCGAACTGGGTGTTCCCGGAACGGGTCGTCATCCTGGATGTGTGCCGGATCCCGGGGGAGATCCAGCCCTTCGAACCGGGCACAGCCGGCTGACTAGGGGGGGGGACCGGGGGTCCCGCTGTCAGACCAAGGTGTGCACAGATACAGGAATAACATACCAGTCGCCCCGGTTCCTGGGAAGGGAATTCGACACGAAGTGGCACCAGTGTGTTGGAAAATGCCCACTTGCATCATGTTTCGCAGTAACGGGATGCCTTGAATTCCTTGGATTACCGGCGATGCCGGGAAGTGGTACCTGTCGAATCGGCATAATTCCCATCCGACCCGCCCACTTGCCCGACCCTTGTGAGGCGAAGATTGTTGAGATTCCCGGGGCAACGACTTAGCCACGCCGAGGCGGCGTGCCCTCGACGGGATCGCAATGGGTTACGAGCGCAGGTCGAGCGCCGTGCCACTCCTCAACAATCTTCGCCGCACTACCTTCCCCATAACGAGCCCATGCTTCAGGATGCGGCCATGACCCGTGACCTAATCCTCCCGCCCGACGATGACGACCTCACCGACGCCGCTTCCGCCGCCGAGTTCGGGGCCATGCTCGAGGACTTCGAGCGCTCCCGTCCCACACCCGGGGCCACCGCCCCGACCGGTAAGCGGGCCCCCACCGCCGAACCCCGGGTCGGAGCCCGCGTCCAGGCCCGGGTGGTCTCGGTCTCGGGCGACAGCCTGCTCCTCGACATCGGCGGGCGGAGCGAGGCCGTGGCCGACGCCCGCGAGTTCCGCCGGGACGACGGGACGCTCACCGTCGAGGTGGGGCAGGTGCTCGACCTCGCCATCGTCGAACTGGGGGAGTCCCCGGTCCTGTCGCGCATCGCGCGCCCGAGCGGCCGCGGTCGCGTCTCGCTCGAGGCCGTGCGTCAGGCTCGCGAAGCCGGACTCGCGGTGCGGGGCCGCGTCACCGCGCTGAACACCGGCGGGCTCGCGGTGGACGTGGACGGAGTGCGTGCGTTCTGTCCGATCTCCCAGGTGGACTCGGGATTCGTCGAGGACGCCTCGACGTTCGTGGGGCGCACGCTCGAGTTCCTCGTCACCGAGGTGGACGAGGCGCGCCGCAACGTGGTGCTCTCGCGTCGCAAGTGGCTGCAGCGCGAACAGGCCGCTGCAGCCGAGGCGCGCCTCGCGACGCTCGCCCCCGGGCAGGACCTCGAGGGCACGGTGACGCGACTCGAGCCCTTCGGTGCGTTCGTGGATCTCGGTGGACTCGACGGGCTCGTGCACGTCTCGGAGGTCTCGCACGCACGCGTCGCGCACCCGCGCGAAGTGGTCGCGGTCGGGGACCGCGTGCAGGTGCGCGTGCTCAAGGTCGAACCGGGACGCGAAGGACGCGCGCGCATCGCGTTGAGCCTCAAGGCGGCCGCCCCCGACCCGTGGCACGACGCGGTGCGCGCGTTCCCGTCGGGTGCGCGCGTCTCGGGCGTGGTCGTGCGACTCGCCGACTTCGGGGCGTTCGTGAACCTCGCCCCGGGCGTGGACGGGCTCGTGCACGTCTCGCACCTCTCGTCGCGCCGCATCACGCACCCGCGCGAGGTGGTCTCGCCCGGGCAGGCCGTCGAGGCGGTGGTGCTCGCGGTCGAACCCGAACGTCGGCGCGTGTCGTTGTCCATGCGCGAGGCCGCCGCGGAGGCTCCGCCGCCCTCGCGCATGCGGCGCACCGAGGAGCCGGACGACGAGCCGGTCGCCCCGCGCCCGCCGGTCGCGGACGAGGGCCCCACCCCCATGCAGTTGGCGTTCCGCCGCGCCCGCGAGGAAGCCGAGCGGCGTACCCGCGGCGAGTCGTGAGACACCCCGGCGGCGCACGTGAACGGTGCGCCGCCGCGGTCCCACCCCCGGAGGACCGATGTCCCGTTCCTTGATCCTCGCGCTCCTGCTGTTCGCGGCCATGCCCGCGGTCGCCGCCGGTCCGTCGTCGGGGCCGCCCCCCGCGTCGCCGTTCACCACCGCGCAACTCGACCACGCGCGCGCGTTGCGCGAGCGCGCCCTCGAGGACGACACGGCCTACGAACTGCTGCGCTCGCTCACGAGTCGCGTCGGCCCTCGCTTCGCGGGTAGCCCGGGGGACTCGGCCGCGGTGGCGTGGGCGGTCGCGACGTTGCGCGGCCTCGGGTTCAGCGCGGTGCGCACCGAACCCGTGCGCGTCCCGCGCTGGGTACGAGGCGACTGCCGCGTCGAGACCGTGTCGCCGTGGCCGCAGCGACTCGTCGCCGAGGCGCTCGGCGGCAGCGTGGCCACGCCCGAGGGTGGGATCGAGGCCGAGGTGGTGGGCGTGCGCGACCTCGACGAGCTCATGCGCGGGGACAGCACGCGATTCGCGGGGCGCATCGTGTTCGTGCAGCGCCGCATGGAGCGCAGCGCGGACGCCTCGGGCTACGGGCCCGCCGTGGCCGGACGCACGCGCGGTGCGGCCGAGGCCGCGCGCCGCGGGGCGGTCGCGGTCGTCATCCGCTCGATCGGCACCGACGACGACCGCGTCGCGCACACGGGCGCGATGCGCTATGAGCCCGGCGTGCCGCGCATCCCGGCGCTCGCGCTCTCGAACCCCGACGCCGACCTGCTCGGTGAGCAACTCGCCTCGGGCGCCCCGGTCCGCATGCGGCTGCGCGACTCGTCGAGGTGGGCCGACAGCACGTGGTCGGCGAACGTCATCGGCGAGATCCCGGGGCGCGAACGTCCGAACGAGGTGGTGGTGCTGGGCGCGCACCTCGACTCGTGGGACCTGGGGACCGGCGCACACGACGACGGCGCCGGCGTCTGCATCATGACCGGTGCCGCGCGGCTCATCGCGCAGGCTCCGCTGCGCCCGCGCCGCACCGTGCGCGTGGTGCTGTTCGCCAACGAGGAGTTCGGGCTGAGCGGCGCGCGCGACTATGCCCGCACCCATGCCAGCGAGGCCGCGCTGCACGTGCTCGGCATGGAGTCCGACCTCGGCGCGTTCCGCCCGCTCGGCTTCCGCTCCCGCGTCGCCGACGAGTACCTGCCCGCGATGCGCGCCATCCACTCGCTGCTGTCGCCGCTCGGCGTCGAGTATCGCGGCAACGATGCGACCGGGGACGCCGACGTGGGGCAGCTGGTGCCGCTCGGCATCCCGGTGTGCGACCTCGACACCGATGCGAGCACGTACTTCGACCTGCACCACACCGCCAACGACACGTTCGACAAGGTGGACCCCGAACTCGTGCGCCGGAACGTGGCGTGCTACGCGGTCATCGCGTGGTTGGCCGCCGACCTGTCCGGCGGTCTGGGGCGACTCCCGGTCAGTCCTTCGCCCGCTCGCTGAGCGTGCGCGAGGCCCCGCGCGTGATGGCCTGCACGGCGGGATGGTGCACGCGCCGCTCGGTCGTGATGGCGTAGAACGACTCGCGGCAGTCGCCGGCTCGTCCGAGAGCGCGCAGTCCCCAGCGCTCGCGGGCCTCGCGGAGCGTGGCGGCGGGCAGCGGCAGGAACCCGAGCCCGTCGGCCGCGGCCATCTTCATGAGTGCGCGGTCGTCGTACTCGGCCACCACGCGCGGGGTCACCCCACGGTCGCGGAACCACGGTTCGAGCGTGCGCCGCAGTGCGGAGCCGGCTGCGGGCAGGAGCGCGGGGGCGTCCTCGAGCGAGCGGGGGAAGCGGGGCTTGAGCCGGGCCGCCAGTCGCGCGGTGGCGCAGAACACGATGGCGGACGACCCGAGCAGGTGGTGTTGCGTGCGCACGGGGGACGAGCTGGGTGCGGGCTCGTCGGCGAGCACGAGGTCGAGCCGGAACGCCGCGAGTTCGCCGAGCAGGTCGGCGACCGGGCCCTCGTGGCACACGAGCTGGACCTGCGCGGCGGCGGTGAACGCGGGTCGCAGCAGATCGTGGCACAGGCTCTTCGGGAGTGAGTCGGTGATCCCGACCGCGAGTCGCAGCGGGGCGTCCCCGGTCGGGGTGCGGAGGGTCGCCTGCAACTCGTCCCCGAGCGCGAAGATCTCGTCCCCGTAGCGGCACACCCGAGCGCCCGCTTCGGTGAGCGCGAGCCCGCGGCCCGCGCGCCGGAACAGCTTCTCGCCGAGGGCGTCCTCGAGCGCCCGGACCTGGGCGGACACGGTGGGCTGGGAGACGTGCAGTCGCTCGGCGGCGGCCCGCACGCTGCCCGTCCGGGCGACCGTCCAGAAGTAGCGCAGGTGATGGAAGTTGAGGGGCTGCATAGGGGGGCAGCCTAGACCAGAGCCCGCCCTGCCGCACTCCCGGGTCCGGCCTGCGTCCACCATGCGTTCCGCAACGGGTCGTGCGGTTCGACGGGCACCCCGGACCCGGGAGGGAGGGGGCCGGGCGGCGCGGGTTGGCAATGCCATGAAACCGCTTGGGAGCGCGCCTCGGCGAGGGCTATCCTTTCGAGCGTGTGGTGTTCCGACCGGAGCCCGCACGGATTCCACATATACATACACCCGACCGGCCGTCACCCCCCTCCGCCACGGCCCGGTTCGAAGTGAACCATGCGTGCGCCTCACCGCGCCGCCGGGGTCACCCTGCCATGCACCTGCGCCGATCCCACGACCTCGTGTCGGTCCGCGCCATCGCCCGGAGGGGCGCGATGGCGTGTCTCGTGTGTGCCCTCCGCGAGACCCGCCCGCTCCGCGCCGCGCGATCCCTTTCGCAACTGCGATCCGTTGCCGCCCCCTGCATCACTCCCGCCCACTCGCGTCACCACTCCCCTGGAGCATCCATGCGTAACCTCACCCTGACCCTCGCGATCGCAGCGTTGTCGTGGCTCGCCGTTCCGGCGCAGGCCGCCGTCACCGCCGCACTGGTCCCCGCCAACCAGACGGTGACGCCGGGCAGCGACTTCGACGTCTTCTTCGACGTCACGGCGGCCGGCTCGAGCTTCAACGGTATCGACCTGGTCGTGTCCTGGGATCCGGCTCGGCTCACGCTGCTTCCGACCTCGCCCACGACGGCGCAGCAGGGCTGCCTCATGACCGGCACCTGCAGCGCATCGTGCGGCAGCACGTTCCATCGCTTCTCCACCGCGGCCGACAGCGCGGTGGCGACGAGCGTGATGCTCTGCAACGGCGTCTCGCTCACCGGCCCCGGGCGGCTCTACAAGCTCCGGTTCCGCGCCGCCAACGTGGTCGCGGCCACCGCCATCACGGTCCGTCGCGCCAGCTTCTACAACGCCGGTCTCACCGTGAGCCCGGTCAGCTCCGCGGGCTGCAACGTCGGGATCGGTGTCACGACCGGCGTCGAGGACGGGGTGCGCCCCGGCCTGCGCCTCCTGCGCGTCGAGCCCAACCCTGCGCATGGCCGCGTGCAGTTCCGCTCCGAGGACGACCACGCCGGGCTCGTCGCGGCCGAGGTGCTCGACCTCCAGGGCCGCGTGCGCCATCGCATGGCACCGGTCTGGGTGGGAGCGCGTGGTGGGTTCACGTGGGACGGCCGCGACCTCGACGGCGGCCGCCTGCCCGCCGGGCTCTACCTCGTGCGCATCCGCCGCGGCGGCAGCGATCAGACCCATCGGGTGACGCTGCTCCCGTGACGAACACCCTCGTGCATCGGCTCCGCGACGCGCAGCGCGCGATCCGCGAGTGGGTGGCCCCGCGGCCGCTCACTCGGGCTCGTGCGTGCGCGGCGGTGCTCGCGTGCACGATGGTCGCCAGCGCTGCGCACGCGCAGACGCTGCGTCCCGACTTCCAGATCACGAACGGGCAGGTGAACGCGCAGGTGCTGCGCGGCGACACGCTCTACGTGGGTGGCAGCTTCTCCTTCGTCGGTCCCGTCACGGGCGCGGGTGTGCCGGTGGACACGGCGACCGCACAGCCCCTCGTGGGCTTCCCTGCGGTGAACGGTTCGGTGTTCGCGGCCGTCTCGGACGGTGCGGGCGGGTGGTACCTCGGCGGCCAGTTCACCGCGGTCGGCAGCAGCCCTCGCAGCAACCTCGCCTACGTGCTCGCCGACGGCAGCGTGTCGTCGTGGAACCCGGGTGCGAACGGCGCGGTGCGTGCCCTGGCGCTGCGCTCGGGCGTGCTCCACTGCGGTGGCGACTTCCTCTCGCTCGGCGGCGTGCTGCGCAATCGCATCGGTGCGGTGAGCGCCTCGACGGGCGCGGTGCAGGCTTGGAACCCGAACGCCAACGCCACCGTGCGTGCGCTCGTCGAGGGCGCGACCGGGGTCTACGTGGGCGGCCAATTCACCTCGATCGGTGGTCAGGTGCGCAATCGAGTGGCGCTGCTCTCGTTCGCCACCGGTGCCGCGGACGCGACCTGGAACCCGAACGCGAACAGCACGGTGAATGCGCTCCACCTCCATGCGGCCTCGGGTACGGTCTACGCGGGTGGTCAGTTCACCGCGATCGGTGGCCAGCTCCGCAATCGTGCCGCGGCGCTCGATGCCGTCACCGGTGTCGCCCGTGGCTGGAATCCCAACGTGGCCGCGACCGTCAACGCGATCGCGGCCGACGCCGCCACCGTGTACCTGGGTGGTTCGTTCACCTCGGTGGGCGGGCAGGCGCGCAGCCGCATCGTCGCGATCGACGCTTCGACCGGCCTGCCGACCGCATGGAACCCGAACGCCGGCAACACGGTCCAGACGATTCTCCTGAGCGGCGCGACCCTCTACGTGGGCGGCGACTTCCTCGCGGTGGGCGGCGAGGCGCGCAGCCGCCTCGCCGCACTCTCCACCGCGACCGGGCTTGCGACCGCGTGGAACCCGAGCGCGTTCGGCACCGTGTCCGTGCTGCAGTTCGACGGATCGCGTCTGTTCGTGGGCGGTTCGTTCAACGGGCTCGGCGGTGTGGCGCGCAACAACCTCGCCGCCTTCGACGTCACGACCGGCCAGGTCACCGCGTGGAACCCCGACGCCAACAACCAGGTCCAGGCGCTCGCGCTCTCGGGCGACACGCTCGTCGTGGGCGGTAACTTCACCTCCGTCGCGGGCCAGGTGCGTAACGGTGCTGCGGCCGTGCATGCGATCACCGGTGCGCTGCACGCGTTCGACCCCAACGTGGGCGGTCAGGTCAGCGCCATCGCGGTGGCGCTCCCGCGCGTCTACCTGGGAGGGCTGTTCGGGACGGTCGGGGGGCAGGTGCGCGTCAACCTCGCCGCGGTGAACTCGGCCACCGGTGCGGTCGAATCGTGGACCGCCGACACGGACGACCAGGTGTTCGCGATCGAGCCCACCGCGCAAGGCGTGCTCGTGGGTGGCAACTTCACCTTGTTGTCGGGCGTCGTGCGCGGGTTCATCGGCGCGCTCGACCCCGTCTCGGGGGCCGCGACCGCGTGGATCCCCGACGCGAACGGCACCGTGCGCACGATCGCCGCCGGATGCGACCGCATCTACGCCGGCGGCTTCTTCACGAGCATCGGTGGGCAGTCCCGCAACCGCGCAGCGGCGCTCAACCGCAGCAACGGCCAGGCGTTGTCGTGGGATCCCAACCTGAACGGTCCGGTATTCGCGCTCATGCCGCGTCCGGGCACGGTCTACCTGGGTGGCGTCTTCAGCACGGTGGGTTCGACCGCGCGCAATCGCATCGCTGCCGTGGACCCGGTGAGTGCCGCGGTCACGGCATGGAACCCCAACTCGAACGGCACGGTGCGCAGTGTCGTGGTGGGGAATAGCGAGGCTTACGCGGGCGGACTGTTCTCCACCATGTCGGGCGCACCGTCGGGTAACCTCGCGGCCTTCCCCTCGGATGCGA
The DNA here is from genome assembly GCA_046076045.1 of bacterium. GTDB lineage: Bacteria > Eisenbacteria > RBG-16-71-46 > RBG-16-71-46 > RBG-16-71-46 > JAIOPA01. The sequence continues at coordinate 61,195 of JBJTRI010000119.1, forward strand.
GCCTGCCCTGTGCCACCATCGGCCTACCTTCGGGCCCGATCTCGACCGCGGTGGTCGGGGGTGCGGTCGCACACTCGTTCCCGGCCAGCGGTGGCACGTCACCCTATTGCTATCGCGTCTCGTCGGGGACATTGCCGACCGGGCTCTCGCTCGACCCCTCGACCGGTTCGGTCACGGGCACGCCGCTCACCTCCGGCACGTTCTCGTTCTCGATCACCGCGACCGACGTGCGCGGCTGCACGGGCACCGTGGCGCTGACGTGGGCGGTGGCGCCCACGCCGGCTTCGAACGGTGTGGCGCCCGTCACCACCGGGTTGTGCCTGAACCCCGAGGTGTCGGTGGTGCAGGTGCCGTTCTCGCTCGTGCGCGGGGACACGCTCGCGCTGCGCTCGGTGAGCGTGACGTTCCAGGTCGACACCACGCGCCTTCGGCTGCCGACGGCGGGCCCCGCATCGGCGCACGTCAGCGCCGGGGCGTGGGGAGCGGCGTTCCCGAACCGCACGCTGCAGGTCACCGAACTCGGCGGCGGCCGCTACACGGTCGAGGTCGCACTCACCGGTGCGCCGTGCGGGGTCACGACGGGCGGCACGCTGTTCTCGGTCGCGCTCGCAGCTCAGGGCCCGAGCGGGGTCGCCGCGGTGAGCCTGGTCGCGATCGGAGCCCAGGACTGCGCTGGCGTGCCGGTCGGGCTCAACATGGGGGCGGCGGGTGGCGTGAACGTTTCCACGTCGCCGATCGCGGTCTCGCCGGACTCGCTGCCGGTCGCGATCGCTGGCGGGGCCTACGCCGTCTCGTTCTCCGCGACCGGTGCCAGTGGGCCGCTCACCTGGACGGTCGCATCCGGTGCGCTTCCCGCAGGCCTGACGCTGTCCTCGGCCGGCGTGCTCGCGGGCACGCCGACGGCCTCGGGCACGTTCCCGCTGGTGATTCGCGCCACCGAGGCCGCGGGTTGCCGGGGCTCGCTCGCCTGCACGCTCACCGTGGCCTGCCCGACCATCGCGCTCACGCCCGCGTTGCTGCCGGACGGCTCCGTGGGCGCGGCCTACTCCGCCACGCTCGGTGCGGTCGGGGGCGTCGCCCCGTTCACGTATGCGGTGACCGCGGGCTCGCTGCCCGCGGGACTCACGCTGTCGGAGGCAGGTGCGATCTCGGGCACCCCGAGCGCGGTCGGCACGTCCATCCTGACCATCACCGCGACCGATGCGGCCGGTTGCACCGCGACGATCGAGCACCTCGTGGACGTGTACGCCACGGTGCCGCTCTCGACGGTGCGGGCCGTGTCGCTGGGGCAGGCCCTCACCAGCGCGCGCTCGCGCGTGACGGTGCCCTTCACCTACACGCGCGGCGAGAGCGACAGCGTGCGCGGCGTGACGGTGTCGTTCCAGACCGACCCCACGCGGGTCGCCTTGAACGACACGATGACCGCGGCGATCCGACTCGGCGACTGGACCGCGGGGTACCCGAACACGAACCTGCAGGTGGTCCAGGACGGCCCTGACGCGTGGACGGTGGACGTCATCCTGCTCGGCGGGTCGTGCGGCATCACGACCGGGGGCACGTTGTTCACCGTGGACCTGCGTTCGGTGGGGCCGGACGGCCCCGCGCCGATCGTAGTGACGCGCGTGAAGGCCCGTGACTGCGGCAACCTGCCGGTGCCGGTGCGCGCCGGTGCGATCGACACGCTGCGTGTGCAGAACACGGACCTCGCGCTCACGCCGGCGACGCTGCCCAACGGCGAGGTCGGCGCGGCCTACTCGGTCGCACTGGGTGCGTCGAACGCGCGCACGCCGCTGACGTTCGCGCTCGTCTCGGGTGCGTTGCCGCCGGGGCTCGCGCTGTCCTCGTCGGGTGTGCTCACCGGGCTGCCCACGACGAGTGGGGCCTACTCGTTCACGGTCTCGGCAGCGGATGCCGACAGTGTGCCGGGCCAGCGCGTCTTCGTGCTCACGGTCGCGTGCCCGGTGCTGGTGCTCGACCCGGCGCTGCTCGCCGACGCTCGTGTGGGCGCGTCGTACTCGGACTCGATCGCGGTGCTCAACGGCATCGGCCCGTTCGCGTTCACGCTCGTCGAGGGTGTGTTGCCCAGCGGCCTCGCGTTGTCCCCGACCGGCGCGATCTCGGGCGTGCCGACCGCTCCGGGCTTCCACATCTTCACGCTCGGTGCCACGGGCGGGTCGGGTTGCACGGGGCAGGAGACCTACACGATCAACGTGTTCGCCGACTCGGCCGTCTCGCGCATCGTGGCCCGCACGCAGGGGCTCTGTCTCACGCCCTCGAACCCGTGCGTCACCGTGCCGTTCGTCTACGAGCGAGCGGACACCATGCCCGCACGACTCGTGCACGTCGAGTTCGAGCTCGACGCCCGCTTCGCGCTGTGCACGCCGGCCGCGCCGTACTCGAGCATCCGCGAGGGGACATGGGCGGGGGGCGCGAGCACCGTGTTCCAGGTGATGTCGCTCGGCGCCAACCGCTACGGGGTGGACCTGGCGATCCTCGGTGAGCCGTGCGGCCCCGACTCGACCGTCGTGTTGTTCACGGTGGACGTCGCCGCGGTCGGCGGGGACGGCGTGGGCGACCTGGTCGTGACCGATGCGCGTGTGCGCGACTGCGACAATCAGCCGATCCCGGTCGAGTCCGGTTCGACCGCGGCGCTGGTGGTGACCAGCACGCTGCCGCCCGCGATCGCGGATCTATCGGTGACGCGCGTGACCTCGGGGAATGGCACCTCGGGCCGCATCGGGTTGTTGGTGTCGTGGACGCCGCCGCTCGAGGGCGTGGTGTCCCTCTACCGTGCGCCATTCGGAAGCTATCCCGAGTACGACGATGCCGGTGGCGTGACGCCCGACTCCGCACTCGCCCCCGGCGCGCCGTGGACGCTGGTCTCGGCCGCGGCGAGCCCGGGCTTGGTGGACCTGCCGCCGGTGCGTGGCGTGTGGCACTACCTCGCATTCGTGACGGACTCGTGCCAGATGCGCTCCGCGCCCTCGAACCTCACGCCCGGTCGGCCGAACTACCAACTCGGTGACGTGAGCGACGGCGCCGTGCGCGGCCAGGGCGACAACCTCATCCGGGTCGAGGACGTGTCATTGCTCGGCGCGCACTACGGGCGCACGGGGGCTGCGATCGCGGCCGCGAACGTGGCGTACCTCGACGTGGGCCCGACGGTGGACGGGACGCCGGACAGTCGTCCGGTCACGGACGACGTGATCGGGTTCGACGACCTGATGCTGTTCTCGCTCGGCTTCGAGTCGGTGTCGTCGCCCGCGATGCGCGCGCGTCCCGCCGCGAGCCCCGAGCGTGCGGAGGCCACCGAGTCGTTCGAGGTGTTCGCGCCTTCGCGGGTCGCCGCCGGCGACGAGGTGGTGGCCGAACTGCGACTCGACGCCCGCGGCGGCCTGCAGGGCTTCGCCGTGCAGCTGGCGTGGGACGAGGGCGTGCTGGAGCCGCTCGGGTCCGAGTCCGGCGGGCTGGCCGAGTCCCAGGGCGGCGTGGCCTACCTGCCGCGCCCCGGCGCCGCCGATGCGGCACTGCTGGGCGTGAGCGACGTCGGCTTCACCGGTACGGGCGTGGTGGCACGCTACCGCTTCCGTGCGCGCCGAGACGGCGACCCCGCCGTCCGCATCGCGACGATCGAGGCGCGCGACGCCGCGAACCACTCCGTCCCCGCATCGCGACTGGGCGCGACGCGAGTGCCCGCACCTCCGACGACCACCGTGCTCCTGTCCCCGGCCCCCAACCCCGCCCGCGGTGCCGCGAACCTGGCGTTCGGACTGGCGCGCCGCGGTCCGGTGGAGTTGACGGTGCTCTCGGTGGACGGCCGACGCATCCGCACGCTCGCGACCGGGATGCACGAGGCGGGTGACTACCGCGTGTCGTGGCGGGGCGACGACGAAGCGGGACGTGCGCAGGGGGCGGGAGTGTACTGGGTCCGGTTGACTGCGGATGGTCGCACGCAGTCGCGGAGGATCGTCTACCTGAAGTAGCCCCCCGACTGGGTCGTGCGACGAAGGTTGTGCGGCGAAGATTGTTGACGCCCCCGGTGAGGCTCGCGCCCGCCGGGGGCGTTCGCTCGTCTCACATCGCCAGTTTCAGCTCGTGCCGGCGCTCATTGCGGATGCGGGTTGTGCGCACCTCGCCTCGGTAGTAGGTCGCGTAGGTCTCGGGCAGCCCCACGCGCAGCGGGAACAACCGCCAGCGCAGCAACTGCGCCACCGTGTACCGCCTCCTAGCCAGTCCGAGCCTCATCGCAGGCGTGCCGCCGTCCCTTCGCTCCGAGAACGGCTTCACCAGGTTGAGCCACGCGATCAGCCACGCTGCTCGCTCGACCACCGACTGATGCCGCTTCGAGAACGCGATCGTCTCGCGCTTGTGGTTCGCGCTGTTGTGGCGGAGCTGCAGGTCGAGCCGGTTCACCGGGAACAACGGATTGCCCGCGGTGCGCGCCACCTTGCTGTGGGTGCGCTCGTGCAGGATCCGGTAGCCAGCGAGGCGCTTGAGCGCGCGCGGATAGGCCTGATGCTCGTCCGAGCGTACGGTTAGTGGCTGCGGTGCGCGGGCTGCGAGCCGCAGCGCTTCGTGCGTGCCGGACTCGATCGCACGCGGGTCAGGACGCCCGTCCTCAGCCTCCATGCGCGCCCGGCGGCGCTTCTGCCCGGCCGTCATGCTGCCTTTGCGGCGCATGGGCGAGTGCGTGAACGCGTAGACGAAGTGGCTGTGCGCACCGACAACCAGGTTCAGGTATAGCGGGTGGTACTGGCTGTAGCCGAACGACTCGAACCCGTCCACGACCAGCGGCTCGACCACGGGTCCAGCCGGCCTGTGCTGCTCCAGCAGGAGCAGGGCGTGTCTCCCGAGCCGACGCATCTGCCCCTGGATCGTGGAGGGGGAACAGCGTCGCTCGCGGGCCATCTGGCGGTAGCCGGCGCAGGTGAGGACGCCGTGCGCCAGCGGGAGCAGGACGTCGGGCCGCTTGAGCCAGTAGGTGGTGGAGAACGTCTGGCTGCTGAAGGTCCGTCCACAGGTGACGCAGCGCAGACGCGGGATGCGTCGGGGC
>JBJTRI010000120.1:0-6413 GCA_046076045.1 bacterium
CGCCATCGCCTGCATGGTGGTGTACTCGGCCACCTCCACGATCTGGCTGGTGCTGATCCAGCCCTTCATGTCGGTGCTGTTCCGCGGCGCGAACGCCTCGCAGGTCCCGAGCGCCGGCGTCGAGGTCCCCGCACTCGCGCATGCGCAGTCGGCGCTCACCGCGTGGCTGGCCGCGGTCCCGCCGTTCGTGGCATTCGAGCGTCTCTGCCTGGTCATCCTCGGATTGTTCCTGGTCCGAAACCTCGCCGACTACGCGGCCTCATACCTGAGCGTCTCGGTGGAGCAGGCCGCGACGCGTGACCTGCGACGCATGCTGTTCGCGCACCTCCAGCGCCTGCCGCTCTCCTACCTGAACGCGCGGCGCTCGGGCGAGGTCATGTCGCGGGTGACCAACGACGTCGAGGCGCTGCGTGGGGCGCTGGCCGCCGGCATCAGCAACCTGCTCAAGGACGGCCTCACCTTGATCGGCACGCTGGTCATGGTGTTCGCGGCGTCGTGGCGTCTGGCGCTGTTCTCGTTCGTGGTCCTGCCGCCCGCCGCGGCCGCGCTGGTGTGGATCGGGCGCAAGATGCGCAAGCGCTCCGGGCGCGCGCAGGAGGAGATGGCCTCGCTCACCGGCGTGCTGCAGGAGAACCTGAGCGGCGGGCGCATCGTGCGCGCGTTCGGGGCCGAGCGACAGGAGGAGGCCCGCTTCGAACGCTGGAACAGCGGCTACTTCCGGGCGTTCACGCGCCTGCGGCGGGTGTCGGCCGCCGCCAAGCCCATGTCGGAGTACGCCATCATCCTGGTCGCGGTCGCGATCGGCTGGATGGGGGCGCGCGAGGTGTTCGAGACGCGCACGCTGCCGCCCGAGCGCCTGTTCACGTTCGTGGCCGCGCTCCTCAGCCTGCTGTCCCCGGTCAAGAGCCTGTCCGAGATGGGCGGCACCATGGCGGCCGGCATGGGGGCGGCCGATCGCGTCTGGCAGGTCCTCGACACCCCGCCCAGCATCGCCGACGCGCCGGGGGCGCGCGCACTTCCGCCGCTCGCCGACGCCATCCGGTTCGAGCGCGTCTCGTTCGCGTACTCACCCGAGCGTCCCGTGCTGCACGACGTCGACTTCACGGTGCGGCGCGGGGAGGTGGTGGCGCTCGTCGGCACGAGCGGTGCGGGCAAGAGCACGACACTCGACCTGTTGGCGCGCTTCCACGACCCCGTCGCCGGCCGCGTCACGGTGGATGGTCACGACCTGCGCAGCGTCACGCTCGCGTCGCTCCGGCGTCAGTTGGGCGTCGTCACGCAGGAGACCATCCTGTTCCACGACACCGTGCTCGCCAACATCGCCTTCGGGCTCGACCGGGTGGACGACGCGGCGGTCGAGGCGGCGGCGCGCGCGGCGCACGCCCACGACTTCGTCTCGCGCCTGCCGCAGGGGTACGACACCGTGATCGGCGACCGCGGGGTGCTGCTCTCGGGCGGCGAGCGTCAGCGCATCGCGATCGCGCGTGCGCTGCTGCGGAACCCGCCCGTGCTGCTGCTCGACGAGGCCACCTCGGCGCTCGACACCGAGAGCGAGCGGTTGGTGCAGGACGCGCTCGAGCGCCTCATGCACGACCGCACCGTGCTCGTGATCGCGCATCGGCTGTCCACGGTGCAACACGCCGACCGCATCCTGGTGTTCGAGGGCGGACGCATCGTGGAGCAGGGTCGGCACGAGGAGTTGCTGGCGCAGGACGGCACGTACCGCCGCCTCCACGACATGCAGTTCCGCGACGCATGAGCGGCACGCCCGCCGTCACGTTGCCCACGGGCGGCTTCCGGCGCATCGCCGTCCTGCGTCTGTCCTCGCTCGGCGACGTCGTCCTCACCCTGCCCGCGGTCCACGCGCTCCGGCGCGCCTGGCCCGAGGCGCGCATCACGTACTGGGTCAAGGAGGAGTACGCCGCCGTCGTGCGCCACGACCCGGCACTCGACCACGTGCGCGTGCTCGAGCGCGATGCCCGGCGGATCGAGGACCTGGTCAGCATGAGTGCCGAACTCGAGGACCACGACCTCATCGTGGACCTGCACGGCAACGCGCGGACGCGCATCCTGACGTTCCGCCAACAGGCGCGCGTGGTGCGCACGCGGTCGTGGCGCATGGCGCGCGCACGCTGGGTGCATGCGCGCTGGAGCCGGCCCACGCCGCTGCCGTCCGTGCTCGAACGCCATGCCGCCACGCTCGCCCCGCTCGGCGTGAAGGTGACCGGGGTGCCGCGCGTGACCGTGCCCGGGTCCGACGAGGATTGGGCGGCCACGGCGCTCGCCGCGCTCGGGGCGGAGCGACCGTGCGTCGCGCTCGCACCCGGTGCGCTGCACGCCACCAAGCGCTGGCCCGAGGAGCGCTGGTGTGCGCTCGACGAGCGGTTGGAGGGGCTGGGGATCGCCCGCGTCGTGCTCTCGACCGCGGCGGAGCGGCGCGGGTTGTCGCGGCTCGCGGCACGCATCGAGGGCTCGACGACCGCGACGTGGCTCACGGGTTCGCTCGAGCGGGCCGCCGCTGCGATCGGACACTGCCGCGTCGCGGTGACGCACGACTCGGGGCTCATGCACCTGGCGGCAGCGCGCGGCGTGCCGGTGGTGGCGATCTTCGGCAGCACGTCGCCCGTGCTGGGTTTCGCACCGGCGGGCGAGGGGCATGCCCTCGTACAGACCGAGCTCGCGTGCCGTCCCTGCACGCTGCACGGGCGCGAACGCTGCCCGCTCGGGCACTTCCGCTGCATGACGGACCTCGCGCCCGAGGCCGTCCTCGCACAGGTCACGCGACGCCTCGGCGACCGCTGACCCGTCGCCATGGTCTTGGCGGCCCGTGCCGGGCTGCCCTAGACTGCCGGAGTACGCCGCACCCATCGCACGCGCGCTCTGCGCGCCCTCCCCGGAGATCCCCGTGGCCCAGAAGGACGAGAGCAAGACGTTCGTCGAGGACCTGACCGACCAGTCCGACGATTTCTCGCGCTGGTACAACGACGTCATCTACAAGGCCGAGCTGGTGGGCGACTCGCCCGTGCGCGGCTCGCTCGTCATCCGGCCCTACGGATTCGGGGTGTGGGAGAACATCCAGCGCCTGCTCGACCGCCGCATCAAGGCGACGGGGCACCAGAACGCCTACTTCCCGCTGCTCATCCCCGAGTCGCTCCTGCAGAAGGAGGCCGACCACGTCGAGGGCTTCGCGCCCGAGTGCGCGTGGGTCACCGAGGGCGGGCGCGAGAAGCTGGGTGAGCGCTACGCCATCCGGCCGACGAGCGAAGCCATCATCGGCCACATGTACTCGCAGTGGATCAAGAGCCACCGCGACCTGCCCGTCCTGCTCAACCAGTGGTGCAACGTCATGCGGTGGGAGAAGCGCACCCGTCCGTTCCTGCGCACCGCCGAGTTCCTGTGGCAGGAGGGGCACACCGCGCACGCCACCGAACCCGAAGCGCGCGAGGAGGTGCTGCGCATGCTCGAGGTCTACCGCGAGTTCGTGGAGACCGAGCTGGCGGTGCCCGTGCATCCGGGCAAGAAGAGCGATGCCGAGCGTTTCGCTGGGGCGCAGGAGACGTACACCATCGAAGCGCTCATGAAGGACGGCAAGGCGCTGCAGGCCGGCACCTCGCACCACCTCGGCCAGCACTTCGCCAAGGTCTTCGACATCCTCTACCAGGACCACGAGGGCAAGCAGCAGCACGTCTGGCAGACGTCGTGGGGCGTGTCCACGCGTCTCATCGGGGCGCTCGTGATGGTGCACGGCGACGACGCCGGCCTGCGACTGCCGCCCGCGGTCGCGACCATCCAGGTCGTGGTCGTGCCGATCTGGCGCAAGGACGAGGAGCGCGCCGCGGTGCAGGCGTTCCTCGACAAGGTGCGTGAGGCGCTGGGCGATCGCGTACGACTGCACGTCGACGACCGCGACCAGTACTCGCCGGGCTGGAAGTACAACGAGTACGAGATGCGCGGCGTGCCGCTCCGCATCGAGGTGGGCCCGAAGGACGTCGCCAAGGGTGCGGTCATGACCGTGCGCCGCGACGATCGCGCCAAGGAGTCGGTGCCGCTCGAGGCGCTGGCGGAGCGCGTCCCGGCGCTGCTCGCCGACATCCAGCGCTCGCTCTACCAGCAGGCGCTCGCGCACCGCACCGCCAACACCACGCTCGCGACCTCGAAGGACGAGGTCATCGCGCACTTCGCGGCCGACCGTCGCGGGTTCGTGGCGGTGCCGTGGGACGGTTCGGCGGAGTTCGAGGCCGAGGTGAAGCAGCGGACCGGCGCAACGCTGCGCTGCATGCCGTTCGACACCACGCCGTTCGAGTCCGTCGCCCGGGCGGGGCACCGCATCGCCCTGTTCGCTCGCAGCTACTGAGGTCCGCATGACGACCCGCCGGGTGCTCGTCCGGTTGCCGAACTGGCTCGGGGACGTCGTCATGGCCCGTCCGGTCCTGTGGGCGCTCCGGCAGGCGTGGCCGCAGGCCGAGCTGCTCGGCGTGGGGCCGGCCGCGTTGTGCGCCCCCTTGGTGGACGAGGGTCTGCTCCATGCGCTGGCCCCGGCGGCGCGTGACGCCGCCGCGCGACGCGACGCGGCCCGAGCGGCGCGCGCGTTCCGGCCCGAGGTGGCGTTCGTGCTGCCGGGTTCGTTCTCGAGCGCATGGTTGGCGTGGCGCTCGGGCGCAAGCACGCGGATCGGGTTCCGCGGCGAGGGCCGCCGACCGCTGCTCACGCACGCGCCGGTTCGCGCCGCGCGCGGCGACCGTCACCAGAGCGACGAGTTCCTCGACCTCGCCGCCCTCGTGGGGGTGCGGGAGGCGCCGGGGCTTCCGGTGCTCGCGGCGAGCGACGCGGGCCGCGCCGAGGCCGCTCGCCTGCGGGCCGAGACCGGGGTGACGGGCGACTACGCCATCATGGGACCGCGCTCGGCCTATGGCCCCGCCCGGGAGTGGTTCCCCGACCGGTTCGCCGCGACCGCGCGCGGACTGGCGGAACGGGGGCTGCGCGTGCTCGTGTGCGGCACGGCCTCCGAGGCGGCCGCCTGCGACGAGGTGGTGCGCGCGAGCGGGGGGGCGGCCCTCGCGCTGGCGGGCCGCACCACGCTGCCGGGTCTGCTCGCGCTCGCGGCCGGCGCGCGTCTGGCCGTGTGCAACGACTCGGGGCTCGCGCACCTCGCGGCCGCCGCCGGCACGCCGACGATCCAGATCTACGGTTCGGCCGCGAGCGGCTGGACGGCCGCGCGTGGTCCGCACGTGCGCATCCTGCATCGCGCCCCGGTCTGCTCGCCGTGCTGGCAGCGGCGCTGCACCATCGGCACGCGTTGTCTCGATGCGATCGGCGTGCCGCTCGTGCTGCGCGCCGCCGACGCCCTCCTGGCCGAGGCGGCATGAGGATCGCGCTCGCGGGCCCCACGCCCGCACGCCTCGCGCGCGCGCTCGAGGGGCTTGTCGCCCGCGGGCACGCGGTCGTCGCCGGCTCGGCCACGCAGCCGTGCGACGTGGTGCTGGGCGCACGTCCGATCGCGGCCGCGTGGCGCGCCGTGCAGGGACATGCGCGCGCGATCGTGCTGCAACTCGACGCCGACGCGCATGCGCGCTGGTCGCCGCTCGACCACTGGGCGTTCGCGATGAGCGGGGCGTGGGGGCTGGTGTCCGAGCACGAGGTCCCGGTGTTCCTCGCGCGCGTCGCCGAGCACGACCACGAGCGACTCGCGTTGTGGGCGACGGAGGCAGGCGACGGTCCGGCCGAGCTGCGGCCCGACACGCAGCTGCTCGAACGCGCGTGCGAGCGCGCGATCGCGCGACGGGTCGCGGGGCCCGACCGCAGTGCGCTGTTCGTGGACCGTGACGGCACCCTCATCGTCGAGCGCCACCACCTCTCGGACCCCGACGGCGTGGAGCTGATCCCGGGTGTGGCCGAGGCGCTGCGCGTGGTGCGCGCCGCCGGCCATCCCGTCGTGGTGGTCTCGAATCAGGCCGGGGTAGGGCGGGGCTGGTTCGACGAGACCCGCGTGCACGCCGTCATGGCCCGCATGCGGCACCTGCTGCGCGCCGAGGGCGTCGAGTTGGACGCGGTGCGGTTCTGCCCGCACGCCCCCGAGGCGGCCTGCGATTGCCGCAAGCCCGGCACCCGCCTGCTGCGGGAGGCGGCCGACGACCTGCGCCTGTCGCTCGTGGCCTCGGCGGTGGTCGGCGACAAGTGGCTCGACGTGGACGCCGGGCATGCGGCGCGTGCCGCTGGCGTACTGGTACGCACCGGCCATGGGCGCGAGGAGGAGTGTGCGACGCGTGCGGAGGGGGCGCGGGCGGCGGATCTCGTGTGCGACGACCTGCCGGCTGCCGTGCGGTGGTTCCTGGCGCAGCAAGTCTGATGATTGTGCGGCGAAGATTGTTGAGGGCACGACGCGTGCATTGATGTCGGGGCATGACGGCCGAAGA
>JBJTRI010000121.1:0-3983 GCA_046076045.1 bacterium
ACCAAGGGCGGCCTCACCCTGCTCGCGGGCGCCTCGTTCGCCAACACCTCGCGCTTCGGCAACTTCCTCGAGGTCAAAACGCACTTCGTGGGTGGCTACCGCCAGATCAAGCTCAACATGGGCCTGAGCTGGAACCGTTGACACTCACCGTAACGCCCGAGACGACGAACGGCGGCGCCTCCCTCGCGGGACGCGCCGCCGTTCGCATGACGGTTCGCCATCAGTACGAGTAACCGAGCAACCCCGGGTCCGGCATCATGTCGGGGTTCCAGGCGTCGGGCATGATCTCGACCTCGCACGGCTGCGGCACCGCGCTCTCGGTGGCCTGCTTCACGTCGGCCATCATCTGCGGCGCGTAGGGGCAGAACGGCGTCGTGAGCATCATGCGCACGAGCGTGCGACCGTCGAGGAAGTGGATCTCGCGGATGAGCCCGAGGTCGATCACCGACAGCCCGAGCTCGGGATCCATCACCGTCTCGAGTACCGAACGCACCGCGAGCTCCTGCGCGGTCGGCATGCTCGAGAACTGCGGCGGGCCCACGGGCTTGGTCGCGGGCGGCGCCTGCGCACTCGCCTCGGCGGCCCCGGGCGTGCCGGTGGCCGGGCCCGTCGCGGCGGGCGGCGGTGCGGGGTGGGGATCGGCCGGCAGCGGCTGGCCGGTGTGCGGGTTGATCGGGGCCTGCTCGTCGCTCATGACCACTCCACCTGCACCTCGTCCCCGACCACCCGAACGGGATGGGTCGGAACGGGTGCGACCGCGGGGAGGCACAATGCCGCCCCGGTCCGGATGTCGAACCGCGCCCCATGGCGCGGACACTCGATGGTGCAACCCGCGAGGCGACCCTCGGCCACCGGGCCGCCGTCGTGCGTGCACACGTCCTCGATCGCGTACCAACCGTCCTCGAGGTGGAACACCGCCACCGGCACGTCGTCGAGACGCACCACGCGCGACGTGCCCACGGGCAGGTCCGCCGCGTTCGCCACCGTGCGCCAGGTCGCGCTCATGCCGACTCCTCCTCCTCGTCGTCCCAACGCGCCACGCCCCAAGCCGCCGCCTTCACCGTCTTGAGCGCGAGCATCGCGCACTTGCTCCGCACCGGGCCCAGGTCGTCCACCCCGAGCAGGTCGAGCATGTCCTGGCGCGACATCGTTCGCACCTCCTCGATCGAACGCCCCTCGATCGCCTCGCACACGAGCGAGGCGGCCGCCTGGCTGATCGAGCACCCGGTGCCGGTGAAGCGGACCGCCGCGATGCGACCGTCCTCGAACCGGAAGTCCATCACGAGCCGGTCGCCGCACAGCGGGTTCGCGTCCTCGACGCGCGCATCCGGGCTCTCCAGCGTGCCGTGGCAACGCGGACGCCGGTAGTGCTCGAGGATGTGGTCGCGGAACAGGTCGGACATGGGATCCCGGCGCGGTCAGGCGAACAGGCGGCGGACCTCGGCGAGTCCCGTGACGAGCGCGTCCACGTCCTCGGGCACCGAGTAGCAGTGGAACGAGGCGCGCGCGCTCGCGGGGATGCCGAGCTGGTCGTGCAGCGGCTGGGCGCAGTGATGACCGGCCCGCACGCACACGCCGTCGCGGTCCAGCACCATCGCCACATCGTGAGGATGCACGCCCTCGACCGTGAACGCCACCACGCCGCCGCGCCGGTCGGCGGGCGGGCCGAGCACGCGCACCCCGGGCACCTCGGCGAGGCGCTCCATGGCGTAGCGCGCCAGCGCACGGTCGTGCGCGAACACGTGCTCCATGCCCAACCCCTCGAGGAACGTCACGGCGGCGCCCAGCCCGACCGCCTCGGCGATCGCGAGCGTGCCGGCCTCGAACTTCCACGGCAGCTCGTTCCACGTGGACGAGGTGAGCGACACGGTGCGGATCATCTCGCCGCCGCCGAGGAACGGCGGCATGGCCTCGAGCAGCTCCCGACGGCCCCACAGCATGCCGATGCCGGTCGGCCCGAGCATCTTGTGCGCGGTGCACGCCACGAAGTCGGCGCCCAGCGCCTTCACGTCGAGCGCCATGTGCGCAGCGCTCTGCGAGGCGTCGAGGATCACCGTGGCCCCGTGCTCGTGCGCGATGCGCGCGAGTTCGGCGGCCGGGTTCACGGTCCCGAGCACGTTGCTCACGTGCACGAACGACACCGCCTTCACGCGCCCGTCGGCGAACAGGCCGGGCAGTGCGTCGAGGTCGAGCTCACCGCTGCCGGTGAGCGGGATGAAGCGCAACTCGAGTCCGCGCTCGGCGGCGAGCATCTGCCACGGCACGAGGTTCGAGTGGTGTTCCATGGGCGTGAGCAGGACCGCGTCGCCCGCGCGCAGCGCCCAAACGCCCCACGCGCGCGCCACCAGGTTGAGCGCCTCGGTGGAGTTGCGCGTGAACACGATCTCGCGCGGCGAGGCGTTGACGAACCGCGCGAAGCGGCGGCGCGCGTCCTCGAACAGCGCGGTCGCCTCCTCGGCGATGCCGTACACGCCGCGGTGGATGTTCGCGTTGCAGGTGCGGTAGTAGCGGTCCATGGCGTCGAGGACCGCCTGCGGCTTCTGCGAGGTCGCGGCACTGTCGAGGTACACGAGCGGACGCTCGCGCGGCTCCGTGAGCAGCGGGAACCGCGACCGGACCTCGCGGGCGTCGAAGCCGGCGAGGGCCGGGGCCACGACGGGCGCGTCCGGCGAACCGGACGCGCCCGCGGGATGCCGCGACACGTGGGACATCAGCCGATCTTGCGCTCGATCTCGCCGCGCAGACGGTCGCGCACGGTCGCGAGCGGGATACGCTCGATCACGGGCTCGAAGAACGCCTCCACGATGAGTCGCTGCGCCTCGACTCGCGGCAGGCCGCGCGCCATGAGGTAGTACAGGTGCTCCGGCTCGACGTACCCGAGCGTGGCGCCGTGCGTGCAGCGCACGTCGTTCGCGAGGATCTCGAGTCCGGGGATGCTGTCCGCCCGCGCCTGGTCGGAAAGCAGCAGGTTGCGGTTGGCCTGGTAGGCGTCGGTGCGCTGCGCGCCCTCGGCCACCTGGATGAGGCCCTGGTAGATGCTGCGGGCCTTGTCCTTGAGGCAGCACTTGATGAGCAGGTCACTCGTGCAGTGCGGCTTGAGGTGGCGCTGCAGCGTGTGCAGGTGGAAGTGCTGGCGCGCGTCGCCGAACATGAAGCCGTTGACGTACGCACGCGCCCCCGAGCCGTCGAGGTCGAAGTAGCCGTTGGCCTTCGTCATGCGGCCACCGACCATGACCTGCATCCACTGCAGCTCGGCATCCTGCGCGACCTGCGCGCGGATGTTGCCGTAGTGGAACACGTTGCGGCCCCAATCCTGCAGCTGCGCGTAGGTGAGCTTGGCGTTGGCGCCGACGAACACCTCGACACCACCGGCGTGGAGCGACGCACCCTCGACGGTCTCGGACAGCATCTCCTCGAGGACCGTGACCTCCGCCCCGTCCTCGACCACCACGACGGTGCGCGGCGCGACGAGACGGCCGGCGCCGTCGATCCAGTGGAACATGCGGACCGGGATCTCGGCCTTCACGCCCTTGGGCACGTGCACGAACAGACCGCCCTGGCGGACCGTGGCCCCCATGGCCGCGTACCAGTCGTAGTCGTCGTGCAGCAGCGAGCCGAACCGCGGCGCGAGCAGCGCCTCGTGTTCGCGGGTGGCGCGGTCGAGCGAGCACACCGTGACGCCCTGCTTCTGGAGCGTCGGGTGGGTCTGCTCGAGCACCACGCCGGCGTCACGCTGGACGACCAGCGCGGCGTTCCCGGCCTCACCGGCGATGCGCTCGAGCACCGCCGTCGGCAAGTCGTCCACGTTGCGCGCCGTCGGGGCCATCGCGAACGGGTCGAGTCCGGCGAGCGACTGCTCGAGGGTGCCGAAATCGGTGCGACGCCAGAGCTCGTCCTCGCGCTTGGGCAGCGAGAGCGTGGACAGCGTACCGGCGGCCGCCTTGCGGCGGGTGAGCGCCCATGCGCCCTCGCGGGTCGTGCCC